>JAVBQR010000033.1:0-50082 GCA_031548865.1 Planctomycetota bacterium
CGGCATGCAGCAGCTTGTAATTGACAAACTTGCCCAAAAGGGTCTCGTCAAAGTCGATTTCCTCGACCGACTGCCCCTGTTTGTCATAAACGGGAAGCTTCATGTGATTTCACCCTCTCAGATTATCCAAACGCGCAACACAACACGCCGCTTGCCCCGATGCCAAGCATTCCGGGCAATTAACAAAAAAACCACCGAATGTGGAAAAATTGACTCTTTCCACAGCGGCGGAAAAAAATCATTTAAAGGTAATACCACCGACAGTCAGGCCTGAAAAAACGTCCCAGTATTACGCTGACGGCCGAAGCTGACCGCCGCTGGCGACCGGAAACGGTCGCTTTTACGAATTTCACTTACCGCAGCCTAATGGTGCGGCAGTTTGAAATTCCAACTGGACAACGTTTTTTCGCACGCCGGAAGGTTAGGCATCATTTAAACCGCGGTCACTACTCGAAGAAGCGCGGTGACAAGCACTCGCTGCTCCCGAATCCACGTGACGCGGGATTCCTACCCCCCATCGGGGAAAGCGTCATATGATAACGCCGCAAACGATATTGTCAACGATCTTTTTTGCTTTTCTCCACATTTTTTCAATTTTGCCCGGAATCAGCGGAGCCCGTCCTCTCTTCCGCAGCGCCTTCGCCACTCCTCCCTTAAATATCTATCGGTCATTCCGGCCAAATAATCCGTAACCGCCCTATTCACCCCAACCTCTTCCATTATATCCCGATACTCATCCGGCAGTTGTTGAGGCTCCGCCACATAGTACCGCCATAACTCCTCCAGCATCGCCTGGGCCTTTTTCATGACCGCCAGCACTGCCTGGTGCCGGTAGAAATTTTTGAAAAGAAATTTTTTAAGTTCGTTTTTCTTTTCTTCCAACGCCGGAGAAAAGGTTACTATCGGCGTTTCCGCGGTAAAAATTGCGGAAATATCCGCATTTCCCTTTCGCTCCAGATTGACGCGGCTCGTTTCCACGGCATCCCCGACCAGCCGGTTGATAAGCCTCCGCACCCCTTCAGTTCGCTGCAATCCCGGCCGGAAACCGGTGAATCCCTCCACCGCCGTCGCCTCGCGCCAAACCGCGCAGGCGTCCAGCTCTTCCGCCCTTAACAGGCCGCTGTAGAGTCCGTCGTCGATATCGTGGGCGATATAAGCGATATCGTCCGCCACCAGGGTGGCCTGCACTTCCAATAACATCCCTCGCGCCGGGGTGAATTCGGCCGTCTCTGGGGTAACTTTTCGCCCCGAGTGCTGAAAAAACGCCTCCCTTACTTCATATGTCAAGTTCAACCCCCTGAACGCCGCATAGCGCGCCTCCAGCCGGTCGACAATCCTTAAGCCCTGGATATTGTGGTCAAACCCGCCCTCCCCCGCCATCAAGGCATTCAACACCCGTTCCCCCGCATGGCCGAACGGGGTATGCCCCAGATCGTGCGACAAAGCCACCGCCTCGGCCAAATCCTCGTTTATCCCGAGCGCCCGGGCGAGGGTGCGGGCAATCTGGTTAACTTCCAGGGTATGGGTGAGCCGCGTGCGGTAATTGTCGCCTTCGCCGTTGACAAAGACCTGGGTTTTGTATTCGAGACGCCGGAAATGCGCGGAGTGAATGATCCGGTCCCGATCCCGCTGGAAGGCGTTCCGGTAGGGGTGCTCGGGTTCGGGGAAGCGCCGGCCGCGGGTTTTATCCGGCGACATTGCTAGAGGTAGAGTAAGCGGCGGCGCGTCAGGATGTTCAGGGGAAAGATTCATGACATAGTGCCTTTAGGGCGACGTCTAATTCGCGGATTGTTCAATAGCGTATCGCGTACGGGTCGGGGAAATGGCGCACCCGTTTATCAGGCAACAACCTCGTCATGACCCGGTTGGTCCGTTTCCGCCAACGGGGTATATGGACATCGAGCGGCGTAGTTTTGAAATCAAACTTTTTTACCGCCTCGATATCTTCGGCCAAAGTATTATTATTCATTCTGCTTTTGGCAAGGAACTCACTGATCTCGGCCTGCCAAACTTCCTTATACCGGTAATAGTGCCCAATGATTCCCGAAATATCCATCACCTCTCCGGCATTATCCATCACCATGGAAAAAACGCCTTCCTCAGTGCTGTGAACCGGTGATTTTCCCTTCCATGCCTTCAAGATGGCGTCATTCAGGCGCAAGGCTTTATCCAGCAGTTCCTTCGCTCGCCCGGCGGGAAAGCCGAGACATCCCGAATTCCGGTGGGCGAGATCGTCGCCAATCTCGATTCCATCCCAATTCCGGTTTCCGACTCCACGCCAAAATTTCTTCCAACTGTTGCTTACCACCGGCTTGTCCTTGAGTCTGCCGTGGAAATCGTGCATACATAAGCCGCCATTGGCTAAACATTCCCTTACCGGCGCCAGATCCCCACCGCGAAAGGTGTCGGAGTCCAGAAACAACAAATCATTGCCTGGGTTCAACTCGACAAGCTTTTGAATCCCCTTGATTTTTGCCCTAAAGAGATAGTGCCATTCCCCATACCATTCGTGGAACGTCTCAGTTGGCAAAGGGGCGATGGTAACCTTGGCGTTGCCATCGAACATGCGGAACATGCCGGGGTGGTCGGTCAAAACCGTAATGCCATCCACAGCCGGATCGGGTAGGACAGAAATTATTGAAAAGCACGTTTCGATATAAAAAGTAATCTTTTCGCCCCACGACACATAGCCGACTATCATATCTACTCCCGCACCCAAAAAAGCGCCCTGCTTTCACACCCGATTGTTTTCCTGTTCCCGCGAGCGCATTTTCCACTGCAAGGTCGAGTCGCGTTCGATGACCTTGTCGGCCATTTTTCTCCGGTAGGTCTTTAACATTTCCGTCAGGGTCGGGTCGCTAGTCGCCAGAATGGCGACCGCCATCAAGGCGGCATTTTCCGGTCCGCCCGATCCGGTCGACATCACCGCCACCGGAATTCCCGCCGGCATCTGGACCATGGACAGCAGGCTGTCGACTCCGCCCATGCCGCTTTGAATCACTATCGGCAAGCCAATCACCGGCAGAACCGTATACGAGGCTATCACCCCGGGAAGGTGGGCTGCGCCGCCGGCGGCGGCGATTATGACCTTGATACCGTTTTTTTCGGCGCTTTTCGCATATTCCGCCACCGCTTCCGGGGTGCGGTGCGCCGACATCACCCTAACTTCGTGCAAAATACCGAATTCCTTGAAAACCGCCATCACCCCTTCCAGCTTGTTATAGTCCGAATAGGATCCCATGACCAAAGCGACTTGCGGATTCATTATTCCACCTCTCCTTCGCCAAACCGGGCGTTGATATGGTATACTAGTCCTACAACGCTATATTTGCGGGAACCGCTCCCGCAATTCTGGCATGAATTACCAGTTGCGGTGTCCATTATGTAATGGATTATGACATAAATCAGGGGCAATGGCAAGTCAGCCGTCTGCCCGATTACCAGGAGAACCCGAATGGCAACCGAATTCCGTACCGTCCCCAACGCCTCCGACCCGCAATCCATCCAGGACCTTTGTGAAAAAACCGGGTTTTTCCGGCCCGATGAAATACCGGTGGCGCGGGAATTGGTCGAGGAGCGTCTTGCCAAGGGCGAAGCCTGCGGTTACCATTTTTGCATCGCCGAAGACGGCGGCAAAGTAAAAGGCTATGTATGTTTCGGGCCCATCCCCTGCACGCTGGGTTCGTTCGACCTCTACTGGATAGCCGTGGACCCGGATTGCCAGGGGGAAGGCCTTGGCCGAAAATTGGCCCAAAAAGCCGCCGACGCGGCCCGGGAAAGGGGCGGGCGGAAGATTTTCGTTGAAACGAGCGGTAAGTTGCAATATCAATCTACCCGGGATTTTTACCTCAAAATAGGGTATCGTGAAGCCGCCCGCATTGTCGATTTCTACGATGTCGGCGACGACAAGCTGATTTACGAAAAAGTACTGTAGCGCGGCACAGCGGACAGACAAGCGATAAGGAGTAACCCCCAATGGATGAAACCGCCTCTCTAAGTTTCGCGGACGGCAGCGTTGTCGAACTCCCCGTGGTCGTCGGGAGCGAAGGCGAGCGCGCTGTGGACATTGCCAAATTACGCCAGAAATCCGGCCATATCACCCTGGACGAAGCATATGTCAACACCGGATCCTGCCGGAGCGGCATCACTTATCTCGACGGCGAACAGGGCATTCTCCGTTACCGCGGCTATCCCATCGAGGAACTGGCCGCGAAGAGCCGTTTTGTGGAAGTCGCCTACCTCCTGATGTACGGGGAACTCCCCACCCCAAAGCAGCTCGACGGCTTTTCCGGGCTCCTGAACAATTCCTCCCTGATTCACGAGGACATGCGGCACTTCTTTCTCGCCTTCCCCAATAACGCCCACCCCATGGCCATTCTCGCCACCATGGTCGCCTCGCTGTCGTCGTTCTACCCGGTGCCGGAGGAACCCACGGACGCGGAGGAGCGGCAGATTATCGCCAATCTGGTCTCGCAGGTCCGCACCATCGCCGCCTTCTCCTACAAGAAATTCATCGGCGAACCGATGATTTACCCGTCCTACCGCCTGCGTTTTGTCGAGAACTTCCTCAACATGATGTTCTCCAGCCCAGTGCGGGATTACCAGCAGGATCCGGACATCGTCAAGGCGATCGACACTTTCCTGATTCTCCACGCCGACCACGAGCAGAACTGCTCCACCTCGGCGGTGCGCATGACCGGCTCAAGTCTCGCAAACGTCTACGCGGTCATTTCCACCGGCATTTCCGCCCTGTGGGGGGCTCGCCACGGCGGTGCGAACCAAGGGGTCATCAGCATGCTCGACAGCATTCACCGATCCGGCGACGACGGACGGCGTTTCATCGAACATGCCAAAAACAAGGACGCCCGCCTGATGGGTTTCGGCCACCGGGTCTATAAGACTTTCGACCCCCGGGCGAAGATCATGAAGGAACTCTGCCATAAGCTCCTCAATAAACCCGGCATGTCCGACCCGATGTTCGATATCGCCATGCGGCTAGAGGAAGCAGCCTTGTCGGACGACTACTTCCTGTCGCGGCATCTTTACCCCAACGTCGACTTCTATTCCGGGCTGATCCTCAAGGCGGCCGGGATTCCCTTCAACATGTTTACCGTTCTCTTTGCGATTGGCCGGACCCCGGGCTGGCTCGCCCACTGGCGGGAGATGCGCCACGATCGCGACAATCGTATATCCCGGCCGCGCCAGCTCTATGTCGGCCCGCCGCTCCGTAATTATCTGCCGATGGATCAGCGTGACAAGGGCAATACCGGCGTTTCCGAACGAATCACCGTGGGAGACCGCGGCAGCGGGTTCGGGTCCCCCATCCCCTTCACCGTCGCCACCAAACCGGAGAAGCTTATCCCTCAACCGCCGGCCGGTCCGGCTTGAGGGTGAATAAACTGCCCTGAACGCCTTGCGTCAGGGTCTTCCTGTGGAAACAATCGCCGCTATCACCGGTTTGTCGACCGAGGAAATCGAAAAACTGGGCAAATCCAGAGGCTGATTCCCGTTTTAGACAAAGTATTTCCTAATTGATCGTCAATTTCCTTGTCTATTTTTCCATTTCCGGCATAATTATGCTACAGTATACCTTGGCGGCCTGAGCAGGGCCGCCCACTTTTTCTCTTATCCGCAGGATGCATCATGAGCGCGAACCCTCTGGAAGATCTCGCCAACAAGACCATGGGCGGCTGCAAACTCCTTCATGGCATTGGCAAAGGAGCAATGGGGGTGGTTTACCTGGCGGATCAGATTGACCTTAAGCGCAAGGTCGCCTTCAAAATCCTAGACCCAAAATTTTCCTCCGACCCCTCCTATATCGAACGTTTCCAAATGGAAGCGCAAGCGGCGGCGCAACTCAACCACCCGAATATCGTCAAGGTCTACGACTTTGGTTCCGAAGACAACCTCTGGTACATAGTGAACGAATATATCGACGGCGGCACGGTGCAAAAACTTATCGAAGAGAAAAAGGCCCTGCAACCCGAGGATACGGTCGAATTCGCCATCCAGGTCACCCAAGGCCTTATCGCCGCCAACCAGGCGAACATCATTCACCGGGACATCAAGCCCGATAACCTGATGCTGACGAAAGACGGCATCCTGAAAATCGCCGATTTCGGCCTCGCCAAAAACATGACCCCCGAATCCGTAACCTCCGACTCCGGCCTCATCATGGGAACGCCCTTTTACATGAGTCCGGAACAGGCCAAAGGCCTCCGGATGGACTCGCGATCAGACATTTATAGCTTGGGCGTGTCAATGTACTGCATGGCGATCGGCGACGTGCCCTTCGACGCCGATTCGGTGGTGGGAGTGCTCTTAAAACAGATCTCCGCGGATCGCCCGGACCCTTGTGCCGTAAAGCCGGAATTGCCGTCGGTCCTTGGCTCCCTCATTATGCGGATGATGGATAAAAAACCGGCCAACCGGCCGCAAAGCCCGGAGGCGCTATTGTCGGAACTCCAGGTGGTGCACGAGATCCTGAAACCTGCCGCGCCGCCGCCTTCCCTGTCCGACATCACCGAAATCCCCGAGGAGAAGCGGAATCTTTTCAAGCCCCTCCCGTTGGCGTCGATTACCCGCATCATCCGGGTGGAGGCTTCCGGTGACGTCCTCACCCGGATGATCACCAGTATCCAGGACGACAGCGGCGTATCCATTGAAGCCGAGAATCCATTTCCGTTGAACACGGTGGTGGAGGTGCGCTTCATCGACCCGGCGAAGGAAGAGGAACTGTCTGGTTTGGGGTTGGTGCGCTGGTCCGAGGCGAAGCGGATGGGGGTGACCTTTGTCAAGGTCCAGCCCATTCCCAAGTCGGGCGGGGAAATGCGTTTGTCTGGGCCGATGGCGATTGCCGCCATAACCGCGACGCCGATCCATCAGCGGCTGTTGCGGCTTATTTATGCCAATGCCGGCCAATTCACGACCCTGCCTAAAGTGGCGAGCGCATTGGGCGTCGGCGCGAAAATGGCCGAGGAACCGCTGAAGACGTTCGAGAGGGCGTCGATGGTGAAACGGCATCCGGACGGACGCCTGGAATTGAAATGGCCGAAAGACGAGGCGCTGCAACGGGAAATCGTGGTTTGGGTGGAGCGGCACGGGATGAAATAACGGTCATTCCCCCGCCAGCAATTCTTCCACATACGGCTCCAGCTTTTCCCGGGTTTCCTGCAAAGCCTGGGGGATGATTCGCACATCCGCGAACACCGGCATGAAGTTTATGTCCCCTTCCCAACGGGGTACGATATGCAAGTGCAAATGGTCCAAAACCCCCGCTCCGCCGACCCGCCCCTGATTTATCCCCACATTGAAGCCGTGCGGTGAAAAGGCGTTCGCGAGCGCTTTTTTCGCCAGGGTGGTAAGGCGCCACAACTCCGCCCCTTCCGCCGCCGTCGCGTCCTCCATGCTGCCGATATGCCGGGCCGGAGCGATGAGGAGGTGGGCGTTGGCGTAGGGGAAACGGTTCAGCATGATGAAAGCGTCGCGGCCCCGGCCCACCAGAAGCGTTTCCCGCTCCTCGCCGTGTTTGCTCCAGGCGTTGCAGAAAAAGCAGCCTGTTTCCTTTTTGTTATCTATCTCATTGATGTAGGTCATGCGCCAGGGCGCCCAGAGTCTTTGCATTATGTTCCCTCACAGGGTTTTCACGATCTCGTCCAGAAAAAATAATTTTCCCGGGCACTCGGTATGCTTCAAAGCCACTTGCCCATGCCCGACAATTTCACTGTTTTTAATCCCGTACTCGGACAAGAGAAAACTCAGGAGCCCCCTTAAGGCCGCCAATTGCCGGGGCGTGGCGACATGGTTTTCGAAATTACCCACCAGCGCCACGCCGATGGAATACGAATTCGCCTTGCCCTTCCCCGGCACCTTCACGTGCGCGCCGTCCAATTGTTCCAGCCAGCGGCGGCTGGAAACGATCTGGCCGTCCCCCATGCCGAAGCCGTTCCCGATGAGGAAATGGTAACCCAACCCGTTCTCCCATTTCCGCACCTCACGGTGAAAACGGTCGATGGATTCCAGGGAACCGGTATCTGCCGCCGTGTGGTGCACCACGATATTCCGCCAGCGCCCCGGCGTCGCCTTGACCCGCCAGGCGGGGTCGGTCGGCATGGGCGGGAACAGGGAAAGAGCCTGGATAAAGCCTTCGCGGCTGGGCGCGAAAGCCACCGGTTCATGTTTGGTAAAGAACCAAAGATAAAAAAGGTAAAACGCCAGCAGAAAAAACAGGCCGGTGAGGATAATTTCCGCCACCATCAATTGCTCGTGATAACGCACATGCCACGGCACCCGTTTCACATTCGGCGGCACCGGCCGGAGGCGTTGGCTCGAAGCCGCGCCGACATCGGGATGAATATAATTGCCGCTGCCGCTCTGGTCGCCTCCGGCGTTGTCGGATTCTTCCACCGAGGACGGGCTGGCGTCGGACTGGCCGGCGTTTTTGATTTGCGTGGTGTGCTTACCGGCATTGGGGATGCCGACACCCGGGCGGGGGTCAAGTGTGGCGGCCTCCGCATTTGGGCTCTGGCTGGAATTGCCGTTCGTGTTCGCCTGCAAATTCGTATTCGCGTTGGCATGCGCATTCGCTTCCGCCTGCTTAATCGTGTTGGCCTCGGCCTCAGCCATTTTGTTGGCCAACGCTTTGGCGTACGCGCCCAGCGGTTCGCCGCCACCGCCGGACGGCGGCAGCGCCGCCATCGACCCGGCCTCGGCGCCGGAGGTTTCGTCCTCGGCCGTGGCCTCGCCGCTTTGCGTCTCCTCCCCTGACGGGGAATCTTTAATTACCTTTTCCATTCAAACCCCCAGCTTGCTTCACAGCCATAAGTCCCTGACAATCGCGCACCCCGCCGCCGCCGCCGTCTCCACCCGCAGGACAAACGGCGACAGGCAAATTCCCCGCGCCCCCATATCACGGCAGAATTCCTCCTCCTCCGGCGTGAATCCCCCTTCCGGACCCACCAACACCACCGCCTCCGGCGCACCCCGGATAATTTCCCGGTACGTCCCCGGACTCTCCCCTTCCGGATCGGCTAGCAATAGTAGCGCGCCGGCCGAACCCGCCATGGCGGGAAGGTCACGGAAGGATCGCGGTTCCCCGATTTCCGGCAGCCAGGCGCGCCGGGACTGCTTCGCCGCCTCGCCAATCCAGCGCCGCCATTTCGCGGGATCGCCCTCGCCTTTGGCCACGCCTCTGGCGGTTTGGATGGGGATGATGCGGTCCACCCCGAGTTCGGTGCATTTTTCGATCAGCATCTGCCAGCGTTTACCCTTGGGGATGGCGGTCGCCAGGGTCAACCGGTTGGGAAGGCGCGCGACCTCCAGTACGCTGTCGACCTGAACCTTCAGACCGGCTTTCCCCGTTTCGACAACCAACGCTTCGGCGTGGCGTCCCAGTCCGTCGAAGACGACGACGATGTCGCCCCGGTGTACCCGCAGGGCGTTCAGGGCGTGGTGCGACTCCTCCCGGCCCAGGAGGAATTGTCCCGGACCGGTTAGAGGCGCGTCAAGTAAAAACCGCGGATGGGACAAGCGGCGGTTCCTTTGCTTGAGACTTACGACTTGAACAATTTGACCTGTTTTTCGATTGGTTCGCGTTCGGGCTTTTCCGGCTCGGAATTGGCGATGCCGAAAGGCATTTGGGCGACGAGCTGATAGTCGGTGCCGAGGTTCCAGGTTTTTTGCACTTCCCTTTCGATCAGATTCCCGTAATGCTGGAGACTGGCGCCCATGCCGGCGTCCTTGAGCATCACCCACAGGGCGAGTTGAAGCATGCCGGTGGAATTGGCGGAGAAACCTGGGAAGGCGTCCTTGTAGATGGGGAAATCTTTTTGCAGTTCGCGAATCACCCCCCGGTCTTCGCAAACCAATAAGGTTCCGTAGCCGGCGGCGAAACCATTTATCTTGTCGTCGGTGGGCTGGAATTTGTCCGGCGGGACTATTTTCCGCAAGGTTTCCCTGACAATTTCCCAGAGTTTTTTATGTTCGCCGCCCAGCAGAATCACCACCCGCGCCGATTGGGAATTGAAGGCGGAAGGAGTGTTCAACACGGCATAATCGACCAGTTCCTTTATCTGGGCGTCGGTGAGGGAGCTTTTGTTGCTGAGATCGTAATTGGTGCGGCGTTTGGCGAGGGCGGTCCGGAAATCGGCTGCCATACGTTTCTCCTGTGTGTTTTACCCCTCACACCACTTGCGCTAATTATAACGAATGCCCGGGGTAAAAAAAAGGCCGTAGCACCCCGGAACGGCGACCGCGCCGCACAGGATATCAAAATGACTCGGGCTGGTAATAACGTCCAACCCGATTTCCGATCCCGGTGGTGAGGCAATAGGGAATGGTCTTCCCCCATTCCGCCATTTCTTCTGCGTTAATTATACTCCCCTGATCGCTGCCGAGCAGGGTCGCCGTCGCTCCGACTTCCAGGTCGGGGATCTCCGTAACGTCGACAATGCTATAATCCATCGATACCATGCCGACGACCGGGGCGCGATGTCCCCGGACAAGGACATAACCCCGGTTGGAGAATTCCCTTCTGAAGCCGTCGGCGTAGCCGACCGGAAGAACCGCGACCCGGGTGGGCCGGCGGGTGGTGTAGGTGCGGCTGTAACCCAGGTTGCGTCCGGGGGGGTAGTCCTTGATTTGGATGACCGTGCTTTTCCAGGCCATGACCGGGGCGAGGCGGTGTTCTTGGCCGAGCCAGCCGGGGGAAAGGTAACCGTACATGCCGCAGCCGGGGCGGACCATGTCGAAATGGGCGTCGGGGTGAAGCAGGATGGCTCCGGACGAGGAGGCATGGCGGAGGAAGCTCTTGACCCCGGCTTGTTCAAGGTCCCGGCAGGCGCGATTGAATTCGTCGATTTGCCAGCGGCTATAGGAAATGTCTGCCGGGTCGGCAAAGTGCATGAAAACGCCTTCGAGGTGAATTCCCGGATAGGCGGCGATTTCGGCAGCCGCGGCCACGGCATTTTCCGGCAGGATGCCGAGGCGTCCCATGCCGGAGTCGATTTTCAGGTGGATGGGCACGGCGCGGTTTTCGCGGTGGGCGGCGAGGGCGGCAAGCCGGGCGATGTAAAGGTCGTGGACGGAGAGGATGAGATTGTAGCGGACGGCGAGGTTCACTTCTTCCGGCAGGGTGGCGCCGAGGATTTGGATGGGGAGGCCGATGCCGGCTTCGCGGAGGGTTTGACCTTCAAGGGCGGTGGCGACGGCGAGGCGGTTGGCGCCTCCGGCGATGGCGGCTTTGGCGATCGGCACGGCGCCGTGGCCGTAGGCGTCGGCTTTTACTGCTGGCATGAGAAGGGGTTTGGGACCGATGAATCGCCGGAAGAAGCGGAGGTTGTCAACTACGGCCTGGAGGTCTATTTCGACCCAGGAGCGGTGGAGGGTGGGATGGGGGAGTTTGGTAGAGGACATGCATGACCTTTCGCGGTACTTTGTTTTTCCGGCGCTGGGGTGGTATTGTCAACATCCGCAATTATTTGCGCAATAAGCTCGGGTGAATAACGCGCCCCCGCCGCCAGCAATTTTTCGACGCATGGGAAAAGGGCTGGAATATGCCCCCGACGTTTCGCTTTTCCCAGCAGGCCAAGCAAGCCGATGACCTCAAAGCCAACCGCCTTGGCAATGCGCCTGCCTCGCAAATCATCCAGGCATACCAAATCTATGCCATTTTCCAGGGCCAGTTGAATGACCGCCGCTTCGCCCAAATCCAGCGTGGCTTGAATTGTAACAGGAATGGGCGTCTGCAACGCTTTTACATGCAGCCAGGATAGATCCACAGCTTGATGGCCAAGTTCGTCACCGGCTTTCAACTCGTCTATCACCTCTCCGGGTATGACAAAACGATAAGGCAATTGGCCAACGACGGGCAAAAGGCCGGTTTTGGCCAACAGTATGAGCGGACCAGTGTCGATCACCACGGATTTAATCGCCATTGATAAACCTGAGTTCGTCTTCGGCGTCCTCAACGCCAAGGTTGACGCAGGAATATCCTTTCCTGGCCAATTCCTCCATAAATGCCACTTTGCCAAATCCGCACATTTTGGCCGCTTGCCCCAAGGTTATCCTGCCATCTTGAAACAATTTGGCGGCTGTGGCGATCCTGGCAGTTTCCGCCAGTTCCGAACGGGACATACCGGCACTGGCCAATATGTCGTCCGTGTAAGGGATATCGATTGTATTAGGCATTATCACCACCGGTTCCTTTTATTAACTGAACTTTTGCAAAGTGGCGATTTAACCGCCAATCGCCACTTTGCAAAAATCGTTTTTGCCCGGATTTCAAGGGTTTTTAATTTTACAAAATCGCCATTCGGCGGTTTGAATGGTGATTTTGCAAAAGTCCAGTTATTAACTATTGCCGCCCCTGAAACGCATACGCCAATGACGACGCCGCCGCGTTTTCGAAGTCCGCGCCGCTGGCCAGCCCTCGCGCCAGACGCGTCACCTTCACCCCGGGAAATTTGTCCGCTAGGAGACCCGCCAAATACTCCGCCGTTGCGTCCCCCTCCGCGCTCGGCCGGGTCGCCAAAATTACTTCCTGGACGCCCCCCTGCCCCAGCCGTTCCACAAGCTCCTTCACCCGAATATTGTCCGGCCCCACCCCATCCGCCGGCGACAGCCGCCCCTGCAAGACATGGTAAACGCCACGGTAAATGTCCGCCTTCTCCAGGGCGATGACATCGCGGGGAAGTTCAGTCACGCACATCAAGGCGCCGTCGCGCGAGGTGTCGGCGCAAATCGCGCACAGCTCCCCTTCGGCAATGTGAAAACAGCGCTGGCAGGCGCGGAGATTCCGTCTGGCGTCCCGAATCGCCAGGGCCAAGGCCATCGCGCTTTCGCGGGGCGTCGACAGGATGTGAAATGCCAAACGCTCGGCCGTCCGTTTGCCGATGCCGGGAAGTTCCGCGAACTCGTCAATCAATTTCTCCACCGACGGCGGATACACGCTCGCCTTAGCCATTCCTCACCACCTCCGCCAGCGCCACAAAGCCATGAATCCCGAAAGGGCCAGGACCGCCAGGGACATGACGAACCAGAACGCCCAATGGTTGTCCGAAGCGATGGGCAGGCGCACGTTCATGGAAAAAATCGACACCACCATGGTCGGCACCATCAGGCAAATGGTGATCATGGTCAAGGTTTTCATCAGGACGTTCAGGTTGTTCGACACTATGCTCGCCCGCGCGTCCATCATGCCGGCAAGGATGTTCGTGTAAATTTCTGCCTGCCTGCCGCACTGGTTGTTTTCGATGATGATGTCGTCCAGCATTTCCAGTTCTTCGGTCGTGAAGCCCATTTTCGCGTGGTTGTTCCGCATTTTCTGCAAGAGCGCGTCGTTCGAATTGATCGCGTTCACGTAATAGACCAGCGACTTCTCCAAGGCGAACAGGGAAATGAGATGCCGGTTTTCGAAAGAGCGGTTAATCTCCCTTTCAATCGCGTCCACCATCATGTTGATGGCTTTCAGGTGCTCGAGGAAGTGCATTATCGTCCGGTAGAGCATCCGCAAAAGCGCCTCCCTAAGGCTGAAATCCCGGTTCACCGGCCGCGCGCCGGGGTAAATCGGCATATCCTGCGACTGCACCACAATCAGCTTGTCCGCAAACAAAAACAAGCCCACCGACGCCACCTTGAACTCCAGGTGGGCATTCTCGCCGCCGGTTATGGTTTGGTTACAGGGCCTCTTGAAGATCATCGCCGTGTGCGCGGGCTCGAACTCCAAACGCGCTAGCTCATCGGGGTCGAGGGAGGACAATAGCGTGTGCTCGTCCAACTTCTCGGCGTCCAGCAAAAAGCGCCGCTCGCTCTCGTCCGGTGAAATATACACTCCCACCGGCGCCGGCTCGCTCGCCGCCTCGACCAACAACCCGTTCTCAATCGTATACAAACGCCGCATTGTCACTCCCCTTCGGCCTCATTCGAGACGACATACTCTATCCACTGTTTCTCCGCCAAATCGATATCCTCCAGAAAAACCAGGAAATCCCGCCAATCCCAGGGCATGATGCGTTGTTCCGGAATCTGGTATTTCCGGGAAATCTCCAGCGAATTGTCGCCCCTTTCGGTAACCCGCAACTGATAAACCCCGAACCGGCTCGGCAAATGCGCCGGACGCGGCAACCTGACGAAACGCCCGCCCTCCGGCAGCCGGAAGACATTCCGGTCTTCCGCGATGTGGAGGGATTGAATGTGGCACGCCGTTCCCCGCCGGGTCAGGTTCCGCGTCTCGGGGGTAATAATCCGCGGCCGCATCAGGCACAACCCCACCGATATCACCCCCCCGGGACGCCGCTCCAGCGGAAAATTGCTGGAAATTTCGTAGCGCTCCAGGGACGACGCCTCGGTGTCGTCGGTACGCTGCACGTCGAACTGTTTCAGCACCGCGTCCGGAAAAACCGGGTACAAGGAAGTCAAAAGCAAATCGCGCCGCGTCTCGGCGTCGGCGGTCGCCAGCGCCTGATCCCGCACCAGCCCCGCCACCCCGCGCCGCCAACTCCGCCCCGACACCTCGACCGCCGCCCCCTCCGCCGGCAGCTTCACCGTGCGAATCCGGTAGATTATCGAGTCCTCCGCCGGCAACGTCGGCAGCGTTTCAAACAAGGGCCCTCCGGACAACAGCGACAGCACCGTCGCGCCGGACAGGTCGTCCGGGATCTTCCCGAAGGGAAGCGAGTCGAACCTGGTGTCGAGGAAATAGGTGCTCCCTCCCGGAATCGACAGCCGCACCATCGGCACCGTGAATATGCTCCGGCTGGGTATCTCCCACGTCGCCGGATACATCGCCCGCACCGACGGCCTGGCCATCGCCGGCTGCGCGTCCAGTCCGGCCGCCTTCAAGAGGGCCAACAGAAGCAGATTCCGGTCGCCCATCTGTTCGACCTCGATATGCGCCGCCACCTCGCCGCCGCCGTCCGGATCCACTTCGTCCAGGACATAGCGGTAAATCGCCTTCGCCATCTCCAGTGGATTCGGCCTGCCGGACACCTGCGGCGGCTGCAGGCGGCCGAGAAGCTGGCGCATGCGCATGGAGGGGGTAAGCTTGCCGTCGAATTTCCTGAGCTCCCGCGCCGCCACGTCCTCCCAGGTGGTCTTCACCCCGATTTCGACCGACGGCACCCGCTCCGATACATGCACCGCCCCCGGCTCGCGGATGGGCGAGGCCAGGTGGGCGGTCCAACGGTAGACATCCTGGTTGTCCTCGCGGGTCAACTCGAACTCGACCTCCGAACCGAGGTTTCGCATGACGTAAACCAGCGGAAAATCGCGCGGGGCGCGGATGATGTATTCGCTCAGAACCAGGGGTATCCGGCCGGAGGGGTCCTGGAAAAACCAGGGCGGCAGGACGGGCGGGCCCTGATCCGCCGCGACCGTCTCCATCACCCGAATTTCCCGGCTTGCCCCCGGCATTATCACCGGCAGGCGCAGGCCGCCCTGTCCGGGGAAAGGCTCCGGCTCGAGAGTGTTCCCGGTGGGGAAAACGATGCGCGCCGTAAGGAGTTCGCCTTTCTGATCGATGCCGGTCAGGAGTTCGCCGCCGCGCTGGGTCCGGGCGAGATCGATCTCGTGGGTCAGGCGGCGGTAGGAACCGTCCGCCGCGAAGGTCACGGTCACCCGATCCAAGAGCCGCACCACGTCCGTGCCGTAGCGATCCGCGTCGGCGTTCGCGGTCATGACGATGGCGTCGTGGCCGCCTTCGTTATAAAGTTGCGGCGCGGATTTGCCGAAATTGGCAATCATGTCCCCAAGTTCGAACTGCCCGGGATTGGCGTCCAGGCTCACTTGCCAAAACTTCACCGCGCCGTCCGGTTCCCCCATGTCCAGGCGGATATCGCCGAGGCGCCGCCAGAGCTTGTCGTTTTCGGGAGTGACCCGGACCGCGTCCTCCATCGCGGCGGCGGCGGCCTTGTGCATTTCCATGCGGGTATAAAGCCCCGACACCATCTCCAGCACCCCGGCCTCGCCCTTGAACAATTCCTGGGTGTTTTTCAAAATGAAATCCGCTTCCTGAGTTTTTCCCAAATCCGCCAGGGCTTCCGCCAATTTCAGGCCGGTCTCCGGCAAATACGGCCCCGCCTCATACGCCGCCCGGCAGGCGGATAGCCGGTGATCCATGTCGAGAAAGCCGGCCTTGGGCATGGCGGCGATGGCGTTCTGCACCGCCACCGAAGTCGGCTGGACCTTGCCGCTTTCGTCCCAAATCGCCCGGACGGTCGAACCGGAGGCGAAACGCCGCGCCCAGGCGCCGCGTTCGAGCAATACGTCTATGGAGTTCGGGTTGACTTTCCGCGCCCTTTCGAGGTACTCCGCCGACAGGCGCGAATCCCCTGCCTCCATCGCCTCCCGGGCCATGAAGAGGAGGGACGGCACCAAATCGGCGTTGATGCCCAGCGCCTTCCGGTGCCACTCGCGGGCGAGGTCCTGGCGGCGCTCGGGGGGAAGGAGCGGGTTCTGGGCAATCATGCTTCCGGCGAGTACCGCCAGGGTGGCGTCGGCGGGGTCCAATCCCGCCGCTTTTTCCGCCCACCAGGAGGCGGCGTCGGGAAGATCCTGCTCCGAACAGGACTGGGCCAGGGTCGCCAGCAGGGCCGGATGGTTAGTCTCCATCGCCGCGCGGTGAAGTTCGGCGAGATAACGCGGGGAGCGGGCCTCCCGGCGGGCGCTGGCGCGCTTTTCCACATCGGGGCTGGCGGCGTGGCAGTCCCAGGTGAAGGCGGGGGCGGCTTCGAGCCTGAGGGCGAAACGGGCTTCCTCCGCATCCTCGCCGACAGGCGGCGGGAAAAGCTCCAGGAGAACCGTGTGGCGTCCCGGCGAAAGCGGGAAGGGCACGGTGTGTTCCCGCGCCACCTCGCGGCTGTTTTTGTCCACTTCCGCCGCCAGGGACGCGTCGACGTACAGGCGCCAGGAGACGTCGGACTGGATATGGAAGAGCGACTTGTTGTCCGCCTCCGCCAGGTCGACGGTGGTGAACATGACGACTGCGCCGTCCCCGGAGCGTCCGGTTGCTTTCCAGGGATGGACGTAGGGGAAGGAACGGTTGGGATCGAGTGCCCGCCAGGGCGGGTTTTTCCGCCAGCGGCGGAATTGTTCGGCGTCGGGGGGATTCTGGATGACGTCGGACTGATGGATTTCGGTGCTGCGGTCCTGGCCACGCTGGTCGCGGCCGATTCCCAAACCGGGGAAGGGTCCGGAGACGAGCCAGGACATGGCGAGGCCGCGGCGGCGGTGCACTTCCATGGCGTCGTCGCGCCGTCCGGAGGCGGTGAAGGAACGGGCGACGAAGCGGCGGAGGGCGTCGCGGTGTTCGGGCGCGAGTTCGCCTTCATTCGCCAGGATGCGCCGGGCCTCGGCTTCGCCGACATTGACGTTGGAGAGTCCGGCCGGATCGAATTTCAGGGCGAAGCGGACGGCGAATTCGGCCAGGGGGGTGCCGATGCAGTCCCGGGAGGCGGAGATGGCGAAGCGCACGGCCGCGTCGCGGTCGCCGCGATTGGTGGATTGGAAATCCATCAACATGCGCGCCTTCTCGATGAGTTGTTCTTCGCCGGATGGAGCGGCGGAGACGAGGGCGAGACCGGCGCACAGGAAGAGCGCCAGGTGAGTGAGTCCATATTTGGCCATGACCGATTTCCCGATGGTTGAAGCACAGAGGTTCACGGTTTTTCCCACACCAATTCCGCCGCCAGCCACCTGCCCGCTTCGGCGGCAAACTCGCGAAAAGCGTCGAAGTCGATGGCGGCTATTTCGTGGCCGGGAATTTCACAGGAAAAATCCAGGGTGATTTTTCCCGCCGTCGGCGTCGCCGTCAAGCGCAAGGCGCCAAACTCATACTTGCGTTCGAAAGACTCGACGCTGTTCACCAGCCGCCACGCGGGCGGGTAACGCACCGCGATTTTCCGGACAATCCCGAAACCGTGCGGGAGAATTATGCTCTGCGTGCGCTCGCCGTGGCGGGCGTATTCCTCGAAGCCGAGCGGGTAGGCGAATCCCGCTTCCACCGCATCGGCCTGACCGGGTAGGGGGGGAATGCGCAGAATCACCCTTTCGTCCGCCATGGCGGCGTAGCGCCTGAGGCGGGCCCGCCCCGACCACAGGGCCGACGCGGGGTCCCGCCCCTTTTCCTGGAATTCGTCGACCACCGTGGAGGGAACGCCGCCGATGGAGGCGAGGAATTCCACCCAGGCCCGGCTTTCCTCCGCGTTGGCGTCCTGGTCCCCGAAGCGGCGGCGCAAAGCTTCGGCGGCGGTCCCGGTCCCGGAAATGGCCTGTTCCCAAAGAATGCTGCCGTCCTCGTCGACCAGGAGGTCGGCGGTCTCGCGCCACTCGCAGGCCGCCGCCCCGTTGTCGGGAATGACCATTTTTCCCGCCCCACGCGGCGTCACCGCCATGCCGGGGCTTCCGGAGAGTTGCGACGGCATCACCCCCGGCGGGCGGTAGGGGTTCGAGGCTTCCATGAACACATTGCCTCCGACCGGCGAATAGACCAGGGCGAGGGAATGGTTGAAATAATCCAGCAGCGGCAGCGACGATCCTTCCAGCACGGTCGGTCCGCCGCTTGCCGTACCCCGCAGGCGCGACAGGACGGGCCAGGCCTCCAGGCCGTACTCCCTGGCCATCAGGCAGAGGAGAAGGGCGCGGTCCTTGGCGTCGGCCGAGAGCCGGGACAGGATGGAGCGGGCGTTGATGGGGCGGTAGGCGTAGGGGCCGTATTCGTCCTGCCGGCTGGTGATGCTCTGCGACACCCAGCGGGCGGCGGCGTCCAGCCGGGCCAGGGGCGGGTCGTCGTCTTTTCCCATGCCCTGGGCCAGTAAACGCAGTTCCGGCGGGGCGTGGTACTGGGCGCCGATAAGGCGCCAATACCAGCGGGCGAAGTCGTCCCAACTGCCGAAGGACGAGACCTGAACGGCGGGGGCGAGGTCCTCGGGGCCCCGGGAATGCGGTTCGGGGGTGAAGGCGGGGAGGTTCGACATTTCCCAGACCCGGGTGATTTCCTTGCCGTCCCGGGTGGGGATTTCCATGGCTTCGGGGGCGCCGTTAACCGGTTTGAAAAAGACCCGGCGGTCTTTCGGGGAGGTGAAGAGGTAGCGGGAGAGCCGGATCGGCGCGGCTTGGGACAGGGAGGCGATATGGCCGAAATAATCGCCCAGGAAATCGGTGCGTTCGCGGTGAATCGCCACTTCCGCCTCGATGACCATTCCCGGCCGGAGGGGAGGGAGGAGGAAGGGAAGGCCGCCGCTGGTGGGCGCGTGGTGCGGGGTGAAGGGGGAGCGCTGGCCGTCGGGACCGATGATGTCGAGGCGTTTGAAGGAACTTCGTTCGTAGCGGCTGTCGAGGGACAGGCCGAGATGGCGGAGGATGCGCGCGGCGCGGGGGGTGTGCACCCTGATGGCGAAGGAAATGGCCCGCCGCATCGAACCGTCTTCCCCGAGCCGATCCTCGACCTGGAAATAAAGGTACTCCCAGCCGTTGGCGGGAGGCGAGGCGGTGGGGGAGAGATCCACTTCCTGCCGTAAAGCTTTTTCCGACTCCTTCGCCGCCACCTTCCCCTCGGCGTAGGTTTCCCGGTTGAGTTCGGCCAGGAGCCGCTGGGCGAGCGGATCGTCGGGAGCCAGGACAAGGGCTTGTCCGATGACCTCCCGCGCCTCTTGTTCGCGCCCCAGGACGCGGTAGAGCTCGGCAAGTTTCACCCTGGCGTGGAAGTCGTTCGGGAAGCGGGCGATATGGTCGACGAGGAGGTTGACGGCGGCGGAAGTCTGTCCCAGCATGCTCTGGGCGAGTACCGCGCCGTCCAGCGCTTCGGGGTTCGCGGCGTCGCGGCCGAGGATGGCGTAGAATTCGCCCAGCGCTTTCCCGAAACGCCCCAGGGCGAGGGCCGAACGTCCCAGGCGAAGCCGCGCGGCCTCGGAGTTGGGATGGCGTACCGCCAGTTTTTCCAATAGCATTCCGGCGAGCGGTTTCCAGCCCATGGCCATCGCCACGTCGTACTCCAGGACGCCGGCCCGCAGGGACATGGGGTTGACCGACAAGGCCATCCGCGCGTATTCCCCGGCCCGGCGCGGCTGGCGCATGGTGTCGAGGTAGAGGCGGCCGATATCCACGAGGGCGGCGGCCGAGCCCCGGTCGGCGACCGACTTCAGAAGGACCAGGCGCAGGTTTTCCTCGCGGTCCGGACCGTCGAGGCCGGTGTCGACCGACCGGGCGGAGATCAAGGTGAAGAAGGGGTCCTGGCCGGAGTTAAGCATGGCGCGGTTGAAGATGAGTTCACGGTCGAACCGTTCCGCGCCTTCCATCAGCCGCCGGGAGACCAGGAAGGAGCCGAGGTAAAAATTCGCCCTGGCGTCGTCCGGGTACTCCCGCACCCGCCGGGACATGACCTTGAGGCCGCCGGTAAAGGGCGCATCCGGCGGGGCGTAGAGGCGTTCCCAGCGTGAACGCAGGGCGGCGCGGCGCAGGACGGTGACGAATTCCCCTTGGTTGAGGTCGGTGGGTTTGGCGATTTTGCCGGGGAACGGCCGGCCGTCCGGCAAAGTGAGGCGCAGGGCGAAGCGCCAATCGGCTGTGGTGGAGGAGGTGCGGACCAGGATGGCGTTCCAGCCCCGGTGGAGCCAGACATTGGCGGCTTCCCGGTCGGGGTCGGGGAGTCCGGCGTGGCGGGAATTGGGGACGCGCAGCTGGTTGACGCAAATATACGAGCCCGGATTGGTGCCGAAGCGGAGCACGGCGGGGAGGTCATCGGGTGAATATACCAGGGCCATGGCGACCACGGTTTTTCCGCCCTCTCCCCTAAACATGGTCCCGGGGAATACCCGTCCCAGCGGGTCGGTGGTGGTCACGGCGCGGAGGCGGCGGTCTTGGGAGGAAAGACTGGCGGCGAGGCTGTCGTAGATATCGAGGGGAGCTTCGACGATTTGCGCCTGGTATTCGGCCGCGCCGTACAGCGGTCCCCAAAAGAGCCAGTCGCGGATCAGCCCGAGGTCGGCGGTTTCCTGCCCCGCTTCGGCCGTTTTGCCGAGGCGTTCGAGGGCCAGGGCGCGCAGCCAGGCGGCGCGGGAGCGGAGCTGCCTGACTTGCGCCTCGAAGGGAACGATCACCGGTTTGGCCGGCCGCGCGACAATGCCTTCCTCTTTGGCGGGCTTTTTCCCGGTCTCTACGTCGATGAGTTCGTCCCCGTTTTTGCCGGTATTGATGATGTACAGTTTTCCGGCGGCGTCGGCATAGATCAGGCCGCCGTCGGGTTTGCCGTCCGGCGGGTCTTCGGTCGTCAAGGGAATGGCTTCGAGGCTTGCGGCGGCGGCGGGACGGAGAGGGGCGGAGGTTTTCAGGAAAGCGTCGAATTCGCCCGAGGCCGAGAGGAGGCGGTATGCCGTTTCAAGCAGATATTCCACCCTCGCCCAGGCCAGCCGAGTGGTTTCCTCGTCTTGGGGAAGCTGCCCGGCCTCGGCGATGGCGAGTTCCAGGGCACTAAGGAAGGCGAGGTGGCTGGAGATGAGTTCGTCCCTGAGTTCCAGCCTTTCGCCCTCACGCTCGTTCTTCCAACCGGCGAAATCCGACCAAGGCGCGTCCTCGTCCGGAACCTCTTCCGCCTCGATCGAGGCGGCGGGAGGGAGGGCGAGGGCCGGGGGCGGGGTTTGTCCGGCGCTTCCCGGATCAGGCGTTTGCGTGTCGCCGGCATGGGCGGGACACTGGCTCAAAAGCAAGGTTATGAGGAACGCCGGCCACCAAACATTATGACAACGCATACCGTACACTCCGGGCAGGTCAAAAAAAACCGGTTAGTCCTTCCCGGTATGCCGGGATGGACTGGCCGGTATATACCGAATTTCCAAGCAGAGGCTTTGGCATATTTGCCATCGTCCAACAATGATGCAAAAATCTGGCCGGCGTTGCAACACCCGTTTCGGAAAAGCCTCAAGAAGTGTGGTGGTTCCCGCTGATATTTGTATTGCTATTACCTTACCTAAAAGTATCATCAATATAATGCTACAACACGACTATTGTGGGAACCGCCTCCACAATAGTCGTGGGATTAAAAGGTTGCATGTAGGACGGGATATCGGGCTGTTTTTCGCTACCGCCCCATGGTTCACCGATACCCCTAACTTCATGCGGCATTTGCGGATGCGTTTCCCGCTAATGCCGCGTTGTAGAGTCAACAGCCGCATCTGGCTACTCGAACCCTCTGAGAAAATCGAGCGGCGATTCGAGGAATGCTGAAATTTTTTCGAATTTTTATATTGCCCCGCCTGAACGCGGTTATAAGGAAATCTGTAGTGAAGCTTCGGCCGAAGCTCGCAGTGCCCGATTGGAAATCCCGGTCATGCTGGGTCCAAAGGGTCTTTTTAAGGCGTGCCAGTGCGATTTAACGGGTCGCGGAGGAGAAGAAGGCGGGTAGTTAGGCCATCCTAGAGCACGCCGGGGTTTGACTGACCACCTTACCCCAAAAAATCGCCCTTTGGGCCCAGGTAAGGATCCGCCGGGATTTCCATTCTTTTCTTTTAGGGAAGAATGGAGGTTGGGCATGGCCAGAAGAATTTTCACAGAGGACGCCGTGAACATAGAGGACAAAGAGAACCACAGAAAACGATTAGGAACTGGACTTTTGCAAAATCACCATTCAAACCGCCGAATGGCGATTTTGTAAAAACAAAAACCCTTGAAATCCGGGTAAAAACGATTTTTGCAAAGTGGCGATTGGCGGTTAAATCGCCACTTTGCAAAAGTTCAATTTTTATATACGTTTTGGCGACCTTGCCGAAGAAGACCCACCATGAAGAAAAGACTAGCCAGCATCTTCGCCCGGGTCCTGATTGCCAGCGTGCTGCCCTTTCTCATCACCATTGCCTTCATTTACCTCACCGTGGAACATATCGTCCACTCCTACGCCAGCACCCGGGTGAGGGAAACTGTCGACGTCTCGACGCGTTTCGTAACCAATAAAATCATCGACACCATGGCCGGAATCACCGGGCTCATGGATCTCACCGCCAAAAACCTCGCCGAAGCCGCAGCCGATACCGACAACGCCCGCGCCGACCTCGAGCGCATCCTCGACACGCTGATGCAGTCGAACCAGGAAATCTACTGCGCCTGGTACGTCTTCGCCCCCGGTGTCGCCGACCCGGGCGGCACCTGGTACACACGCACGTTCGTTCAGGAAAAAGGGGTGATCCGCGAAATCCCGTCCGTCAAGGCACTCGACGACATGGATGTCGCCTACTGGCACATCATCCCCTTCAAGGAAGGAAAACCCTGGCAGGATTCCGGCGGCTTCTGGGACTACGGCATCGGCGAAGGGGAGAAATACATCGCCACCATCTCTTTCCCCATCATCCGCGACGGGATTATCATCGGCACCCTCGGCATGGATATCACTTACGAAAAAGCCTTCGCCTTCCTGAACAACTTGCAGGCGGACGGCAATCGCAACATCATGCTCGTCACCGACGCCGGCATCATTGTCTACGCCCGCGACCCCGACGCGTCCGGCGGAAAGTTCCTTGACCTCGACTTCGATCCCAAGGACCGCCTCGCCCTCTCCGCCGCCCTCAAGAATCATGAAGTGTTCATGAGGGAAATCCACTCCCCCGTCTACAACCATCCCTCGCTGGTTTCGCTTAGTCCCATTAACCTGCCCCAGACCAACCGGGAAATCTTCCTCTACCTCGACAGCCCCACCAATATCCTGTTCAGCGAAGCACACTCCATCTCCACAGCCATCGCCCTTATCTGCGCCGCCGGAACCCTAATCCTCATCGGCGCCGCCATCTTCACCAGCCGGAAAATCGCCGCCCCCATTCGCCGCATCACCGATGCCACTGCCCGTATCGCCTACGGGAACATTGGCCCCGGCGACGAAAACCTCGACCTCGGCAATAGCGGCATCCGCGAGGTCGAGTCCCTGCGGGAAGCGGTCAAGAAGATGGTCCAACAATTGAAAGAGCGCCACGAACTCCGCCTCTACGCCGTACAGGCCGATTTCGAACGGAAGAAGGTGGAGGAGGCCAGCCGGGAGAAGACCCTCTTCTTCGCCAACATGTCCCACGAAATCCGTACCCCCATGAACGCCATCATGGGCCTGTCGGACCTGCTCCTCGCCGACGAGCTCACCCCAAAACAGCAAAAACGCGCCGGCGAAATCCGTTCCGCCTCCGAGTCCCTCCTCACCATCGTCGACGACATCCTGGATATCTCCCGCATCGAGTCGGGGAAATTGTCCCTGGTGAAATGCGATTTCACTTTCCAGGCCATGCTGGATAGTATCGCCTCGATCTGCGGACACTTGGCGGAGAGAAAAAAACTCGCCTTCAGCATCGAACAACACGGGCCTATTCCCCCCGTATTTCACGGCGACGAAATCCGCATCCGGCAAGTTCTCCTCAACCTCATCGGGAACGCGGTCAAATTCACCGACCAAGGCTCAGTCACCCTTAGCGTCAGCGCCGAACCGCCCCTGCTCCACTTCCGCGTCATCGACACCGGCATCGGCATCAAGGCGGAGGATCTGGACGGACTGTTCAACGCTTTCCGCCAAGTCGACGCGCAGAAGAACCGCAAGGTCCACGGCACCGGCCTAGGCCTCTCCATATCCAAAAACCTCGTCGAAATCATGGGCGGCAACCTGTCGGTGGACAGCGTCTATATGCAAGGCTCCGTCTTCCATGTGCTCATCCCCCTTACGCCCGGGAGCGATGATTCACTGAAAAAACTCCCGCAACGCATCCCGTTCGGAGTCAGGTACGACGCCCGCGCCCTGGTCGTCGACGACAATGCCGTCAACCTGGTGGTCGCCTCGGGATTGTTGAAGCTCTACGGCCTGACAAGCGACACCGCCTCGTCCGGCAAGGAAGCCCTGACCCTGTTTGTGCAGAACGATTACGACATTGTCTTCATGGATCACATGATGCCGGAAATGGACGGCATAGAAACCACCAAAGCCATACGGGAATTAGGCGGCAAAGCGGTCAAGGTTCCCATTGTGGCCTTGACCGCCAACGCCTGGTCCGGCTCGCGTGAACTCCTGACCGCTGCGGGCATGAACGATTACCTGGCCAAACCCATCCAGAAGGAATTGCTGGCTGCGGTACTGGCGAAATGGTTGATCCCGTCCGAGATGCCGCATGACGGGTAAGGCCGGGCGGCGCGCCTCCCCCGCTCACGGGTTGCATCCCTTCCCCTTGATTTTTTGGCGGTTTTGTGCTATTTCAATTTTTCTACCTAAAGTTGCGGATGTTGCCTCCGCTATTAGGATAGGTATATCTGGATAGTTGCCTAACCGGCCGCTGCAGTGGATAGGTCATGTAGTTTGGAAGGGGTTTGGCGGCGCTTCCCGCCAATGTCCGGTATGTGGACAGGAAGGAGTCAAGAAAATGCGCAAAACTTGGTTTTACGCACTGGTCCCGGGTTGTCTCATCACCGTCTTTTTCTGCTTCACCCTTTTTACCCCGACGGCGGCGGAACAGGGCTATCAACCGAACGCCGCCAACAACCAGGGCTATACCGGACAAGGTTACTCGGAACCCGGTTATGGTGGGCAGCCCGGCCCGGAGTATGCCGGACCAGGCTATACCGGCCAGGGTAACGATCCCCAGGTCGACAAAAACCTTGGCGCCCTGAATTCGCTGATTGACGAGTTCAATCAAGGCGGAAACGACACCCGGGCCGATACCCGTTCGGATCGCGGCGGTAAAATCAATCAGGCTTTTGTCGCCTTGACCGGTCAGGCGGTGAATCCGCTGTTCGGGGTGGCGGCATTGGGGATGTGGCATTATTTCCGGGCACCGGATCACTTGCGGGCAAGCCTGCCGCTGTACGATCAACCGACCATCTGGGTGCCACTCCTGCTGATTATCGGTCTAATGCTATTTAACAGCACCATTTGCGAAGCATTTCCCTTCCTTAAAGTCCCCCTGAATGCACTCGGGGATATTGTGAACAAAGCCGGGGCCATAGCGGTTTTGCCGATTATCGTCAAGATGTTCGCCGATACCGTGGCGCAGCCGGCGGCGCGGCATGTGGCGGAGGCGGCGAATTACCTGTTCCCGTCGGCCTACGCGGCGGATGCCGGATTGGCGGCGCAGGCTTGGTCCGGCGCCGGGTGGCTGGTGGGGGCGGCAGTCGGGCTGATCGCTTATGTGGCGGTGTGGCTGGCGTTTAATGTCGTCGACGTGCTGATTCTCATCTGTCCTTTCCCGGGTGTCGACGCGATTCTCAAGTCGGCGCGGCTGGCGATGGTGGGAATATTGGCGGGGACGAATCAAATCGCGCCCACCACGGCGATTATCATTGCGGTGGCATTGACGCTGCTCAGTTTGTTGGTGGCGGGCTGGTCGTTCCGGCTCTCTATTTTCGGCCTCATATTCTCGACCGACATCCTGTTCTTCAGGAAGAAGGCGGTGGCGTCGGACACCTTGAAGACCTTCTCCTGCGTGGGGATGAAGCATAACCGGAAAATCCCCATGCGGACCTGGGGCAGTTTGGAAGGAAATGCGAACGGCGAACTGGTGTTCCGTTATCGTCCCTGGCTCGTCCTGCCCGAGCGTACCGAAGTAGTCGGGAAAGCGGCGGATTATGACGCCGGGCGGGGATTGTTGAATCCATTCGTGGTGGCGGACGGGGCGCCGGACACGCCGTGGTTGCGTTTGCCGCCGCGTTATCGGGGTCAGGAGGAGGCGTTACGCTCCCACTTGCACCTGCACGAAGTGGTTGATTGCGGTGTTTCCGGGAAACTGCGTTCCTGGCTGGGGCAAATGTTCGGCGGAGCCAAGCCGGCAGCGGCGGGCAGCGTGGCGTCGTAAGGTCGGTTCATAATGCAGTACTGGCTAATAATATGGCCTCCCGGCAAAGGGAGGCCATTATCATACGGGGCGGATCTGGGAATCAGGCTTTTACCAGTCGTGCCGAAGTTTTTTTCCGGGCACGCTTTTTTGCACTTTTTGGAGTTGCCTCGGTATTGAGCGCTTCCGAGTTACCGAGTATTCGTTCACGACGCGATTCATCCGCTTTGGCATGAATATATGCCACGTGTTCTTCTGCCGTCATACCTTCCGTGTCCCGCCTGATCTCTTCGCGAGCCGCACGTATCCATTTGAAAAAGGATGGTTCGGTTTTGTCATGCTTGTTCATATAAGACCACCTCCCTTGGGGATAGTATAAACAATTGTGGGTATCCAGCAGAGGCGTTAGTCAAATTGAATTTGGCGCTTTTATCTGGGCTTACAATATGCTTGAAATTCCAACTAACTAAACCATCACATCTACTGACTGTCGCCAGCGCGACATGATCCGCATCGACGGACGATTTTTTTCCCACAACCTTATGTTGAACATATAAATTACTGAGTTTATGCACGGCATGCGAAAATAAACAATACTCAGCCCGGGGAAGTGTCTGGTCAAAAAAATTCCGTACCACCTGCGGACTGGGCTTAATTTCAGCTTCGACCTGTTCAGATACAACCAGCACAAAACGACCTGCCGCTGCCAATTGAAAAAAACGTTCGGTGTCTGCCTGGAACTCAGGGTCAAACATCCCACCAAACACCGACGTATCTATGTACACACGCAGTGGACGCATATTATCCTTTTATTATTGAATTCCACAGTTTGCATAATCCACCTTTCACCCGCAACAAGTCACTCCCCCGGCGCCGCTTCGTCCGTCTCCACTCCGGCGAACAGGGCGTCGCAGAACTCTTTGGCGTTGAAGGGGGCAAAATCACCCTCCTTTTCGCCGACGCCGATAAACTTGATGGGAAGTTTGATCTGCCGGTTGATGGCGATAACGATGCCGCCTTTCGCGGTGCCGTCGAGTTTGGTCAGGACCAGGCCGGTGACGCCCACCCCTTCGGTGAAAACCTTCGCCTGGCTGAGGGCGTTCTGCCCGGTCGTCGCGTCCAGGACCAGCAAAACTTCGTGCGGGGCGCCGGGGATTTTCTTCGCCGCCACCCTATGGATTTTTTCGAGCTGCTGCATCAGGTTCGCCTTGGTGTGGATGCGGCCCGCCGTGTCCACCAGGACATAATCCGCCTTGCGGGACAAGGCCGCCTCGCAGGCGTCAAACACCACCGCCGCCGGATCCGCACCGTCCGCGTGCCGGACAATGTCCACTCCGACCCGGCCCGCCCAAATGTCCAGCTGCTCGCCGGCCGCCGCCCGAAAGGTGTCGGCTGCCGCCAGGATGACCTTGTCACCGCTGTCCTTGAGGTAACGCGCCAGCTTGGCGGTGGTGGTGGTTTTGCCGGTGCCGTTCACCCCCACCATCAGGACCAGGGTCGGCCCATTGGCATTGCGCGCCAGTAATGACGCTTCGTCCGCGGACAGGCCTTGCGACAGCATGTTTTTCAGAAAGACGAGAATATCCTCTGCCTTTTCGATTTCCTTCTTCTTGAACTTTTCGCGAATCTCCCCCACCACTTCCGCCGCCAGCCGCGGCCCGACGTCAGCCAGCACCAGACGCTCCTCGAGTTCGGAAAGAAGGTTCTCGTCGACCTTCCTGCCGATGCGGAAGACGTCCTTGACGTCCATGAAAAGGATGTCCCGCGTCTTCTTGAGCCCCGAACGAATCTTGTCAAAGAATCCCATGACCCTGCCCCTTCCTCTCCGCCGCCCGATCCGTCAGCGGCGCCAGTAAATCCACAGGTACCCGCGCCGAACCCACCTCCGCTCCGTCGGCGGGTCCATGAAAGTCGCTTCCTCCCGACGGCAGGAGGCCCCGTTCCCGGCAATAGCGGAGCAATTTGGCGATGGTTTCGCCGCCGTGTTTGGGGTGGTACACTTCCACTCCGTCGATGCCTTCGGCTGCGAAAGAGTCCAAATCTCCCGCCCAACCGCTCACGCCCGGGTGGGCCAAAATCGCAATCCCGCCCAGGGCGTGAGCCAATTCCACCCCTCCGGACACGGTCAGCCGCCGTTTGGCGATATGCACCGGCCCATCGTCGTAAAGGTATTTGGCAAACGCCTCGTTGACGGTCTTGACGAACCCCTTGGCAATAAGCGCCCGGGCCAGGTGGGGCCGACCGTAGACACCGTCGTCCGCGACCGGCAATTCGGCCATGTCGACCCGCAGGCCCAACCGCAGAAGGCGTTCGAGCATCAATTCCATACGCTCCCGCCGGGACAGGGACAAATCGTCAATCCGCGCCACAAGCGGCGACTTCGGATCGGCGAACAGGGACAGGATGTGCACTTCCCGGCCGTCGCGTTCGCAGGACAATTCCACTCCCGGCACAAAGGCGAGGCCGTGGCGCCGACAGGCCTCCTCCTTTTCGCCGCTGCCGGCCATGGTGTCGTGGTCGGTTATGGCAATGGCGGTGATGTTGTGCCTGACCGCCCGGCGGGCGAGTTCGTCAGGGGTGAGGAGTCCGTCCGAGTAGGTGCTGTGGACGTGGAGGTCTATTGACGGTGCCCGGGCCATGCCGTGTCCTTGTATCGGGTTTATTTCCGGCCCAGCCGGTCGGCGATTCCGTTGACGAAGGCGCCGGAATCCTTGTCGCCGAAGCGTTTCGCCAATTCGACCGCTTCATCCATGATGGCGCCGCGCGGTGTTTCGCCCAGGCGGAATTCGGCGGCGGCGATGCGGATGACGTTGCGTTCGATGACACCCATGCGGGCCAGCGACCAATTGCTTGCCGCCGCTTCGATGTCGGCGTCAATGGCGTCCTGGTGCAGGAGGACTTCGCGAATGATTTGCCCGGCGAAATGTTCGGCCTCGTCCTGGTGCGGATCGTCGCGGTCGAAGACGACTCCGTCCGTGGCGGGGGAACTTTCGAGGATGGCGCGGCGCTGGGTTTGGAAAAATTCGTTGGCGGCTTCGACGTCGCGGTAGCCGTTCATGTCGGCCATGAACAGATACTGGAGAGCTAGGCGTCGGCCGGCGGTTCGGGGTCGCATGGGGTTTACTTTCCTATGGCTCTTACCAGGTTGACCATTTCGATGGCGGTCATGGCGGCGTCGAAACCTTTGTTGCCGGCTTTGGTGCCGGCGCGTTCGATGGCTTGTTCGATAGTGTCGGTGGTGAGGACTCCGAAGGCGACGGGAACGGTGGCTTCGAGGGACAAGTGTCCGAGGCCTTTGGATACTTCGGCGGCGACGTAGTCGAAGTGCGGGGTCGAGCCGCGGATGACCGCGCCGAGGGCGATGACCGAGTCGAATTTCCCGGAATCGGCGGCGAGGCGGGCGGCCATGGGGATTTCGAAAGCGCCGGGAACGCGAATGACGGTGATGTCCGCATCGTTCGCGCCGTGGCGGATCAGGGCGTCGAGGGCGCCATCGACGAGGCGTTCGGTGATAAAGGAATTGAAACGGGAGACGATGATGGCCGGCTTCATGTTGGCGGCGCTCAGATTGCCTTCGATCTGTTTGGGCATGGGGGACTCCGTAATTAGGTTAAATCTTGACTTTTGCAAAATCACCATTCAAACCACCGAATGGCGATTTTGTAGAATTAAAAACCTTTGAAATTCGGGCAGAAATGATTTTTGCACAGTGGCGATTGGCGGTTAAACCGCCACTTGGCAAAAGTTCAGTTAATTACAACTCACCAATCCGCCGCGCTACAACTTCTTCGCCTCGAACCGTCCGCTGGGGCGGTGCTGTCCATCCGGCACAACATCGCTGGGCAGGAGGTGCCCCAGTTTGGTGCGCTTGGTGTCGAGGTAATGTTTGTTCGCGTCGTGGGGACTCATGGCAATTGGCACGCGTTCGACCACTTCCAGGCCATAGCCGGACAGGCCGGAAATCTTCTTGGGGTTGTTGGTGAGAAGGCGGAGGTTGCGGGCGCCGAGGTCGGTAAGGATCTGCGCTCCCAAGCCGTAGTCGCGCAAATCGGCGGGGAAGCCGAGTTTCACGTTCGCCTCGACGGTGTCGAGGCCCCGGTCCTGGAGGGCGTAGGCGCGCAGCTTGTTTTCGAGACCGATGCCGCGCCCTTCCTGCCGCATGTACACGATAATCCCCCGCCCTTCCTTCCCGATCATGCGCATGGCGGCCTGGAGCTGTTCGCCGCAGTCGCAACGGTTCGAGTGAAAGACGTCGCCGGTAAGGCATTCGGAATGCACCCGGGCCAGGACCGGCTGTGCGGCAGGTTCCGCCCCGGGAAAGAGATCGTCTCCGATGGTCAAGGCCAGGTGCGATTCGTTCTGCACTTCGGCGCGATAGTCATGGAGGAGGAAATGGCCGTAGTCGGTGGGCATTTCCACGGTGGTGACGCATTTGACCAGCCGCTCGGTGCGGCGGCGGTATTCGATAATCTGCGCGACCGAAAGGAGCTTCAGGTTATGCTTGTGGCAGAACACTTCCAGCTCGGGGAGACGGGACATGCTCCCGTCCTCATTCATGATTTCGCAAATCACTCCGGCGGGGCGCATACCGCCCAGGGTCATGAGGTCGATGGAGCCTTCGGTCTGCCCGGTGCGGACCAACACTCCCCCCGGGCGGGAGCGGATGGGCTGGACGTGTCCGGGACGGACCAGGTCGGCGGCCTTGGAGTCGGCGGCGGCGGCGACACGGCAGGTATGGGCCCGGTCGGCGGCGGAGATGCCGGTGGTGACGCCGTGGCGGGCCTCGATGGTTACGGTAAAGGCGGTGCCGAGGGAGGCCTGGTTGTCGGAGACCATTTGCGGGAGGTCAAGACGCCGGCAGGCTTCGGAGTCGAGAGTGAGGCAGATCCAGCCCTTGGCGTGGCTGGCCATGAAGTTGATGCCTTCAGGCGTAATTAGTTCGGCGGCAGCGACCAGGTCGCCTTCATTTTCGCGGTTTTCGTCGTCGACGAGGACGACCATGCGTCCGGCTTTGAGTTCTTCGATAGCTTCGGGGACGTCGCAGAATGTCATAGATTACCTTTACATTTGTTAATACTGGACCATGGCAAAACTTCAACTAAAAGGGACAATAAGTCAATTTGGCGAGAAGCTCGTAAACTGCCCGCGCCGCCGCGAACTCGGCGTGATGCAGCCCGGGGGTCGGGGCCAGTTCGACGCAATCAGCCGCGTACACCCAGGCGTTGTCGGCGACAATGTCGAAAATCCGCATCAGCTGGCGCCAGGTCAAGCCGTTCGGTTCCGGCGTACCGGTGGCGGGAATAATCGCCGGGTCCAAGCCGTCGACATCGAAAGTCAAGAAAACTTCTTCGTCTTTGACCAGGCGCTTAAATTCCTTGCGCCATACTTTATCCCGGTGCATATCCCAGGCGTACCAGGTACGGATGTACGGGCGGGAGGAACCACGATTTTCGTGCTCGCAAACAAATTCCGCCTGATCCCGGGAAGTGGAACGGATGCCCAGCTGCAGAATCTTCCGGCATTCCGGCAGTTCGGCAATGCGCCGGACCACACAGGCGTGGCTGAGAGGATTATTCTGATATTGGTCGCGCAGATCGGCGTGCGCGTCGATATGCACCAGGGTGAACTTTCCACGCTTTTTCGCGACCGCCCGGGCGAGGCCAAGACTGACGGTGTGTTCGCCGCCCAGGCCCATGATGAATTTCCCCGCCGCCAGATGTTTCACTGCCTCGGCTTCGATGGCGGCCAACGCCTCGGCGGTTTCCAGCTTTCCGGATTTTTTTTGAAATATCGCCGGCGGGGGCAAAGTGTGGACGCCCCAGTCCAGAACCGGCTCGGAATCGCTACGCGGGTCGTACAGTTCCACTTGTTGCGACGCGGCGATGATAGCCTCCGGCCCCCGGGCCGTGCCGCCGCCGTAACTCACCGACTCTTCGAGGGGCATGGGCAACAACACCACTCGCGCCTGGTCATAAGCCGAGACTTCGGGTGGGAGATCCAGGAAGGCGCCGGGATTATGCATAGCATGATTATCCGCAGTCGCGGCGATTTTTTCATTATTAGCCGCTGATTCACTCATAGCGGCGTTTTTTTTCTTCGTAGCCATCACTGCCCCAATACGTAAGCGAAAATGAGCGGCGCCACGATGGTGGCGTCGGATTCGACGATAAAGGAGGGGGTGTCGGCGTCCAACTTCTCCCAAGTGATTTTCTCGTTCGGGACGGCGCCGGAATAGCTGCCGTAGCTGGTGGTCGAATCGCTGATTTGGCAGAAATAACCCCACAGCCGCACCTCCTGGCGGAGGTCCTGGCGGAGCATCGGCACAACGCATATTGTGAAGTCGCCGGCGATGCCGCCGCCGATTTGGAAGAAACCGATGGAGCTCTTCGCAGACTCGGTTTTATACCACTCGGCCAGGGTGGTCATGTATTCGATGCCGGTGCGGACGGTGTGGACGTTCTTCACGTCGCCGGTGATGACGTGGCTGGCGTAAATGTTCCCGAGGGTCGAATCCTCCCAGCCGGGGACGATAATCGGCAGATTTTTTTCGGCGGCGGCGAGCATCCAGGAATTTTTCGGGTCAATCTGGTAATGCTTTTTCAGTCGGCCGGAAAGGAGGAGGCGGTACATGAACTGGTGGGGAAAGAGGCGTTCGCCTTTTTTGTCGGCTTCACTCCAGAGTTCCAGGACTTCGTCCTCGATGCGGCGGATGGCCTCCTCTTCCGGAATGCAGGTGTCGGTGACCCGGTTGAGGTGGCGGTCGAGGAGCGCCTTTTCGTCGTCCGGGGTGAAATAGCGGTAGCCGGGGACGCGGACGTAATGGTTGTGGGCGACCAGGTTGAAGACGTCTTCCTCGAGGTTGGCGCCGGTACAGGAAATGGCGTGGATTTTGTCCTGGCGGATCATTTCCGCCAGGCTGAGGCCAAGTTCGGCGGTGGACATGGCGCCGGCCATGGAGAGGAGCATCTTGCCGTTATCTTTGAGATGCTTGACATAGCCTTCGGCGGCGTCCACGAGGGCGGCGGCGTTGAAATGGCGGTAGTGATGTTTTAAGAAATCAGTGATGTTACCCATACGCTCTCCCTTAAGGCAAGGCTGGCGGCGAAGCCATCCGAAAGATACTCATATGCCAAAACGGCATTGGCAAAACCCTGGCAAAACAACAAGAGGACGGGAACCATACCGGTCCCCGTCCCGTCATTATATAGGAAAAGCTGGAGTGTTGCAATTGACTGGAGTTTTGCAAAACCTCCGAACTAACACATGGAAGCCAATACCCCGATGACTTCGCCGAGAATCCGGTCGCCCTTGCCGAGGCGAATCTGCATCTGGGCCCGGCCGTGTTCCATGATGCTGGCGCCAAAATAACGTTCGCCAGCCATGTCGCGTTTGACTTGGCGGATGCGCAGGCCTTTCCCGGCGAAATCGAGGGCGGCGATCTTTCCGAGGGCTTTCTCGAGGCTAAGGGGCCGGAGGTCGATAATCACCGTGGCGCCAAGGGGAATCATTGGCATCATGGCCGAGTCGCCCATACGCACCGATACCAGCACCCCGGCGCGCGGCACCCATTCGCGGGGAATGATGACCTGGCGGATGATGTCCTTGGGCTGAATATCGAAGACCGGGTTCAGAACCGCGCTCGGCTTGAGCATCGGCACCGACACCCATTCCACCTCCAGCTTGTCCGCCTCGCCGTTGGCAGCCATCGACGCGGCGGTGGTCAAATTGAACTTGAGGGATAACGGACCGGGGCGGGTCAACAGACGCTGTTGCGAGGCGGAGCCCATCTGGTGTTCGTCATAAACCATGGCATCCGCCGCTTCGCTGAGGGCAAGGCCGTTACTGAAGCTTTGTCCGGAGGCTATGCTCATCCCCGCCCCAACCGCCCCCACGGCGACGGTGGCACCGGTGGCTTTGGCGATTAGGGTGGAGAGGGAGCATTCCAGTTCCGCTTCCAATTGGGGGATCAAATCGAGGCGTTCGATAAAGGTCCGGCCCATTTCCCAGCTTTGAATGGTTTTGGGACTTATTCCCAAGCGCATGGCCAGAGTGGCCCGCGACATTCCTTTGGCATCACGGGAAAGCCGCATCAATCTACCGAATTCTGCTTTGATATCCTTAGGCATTGACTTCTATCCTTCCTTTTTGCAGTCGCGATCCAAATGCCGGCGCGATCAAAAAAAATAGTTGTAACTACCAAAAGGGTGGACGCTACACTAGCGACTTGTATATAGACACGATTTCGAACTCCCCATGCTGCCATTTGTTGGAGGGAGGCGAAATCAGTGGATGCTTAGCATACTAACTATGCCGACTTATCCAAGTTAGAAGGTTTTTGGTTCCTAATATACAATCTGTTGTCATGAATGGGTGAATCAGCCAAGGAAATAGCCATGAAAAACTCAGCAATTCCTAACTGCAGTTTATTACTCAGTCGAGCCTATTGCAACTTTTTTGGGGCAAGAAAATTCGCTTTTTTTGCATTGACGATAAACGCAGCTTGATATTTCTCGTAATAAATTCACTATAAAGTAACCAAGAAACACATCCTTATTCCGTACAAACAAATGAAATACAAGGCATTACATAATTACCAAATTAACTCCTAAACACAATTCACCTTTTTGTAAATAAATTTCCCATAATTCACAGATTTTTATATTATAAAAAAAATCGTCTTCCGCGAACGGAAAACGATTTTCTTGCTTCAATCGTATACATTATTTGCAGAGCAAATTATTATTTTGCAATTAATTCAAAATAGGCATTAACTTTTTGCACATTAACGTATCACAGCATTGAGATTTTTGCAGCAACGTAGCGGAGCCCACGATTATTCAGTCATAACCCCACCGCATGACCACAATGCTAGCGATTACCCTATCTTAGGGAAAAATATCTAGTACAAAATCCCGGGGAAAATACCCGGCAAAATAGCAAAAACCGTCTTAACCGCATGACAAACATAATGTTCAGGAAATATCCGATAAATTACCGCCACATGAGGCGCATTACCAAAAAAATACGCCTCCCGGCAAAAAAATTCCCACCATGGTTTAGTAAAAAAGCAATCGGATAATCCGGTTCTCCCGTTTCACGCCTTCGTCTCTCCGTCCTTGGCCGGCTCTTCGCTTCCCCGGTCCGCCTCCCGGCTTTCCGGCTCCGCTCCCTCATCGATACCGGCGCTTATATTTGGTTGTTGCGTTAATACCTTGTCGCCGCCTTCTTTGTCAAGAGCTTCCGCCGCACCCACATCGGCCTTAAAAGCGGCGGAACTCTCCACTTTCGCAGGCGAAGAGACCGGCCGGATGCCCGCTTTCCACGCCAACCCTTTCAACCAGCCGGAATAGCCCACCACCGAGCAGGCAATGGCCAGGATCACCGCCAGGGCGACGATACCCAGCAGGGTCAACAGCGCCAGGATCAGCGGCCATAAGCCGCCGCCGCCGATACGGTCGGTCAACTTCCCGGCATTATAGTGCATGTCGACGCCGCCGGAGTCATTCAGGCGGCCGGTAAAATTGATGCGAACGTCCGGCGCCATCCAGCCCGCCACCTTGGCGTAGACCGAATCCTTGACCAAGTCGGCACGAAAAGCCGGGTTGAACAAACCGCGCACCCCCAAGCTCCGGCGCCACGGCGCCAATAGGTCGGAACGTGCCAGAGAAAAGGCGGGTTTGTTCATGCTTTCCTGGGCGAATTTCGGCAGTTTCTCGCCGGACGACAGCATTAACCACGGGCCCACCACCGCAAAATACAATTTGCCTTCGCCCTTGCCGGTGAGGGTGTATAGGCCATCCCCGCTTTTCGCGAGAGAAAGGTTCTTCTCGACCCCGAGTTCGGAAAGTACGTTGGCGGGGTCGGGGACGTGGAGCAGGAGCGCCCAGGTCTCGCCGCCGGCCGGTTCAACCGCGCTTGCCGCCGCCGGCGCGGCTTTATCATCCGTCTTTCCGGCTTCTCCGCTTTTCGCCTTGGCGGCAGGCTGATCGGCGGGGACGACGCAGTAAGCCGCCCGGTCGGCGGTCGACAACCACATCAAGGGCTGGCGGCGGCCGAGGCCTTCAACCTGATCCCCGATGATGTCGGCGAGGTCGCGGTGGAGTTGGGTCCAGCTGTCTTCCGCAATCGGTCCGTCTTCCTTGCCCCACAGCTTCCAGCCGCCCACCCGCTTGAGGAGTGCCTCGAGATTGCGGGTCTCCGCGTACACTTCGGCCGAGCGCGGGACCAGGGCGGACGGATCCTCGCGGTAATCCGTCCCGGAACTCAGGGCCAGGACGGCCAATAAGCACAGCAACAACGCTACCGCCAACAATACCCAGCGTGGCCAGCCGGCCTGAAAAATCAGGTTGTAGACCCAGCCGCCCAGCTTCTGTCCAATGCCAATTTTTCCTTCCGGACGCCCCGTCATTGTGCTTCCTCCGTGGTATGGTTTACTGACTGAACTTAGGCAAAATCACCATGCAAGCCACCGAATGGAGATTTTGTCTAAGGAAAAACCCCATAAACACCGGCAAAAACGCTGATCGCCAAGTGCGCTTGACGCTTCGATTGCCGCTTCGCAAAACTGCAGTTATTCCTCGATCCGCAGCAGGACCGGTTTTTCCCGCAGGAAATCCAGCCCGGCGATGGCGGTCAGGGCCTGGGCGATGTCACCCTCGCGGGCGGTATGGGTAAAGAGGCACACCGAGGCTTGGCCGTCGTGCAGGCTGTTTTCATACTGGTGGACGGCGGCGATGGAAACGGCGGCGTCACCGAGTGCGGTGGTGATTTTCCCGATCACCCCGGGTTTGTCCACCACTTCGCAGCGGATGTAATAGCGGGTTTCGTAGTCCTCCATCGGAGCCATGTAATAGGCGTTCCGTTCCGGCGGGAACCAAACCGGCCCCATGCCGCCGCATTTGGCGGCCCGGGCAACCATGGCGATGTCCGAGACCACCGCCGAGGCGGTGGGGTAGCGTCCGGCGCCGCGTCCGTAGAACATGCTTTCCATCACCGCGTCGCCTTCCGTTTTCACCCCGTTCATGCTCCCGGACACCGCCGCCAGCGGGTCGGTGTTTTTGAGGAGCGCCGGGTGGACGGAGAGGAACAAGCGTCCCGGCAATCCGACTTCGCCCTTGCCGCCTTTTGCGGCGGCGAGAGGTTCCGGATCGGTGCGGATGGCCCCGAGTAACTTAACCGTATAGCCGAGTTCGCCGGCGATTTTGATGTCGATATCGGAAATGTTCCGGATGCCTTCGATATGGAGTTTGGGGAAGTCAATCCAGGTTTCGAACGCCAGGGCGGCGAGGAGCGCCAGCTTGTGTCCGGTGTCTTTGCCGTCGATGTCCGAGGAGGGGTCGGCTTCGGCGAAGCCGAGCCGCTGGGCTTCCTTCAGGCAGTCGGCGAAGGGGAGGCAGCGGGCGGTCATGTTGGTGAGGATAAAATTGCAGGTGCCGTTGAGGATTCCCAAGAGGGACTGCATGCGATTGACAATGAGCCCTTCCCGAAGGGAAACCAGGAGGGGAATGCCGCCGGCGACAGCGGCTTCGAAGGCGACGATGCGGTTCTTTTCCCGGGCTTTCGCGAAAATGGCGGCGCCGCGTTCGGCCAGGAGGGCCTTGTTGGCGGTGACGACGTGCTTTCCCGCCTCTAGGGCGGACATGACGCACTCATAGGCGATGCCGGTGCCGCCCATGAGTTCGACGATCACTTCGATATCCGGTTTGTCCATGAGTTTGCGGAAATCGTCGACGATGCGTTCTTTCGCCACGCCGATGGCGAGGGCGCGGCCGGTGTCCTGGTCGGCGACGTAGCGGAGGTCGAGGCCGACCTGGGCCCGGCGCTCCAGGAGTTCTTTCCTCCCCAGAAGCAAATCGGCGACTCCGCCGCCGACGACTCCGGCGCCGGCCAGGCCGATGCCGCATTGCTGAATCATGTTCATAGTGTCCTCGCAGATGTCCTTCGTTGGTGTCCTTCGTGGAAAAAAACGTTCGCCGATATTCAGCGTCGCCCCGGCCGCGCGGTTTCCGCGACGGCTCGGACCGAGCCTAATCATAGTGCGCCGACGTTTTCCACACAATTCAATTACCGAAAAAAACGCCTTTTTACATTGTTGTCACGGGGGTCTTGCCCGGGAACGGAAGTAGTCTATAATAGGGGCGATAACCCGATTCGTTTCCGTGGACTAATCGTAAAAAGCAAGCGAACCGCCGTTCGCTTCTCCCGAAAATCCGCATAGGCACTTCTGTTATGGAAAGCCCTCAATGACTGCCACTACCGTAAAGAAAATCGACTCCCGCATCAACCAGCTTCAACCCGGCACGCTCCGCCACCAAGTAATGACTGCCCTGCGGCAGTTCCGCGCCTCCTGGGTGGAATTGGGGAAGCTCCTCAACCAGGTGGTTTATGGCGGGGATTACAAGGAATGGGGCTACGACGATTTCGAGATATATTGCGCCCGTGAACTCGGCTTGAAAAAACCCACTGTGCAGAAGCTAATGGCCAGCTATAATTACATGAAAAAGTATGAAGGCGAGCGCCTGCAGAATTACGAGGAGGAGGATGACCGTTCCTCCGCCCCGCAGATTCCCGACTTCCAAACGGTGGAATTGCTGGACCGGGTCAGGCACCGCGATGAAGTGCCGGAAGAAAAAATGAACGAGCTGCACCGCCGCGCTTTCGAGGGGGAAGGCGAGGAAGCGGAGTTCAGGCGGGAATTGCGGCAATGTTTGCGACCAAGCGTGATGGAAGAGGGGGAGAGCGGATCCGCGCGGGGCAAGAAAGGCGAATTGGGGCCGGTACTCAAGGCGGCGCGGGAATTGCGGCGCTGTTTGTTGACGACAAACGTGGTACCGGGCGGCTTGAAGGAGCGTTTGGAGCGTTGTCTGGTCGAATTGGAAAGTTTGGAAGATGCGCCGTTTTGAAATGGCGGCGACCCGGGAATTTGAAGTTTTGAAATACACCAGGAGAAACACATGCGAAACATGATTACATGGAAAAACGCGTTCAGCCTGGCGCTTGCGGCGACTCTGGCGTACGGGGCCTTGACTTGCATCTCCCCGGCACAGGACGACGACGAATCTTCGTGGGACGGTTCGGCGCCAGGTATGGTGTTGGGCCGGCGCCATCGCCGTCCGCCGCATCCGCCCTACCCTCCCGCACCGCCTCCGCCTTACGATCCCTACAATCCGTACAATCCCTATAATCCGTACAATCCTTATGATCCCCAGCCGGGCGGCGGTTTCTCGGCCGCGAAGGAAATCAATGTCCAGGGGATCAACGCCTTCAACCGCCATGATTACCATGAGGCGCTAAGGCTGTACCACATCGCCAAGGATATGGGTTACCCCGCCGCTTTCACCAATATCGGCGTTTGTTATCAGCGCGGTCTGGGCGTTCCCCGGAATTATATGGAAGCGGCGAAGTGGTACTACGAAGCGGAAATGCGCGGCCACGCGACCGGGGCGATGTATCTGCAGAACATGGTGGCGGCGGGGCTGGTCCCGCCTCCGGGTCCGCGTCCGTACCCGCCCTATCCGCCGACGCCGGTGCCGAGCTATTCCGTGCAGGGGCCGGGCGTTTCGGTCGACGGCGTGGTCGGGAGCGTAGTGGGGAGCACTCCGGACGGTTCGTCGTCCGGCAACCCGTATGAAGGCGGAGCGATGCTGGGTACCCCGGCCGGTTCCGTTTCCGGTGATATGGGCGGCGGCGACGCATCGGCAGTGGATGGGGTGGTGATTTCTGAGGAATAAAGCCCACCCTGCAGTTCTTCCCGTTTTTTACCGGCAAGTAACGCCATCTGCCAGCAATCGCTTCGACCCAATGCTTGGCATTGGGTCGAAGTGTTATTTGCACCGGGTGATTTTTAACCTTGGTTTGCGGATTGGCTTAGGTAGATGCCGGGCGATTTTTTTGTAGTGCATGGCGGAAATATACTTCTTGCACAAAAAATCCACCGTAATACCCACATCTTTCAGGGCATCCCTATATCCCCACCACTTGCTGTCGGTGGCTTGCAGAATGGCGGGTTTGTCCTTATGGGCGTTCGCCACCGCAACAAACTTGTGATCGCTTCTGTCAAATTTTGCCAATTCCTGGGAATTGGGAAATTCTTCATAGGAACCGTCCCTTGGCGTTATCCAGACTAAATCATCCGGGGGAAGACTGTGCCGATGATAATGAACCCATTTCCCGAATTTGTCGCCCACGCCTGGCTGGCCGCTCAAACTGACATTATCGATATACTCCTGGAAGATTTCGTCGCCGGCGTCAAGAACCAAAGCCTTTGCTGAAATAACGTGTTCTATCGCCACAATGCACGCTGCGACGCAATCGATGAATTCCTCTGGAACGGCTTCGGGGGAATTCGCCTTGTTGGCGGTCACCGGCACATTGGTGTCGACCACGCACCTTTTCGGCAAACTCATTTCGCCCCCTCCCCGCGAAGAAGGGTTTTTCGCCTTTCCATAGCCGCCTTGGCGTGGGCGGTGACGTCGCCCATTTCGTCACCGAAAAAATCCTTGGGCCAGTTTCCTATGTTTCCAAAAAGATCGAGGCGTAAAGGTTCAAGCGACGCGGGCGTTTTGCTGATATCGGCGAAATAGATGGAAACTTTATCCTTAAGCTGGTTGCTCTTGTCTTCGGCGATTCGCCGCTGCAGTCTTCGTAAAAAATGTTCGGAATGCGTCTCGATGAGAAGCTGTATATTCCGATCCGTCCCTTTTTCCCGGGCGCTTATGGCGTCAATCATGACATCGGCCAAAGCACTTTGCGCGCTGGGGTGAAGATGAATTTCCGGCTGTTCCATAATAATAATTGATCCGGGTGGAGCATAGAAACACTGAACCAGCACGGGAAGAACCTGGGACACCCCGAAACCAACATCCGGGATATCCACCAAATCCATGGAACCTTTGGTGCGAATTTTCACTTCGTATTCCTGGCGTTGTTTGGAAATGGGATTAATTTTAAATTCCTCGATTAGACCCATTTCGACGAGCTTCTCAGCGATTACCGCCTCAAAGGATTTGGCCTGTTTCTTTCGGCCGAGGCTTATCCGCCGGGACTTGGCCGCCAGAATCGCGGCGACGGTGTTTTCGCCGGCATAGCCGACGCTTTCCGGCTCGATTCCCGCCCAGGAATATATCCGTTCCGCCTTCGTACGAAGAGGGCCAAGGTAATGTAACGATCGGAATAGCATTTCATTATTCAAGTTTAGCAACTGAACAAAATCCGCGTTTTGGTAATACGCGACAACTTCGTCGGGAAACCCATAAAACCTCACTGGCGCACCTGGATTCCAAACGCGGCCCTTATTGCGTTTCAATTTATAATTTTTTGCTTCAACTTCATACTCTGCTTTGGCGTCGGATATCCTATTCATGCCGATTGCCATGATCAATGCCGCATCGTCCAGCGAATCGCGCAGAGTCGAGTATAGATTATACTTGCATTTGTCGATAACCGTTTGCTCGTTGGCGTCCAAGCCGGATTCGGCGGAAAATGCGCACCAATCCCCGCTGAATGAAACGTTGGAAATGGGGTCGGTGAATTTCAAGACGTCCGGCAGCGACCAGTGATATTCAAAGGCTAGCTTATTCTTGTTGTTTCTATGGTATAGCATTTCCTTGAAAGAACCAAGCTGCACGGCGGAATTGCGTCCACCCGGATAAAATACCGCCTTTCTATCGGGGAATTCTGCCGTTTGCTTTAGTAGCATCAGAAATTGTCCGATACTCGATTTACCCGAGCTGTTCGCCCCGAAAAACAGGGAAAGCGGAGCCAGCTTAATCTGCCCCGTATCTTCCCAGCCCTTGAAATTCCTGATGCGAAGGAACTTGAGCATTACATCGTCCCCCCCAATTCCCCCCCCTTCCTCACCCGCAGCCGTTTCATCGCCTCATGGCGGGTTTCCACGATGGGGATCATCCGCTCGAAGCCGGAATACTTGAACACCTTCGCCATCGCCGGACGCATCCCGAACAGGACCAGGCCGCTGCGGGGCGACACCAGGGCTTTCCCGAATTTGTGAAGGGAACGCAGCCCGGCCGAACTCACGAACTCGAGGTCGGTCATGTCCACCGCCACCCCTTGAATTCCCCCCGCCAATATCCTTTCCCACGACGCCTCGAACATGCCTATCGAATCGTCGATCAGACGCCCCGTCAGCTTGACGACCGCGAAGCCGTTCATCACCGCAAATGAATCCGCCTGCTCCACCGACAACCCGAATTGACTGTCTGTAGACATATTCGCCTTCCCTTCACGCAAGCGCTGCCAAGTCCGCTTTCAGTTTGCCGCGGCTCTGCGAACGCTCTCAGCCCACCCATTTCCACAAAGTCACCACGTTCTCGCCTCCGACCCGTTTCCATTCCAAACGATCGGTAAGGCGCCGCGCCAAGAACACCCCCAGGCCGCCAATCGGGCGCTCCTCCAGAGGAGCGTTCACATCCGGTTCCGGAAGGTCGAGGGGATTGAATTCCGGACCGTCGTCCTTCACCCGCGCCTCGAACCAGCCCGAGTGCAAAGCCAGTTCCACCGCCATGCTCCCCGCCTTGCCGTGTTCCACCGAATTGTTGAGGAGCTCGTCCAAGGCCACCCCCATCTCGCTCACCACCTCCGCTTTGAGGTTGAGCTCCCCTCCCACCCCTTCCAGCCAATCCAGCAGGTCGCCGGACAAATAGGTCTCCGCCGGACGCCATTCCTTGACCCAATCCACCTTGGCGGCGGACATATCCCCGCCCTCGCCTCCCAAATAGCGAAAAGCCGCCAAAGTCAGGTCGTCCGACTGTTCCGCCCCGCCCACATGCCGCGCCACGAGTTCGCGGATCTCCTTCAACGCCCCGGCGCAACTGTCGGGGTCTTTTTTCAAAGCCGCCAAAATCGGTTCCTCCCCTAGTTGCTCGTGCCCCTCGTTCTCCGCCTCGTTCACCCCGTCGGTAAACAGCACCAGCAAATCCCCCGGGGTAAGGTGCCGGGACATCCCCGGATACTCCGCCGACATCTCCAAACCCAACGGAAAGGCCGGCGGCGCCTCCTCCTCCGTTCCCAGCCACACGCACTCGCCGTTCGCCCGCCGGAAGGCCTGCGGCGGATGCCCGGCGCTGGCATAGTACATCATACCCGTCGGCAATTCGACCACCACGCAAAACATGGTGATAAAATACCAGGACGGATTCTCGCGGGCCAGTTCCCGGTTCAAGGCGGCGAGGATTGCCGCCGGACTCCGGTGTTCGGTCAACAAATGCCGCCACAGGGAAATCGTCCGGGCCATGAAAAGAGCCGACGGCATGCCCTTGCCGGAAACGTCGCCAATCACCAGGAACAGCCGCCCCTCCTCCTTGTCCATCTGCACGTCGTAAAGGTCGCCGCCGACCTCGCGCGCCGGCTGGAACAGGGCTGCGACGTCGAAACGCCGGTCTTCGGGCAAATGCGCGGGCAGGAACGAATGCTGAATGGTGTTCGCGATGCGGAGTTCCGATTCAATCCGTTCCCGCGCCGCCGCCGCTTGCTGGAGATTGTCCATATAACGTTTCAATTCGCCCCGCATCGAGGCGAAATGCCGGGTCAAGTCCGCCACCTCGTCCCCGCCGTGTGCCAACGGCAAGGGGTGGTCGAGATTGCCGTGGATCATTTCCTTCGTGGCCATGGTGAGCCGGCGCAACGGCTTGGTTATCGACTCGGCAATCATCAATCCCGCCGCCAACAACAGGAGCAGGCCCAGAATGCCGATTTCCACCTCGGCGATGACCAGGGAATGCGTTTCCTTGAGGGCCTCGCCCTGCGATAAAATGGCGATCATCGTCCAGCCGGTGGACGGAACCGGCCGGTGCGCCACCCACGCCGGCGCCTTCGACCCGAACAAGCCTTCAATCTGGGTAATCCCGGAGGTGTTGCTCTGGAGCTCCCGCGCCCACGCGGCGATACGCGGGTCCTGATGGCTGTCGGCCAGGCTGAACAGCGTTTCCGACATTACCCAACGTCCGGCGGGATGGGCGATTACCGTACCGAAACGGGAAACCAGGAAGGCATAATCGTTCTCGCGCAACGGCAGATTGCGGAGGGACTCGTCCAACCAGTCCAGGGTTATGTCACCGGTTTGGACGCCGTCCGCCTTGTCGTCCGCCGCGCCCTCCCCCGCGCCGCCGAAACGGAAAGGGACTGAATAAGTCACCACCACCTTTTCGCAGCCACCTTCATCGAAGGCCGGTTCCCCCCACATCGGCCGGTCGAGTTCCCGGGGCACCAGATACCAGTCCTGAATCGGGTAGCGGTAGGCGTCAGTGGCCAGATTCACCTCGGCCAGAGTCGTTTCGGGCGGATTTTCCCCGGACGGATTGGTTCCGGGCGGACTGGTTCCAGGTGAATTTATCCTGGACGCTTTGGGTCTAGGCGCAACCATTTCGGACAAATCCGCTTCGGCGGGTGCGTCTGTTTCGTTTCGGTGCAGGTACGGGCAGTAGCCCCGGGAAAAACCCGGGACCGATGGGTCGATGGCGATGGTGGCGCCGTACAGTTCCGGACTGGAGGCGAGAAGCCGCCGCAGGCGCCGGAAGGCTTCGCCGTAAGGGTTCCCCACGGTGACCCGGCGGAGATAGGCGCGGTTTATGGAATTTTCCACCGCCGCCATTTCCACCGAGCGCGCCGCGACCTTCAGCCGGGCGTCGATGGAGGCGGCGGCGTGGGCGGCCATTTCGCCGGCCCGTTCCTTCAAGGCATTGCTAAGCGCACGTCTCGCGAATGAGGCGTTATGCATGATGACGGCGCAGAGGATCAAACCGGAGGCGAGCATGATTAGAATCAGCAGCCGCCAGCGCAAAGACATGCCCTGCCCTTCGGTTTTCATCGTGCCGTCTCCATGGTCAATTCATCATAGGTGGGGAGCACCTGCATCGCTGGGGCGGCTTGGGGCGTGCCCCCATTCCCTTCCAGTGGATGACTGCCGTCGTTTTCCGGAGTGTCAGCTTCGCCGGTGAGGTGGGGAATGCGGGCGAAATAATCCTCGCTTTCCAAATCGGCGATGGCGGCGGCGATGCGATCGTAGTCGTCACGGTCGAGGCGTCCCGGCCGCCAGTCCTGGTGGCCTTTCGGCCAAATGGTGGGGAGTATCGTTTTCAGCATATATTCCTGGTGCACCCGGCTAGTGGGGACATGGCTGGCGTTGACCCACCACATGACGGCGTCGAGGGCGTCGGCGAAACGCTCGTCGGCGAGCTTCCAGCCGGCCAGGGTTCCCTCGGCCATGGCCCGGCACAGATCGGGGTGGGCTTGGGCAAAAACGTCGGAAACGTATAGGCCGTCCTCCACCAGGTCGATGTCGTAATCGAAGAAGCGGTAAACGCTGAGGTCGTCCGATTTAACTCCATGCATGAGTATGGCATGGACCTCGTTGTACGCCATGGCTGCGCAGGCGTCGACGGCACGATTGAGAAAAAGGGCCTGAGAATACCCTTGGGGTAGGACGGATGGTTTGACGGAATATTTCTGGAAGAAGGCGTTGAAGGAGGGGCGGTAGATGTCGATCCACAGGCTGACCCGGCGTTGGTCGAAATCTCGGGGCGAGGTTATGTTGGCGTCTTTCCAGGCCACGAGGGTAAGGTTGGAGCGCTGGATGATTTGCGAGACGAGTCGCACGGGAACGCCGAAACGGTGGATGCCGATGGCGGAGTCGGGGGGGCAGACTACGAAATCGGCGACACAATTATACATGAGGGCAGAGAGTTGATCGCTGGGTTGGGCATGGAGGATTTCCACATCGAGGCCGCGATTGGCGTATTCGCCCTCCTTGAGGGCGAGGTAATAGCCGGCGAACTGGGCTTGGGGGGTCCAGGGCAAGAGGAGGCGGACCTTGACCGGTTCGGGAGCGGTGGCGGACCGGGCCATTTCTCCGGAATGGTTGGAGTCGGCGGCCGCGGCGGTACCGGTTCGGGGTACGGGCAGGGAATGGGAATTGGTCCGCGTCTGACCGGCGTTCAGGCAAAGAAACAGGTATAAAAACAGGCAAAGCGACCGGGGAATTGGTGAGGGGGGCATCGGGAGCCTCCGTGGGCAAGTTTTCCATCGCGCTTCGCCTTTTCAGCAAACTCGGACGAAATGGAATCACCCGCCGATTATGAAAAAGGAACGGCGCTTGTCAAAGAAAACCGTCCTGGGCGGGTTCATCCCTAAAGTGAATTGGAATTTCACCGCTCCAGTTAATTTATGTCTCAATTTTCTTGTAATAGTTCTCGAGGGCATTTATAGTATACACGACTATTTAGACCGCTTGCGGCGTCATACCTACGGGGAAGGATTGAAAGGTAAACATGACCTCGGAAAAAAGCAGATCCAGCCGCATGTACCTACTGGACCGGGAGGATTTCCATATCCTCGACAAGCTGCCCATCGGGTGCAGCGTTCTGGATACCAGCGGAAAGCTGATCTACTGCAACCGTGCCCTCCAGCAGCTCCTGCAGCTTCCGGGAAGGAGCGCCGAAATTACCGACATTTCCCCAGAATTCCAGCCCGACGGAAAACGCTCCGACGAGCTGGCCATGGTGTATACAAATCAAGCCTTCGAAACCGGTTCGGCCAGTTTCAAATGGACCCACCTCACCAGCAGCGGAGAGGAGAAGCAATGCAACATTTCCATGGTCCGGCATCAGACCGTGGACGAGCCTTTCGTCATCGCCTGTGTATTATTCCTGGACCAGGTGGAGGCGATGGTCAATATCGATCACGACGACCGGAATCACTTCAGCGTCATGCTGGATTCCTCGCCCCTCTGCTGTCACTACCGTGACGTCAACCTCAATCTCATCGACTGCAACCAGAAGGCGGTCGAACTGTTCGGCTACTCCACGAAAGAAGAGTATCTGGAGAAATTCGACACCAAGGAACCGTTGTTTCAACCGGATGGTTCGCTATCGGAGACGCGCGCCGACGAACTCCGGCGCGAAGCACTCGCAAGCGGTTATTTGAAATTCGAGTGGCTGTACCAGCACCGCAACGGCGAACCGCTTCCCTGTGAAATCACCATGATTCGCATCGAGCACGACGGCACGACCATTCTACTCTCGTATATCCGCGACCTGCGTGCCGAGAAGGCCCTTCTGCACGAATCCGACGAATTGGTAAGGATGATACTCGACGCGACTCCACTCGGCTGCAACGTCATGGACGCGAACCTGCGGCTCCTGGATTGCAATCAGGAGGCGCTCAACCTGTTCGGCATCGCCACGAAGGAGGAATATTTACGCAGTTTCCCGAAATTGTCCCCTAGATACCAACCTGACGGCATGCCTTCTGATGAGAAAGCCCGGCAAATGTTCGAGCTGGCCCGCCAAACCGGGCGGTTAAAATCGGAGTGGATGCACCAAACCATCGACCGTGAGCTCATTCCCTGCGAAGTGACCATCGTCTGCATGCGGCGTCGGGGCGAACTGATCTATACCAGTTATATCCGCGATCTCCGGGAACTCCGGCAAACCATGTCCCTTCTCCGGGCGCTGGAAGGGAAGGTGTACATAGACTCCTTAACTGCAATTCATAACCGCCGCTTCCTTTTCGAAACCGGCGCCCGGGAGTTCGACAAGGCGCGCCGGGACCAAACCCCCCTTTCCTGCATCATTTTCGACATCGATTATTTTAAACGCGTCAACGACACTTACGGACACCGCACCGGCGACCTGGTCCTGCAGCAACTCGCCAAGACCGTCACCGACGTCCTGCGTTGCGGCAGCATCTTCGCCCGGTACGGCGGAGACGAATTCGTCATCCTGCTCCCCGAAACCACCACGGCGACGGCGCTGGCGGTGGCGGAGCGGATGCGTAAGGCGGTGATGCAAAAGGAAGTGATCTGGGATAAAAATATTCTCGGGGTGACCATCAGCCTCGGCGTGGCGGGCATGACGGAGGATATGCAGGATTTGGAAAGCTTGCTGCACGCCGCCGACCAGGCGCTTTACCAGGCGAAGGCGAACGGCAGGAACATCTGCCGGGCCTAGCGGGTGGAATATTAGACAAAACCGAAAAATGGTTTCCATTTTTTACCAGAGAAACTATAATGTTTGCGTAAGTGCTATCGCAACAACCATCAATGCTCTAGTCAAGTACACCGTCAACCTCCGTATATTACTTCCTTAATTTTCCATAATCAATCAATGTAGGAGAATCATATATGCGTCTACTCACCCGAGCCGATTTTGACGGATTGGCCTGTGGCGCCCTACTTAAGGCCCTTGGCGTCATCGATTCCTGGAAATTTGTCCACCCCAAGGATATGCAGGACGGCAAGGAAGAGGTCGCTCCGAACGACGTTCTCGCCAATGTCCCTTACGACCCCCGTTGCAAATTGTGGTTCGATCACCATGTTTCGGAATACCAGCGGCTGGGGGACATCAAGTTCGAGGGCGCCAGCCGTCCCGCCGATTCCGCCGCCCGAGTCATTTATGAATATTACGGCGGCGAAGCCCGCCTCCCCCACTTCAAGGAAATGGTCAAATATGTCGACAAAGTCGATGCCGCCAAACTCACAATCGAGGAAATCCAAAAACCCACCGGCTGGATCCTTCTCGGTTTTATCATGGATCCCCGCACCGGCCTGGGCCGGTTCCGCCAGTTCCGCATCTCCAATTACCAGCTCATGGAAGTCCTAATCGACGCCTGCCGCACCCAAACAGTCGAGCAAATCCTGGAAAACCCCGACGTCAAGGAACGGGTCGAGAAATACCGCGAACAATCCGCCCTTTTCGCCGAGATGCTGAAGAAAGTCACCCGCACCGACGGCAACGTCATCATCTCCGACCTCCGCAACGTCGACCCGATTTACACCGGCAACCGCTTCATGGTTTACAGCATGTTCCCGGAACAGAACATTTCCCTGTGGATCGTCGACGGCCGCGGCAAACAAAACTGCCCCATCGCCTGTGGCCACTCGGTCTTGAACCGCAGTTCGAAAACGAACGTCGGCGCGTTGATGTTGAAGTACGGCGGCGGCGGCCACCCGCAGGTGGGAACCTGCCAGGTGCCGTATGACGAGGCGGATAAGGTAATTGGCGAATTGGTGGCGCAGATGAAGGCGGACGGGTAGTAGCAGTTGCATCTCGGTTTGAGTGCACGTTGGGTATATTTCAGTTTTGTTACCGCCGCTCCGTACCCTGTTACACTGAACCCTCGCCTCACGTTTTTCCGGCGTCTACACGTTCAACCGGGGGTAAACGGGCGGTTTCGCCGGAATCCAGAGGTCGAAGCAATCGCTATCGGGGGGGGGGAGGGTGGTTAAACCGTGCCCCCCCCCGGGTTTTTTTGGAGGGGGCGTTGTGAATTATAAAATTGGCGTTGGCACAGGAGGAGT
>JAVBQR010000049.1:0-3717 GCA_031548865.1 Planctomycetota bacterium
GGGATTATGTGTATTCATATGGACGCGGGCGGGGAAAAGAAGGGAGACCCGCCCGCCGGTGTTTTCTGAAGGCGGAAAACTGACCCAAATCTCGATACTGTTGTTCTAAAGTGTTGATACGTAAAGGGCTGTCCGCATAGACTTACAGAGACTCCATGCGGTCGGGAAAAGCGGTGGACAATATGAAGCCCGAAACGTCAAAAACCCCTGTCTCGCAGGGGTTTTTGGCGGAGAGGGAGGGATTCGAACCCTCGATACAGGTTACCCCATATGACGGCTTAGCAAGCCGTTGCATTCGACCACTCTGCCACCTCTCCGTTTTTTTCGGCAACAGAATGAACTAACTACTATACCTTTTTACATATATCTGTCAATACTATTCACCGGCATTTCCCCGACTGAAGGCGCGTCTTTACAAAACGGCGCCAATGCTTACGATTGGTGGGGGTGATTGACGATTGGCATCGGGGCGGATATGGAAAAACTCTTCTTCTTGGTTGGCGCCAGGGGAGCGGGGAAAACCACGCTGGGAACCAGCCTGGCCCGCCGCCTGGGCTGCGAATTCTTCGACACCGACCGGTATATGCAGGAACGCGACTGTCTGACCGTCAGCGAAGTGGTCGAACGTGAAGGCTGGGAAGGTTTTCGCCGCCGGGAAAAGGCGGCCCTCCGGGAAGTTTTGGGGCCGGAACGAGTCGTCGCCACCGGCGGCGGCATGGTTCTCGACCCGGGAAACCGCGCCTTGATGCGGGAGTGCGGAGTGGTTCTCTACCTGGCGGCGCCGGCGGCGGTTTTGGCCAGCCGCCTCGCCCGGGACGGCAACCAGGCTTCCCGACCCAGTTTGACCGGGAAATCGACCCTGGAGGAAGTGGCCGAGGTTCTGGCGGCGCGGGATAGCCTCTACCGCGAAACGGCGCATCATGTCCTGGACGCCGGGCGGGACTTTGACGGCATCCTGGCCGAAGCGCTGGAAATCTGCGGCAGAAGTTCCGGGGGCACGAAATCTGCCGAACATACCTCTGGTAAAGGCGAGAATCCCGTCTTTCCCAGCTAAGGGCGACCCGGCGGGGATTTTTACGCATGCCAAAGCCGGGGCGACAGGTTATAATGTGGCGGCGTTACCTGCGCCAGGAAAAACTTGTTGAGGGGTAAACCATCAATAGGAGAAAACATGCTCTCGGATAAAATGTGGAAAGCGCTTAACGAACAGGTGAAGTGGGAAATCGAGTCTTCGTATCTGTACCTCGGGATGGCGGCGTTTTTGAACGACAGAAAACTGCCCGGTTTCGCGCACTGGATGCGCAAACAAGCGGGCGAGGAAATGGGCCACGCGAAAAAGATCTACAAATATATCGAGGAGCGCGGCAATCGGGTCGAACTCCTTCCCATCGCGGCGCCAGCGAAGGAATGGAGCGGGGTCGTCGACGTTATCGAAAAATCCCTGGCCCATGAAAAGAAGGTGACCGGCCTCATCCATAACCTGGTCGAAATCGGCTGCGCCGAAAAGGATCACGCCACCTGCATCTTCCTGCAATGGTTCGTTTCCGAACAGGTCGAGGAAGAAGCGTCCTTCCAGGCCGTTCTGGACAAGTTCACCTTCGTCAAGGAAGGCAGCCACGGGATCCTGTTCCTCGACAACGAAATGGCGAAACGCTGAACTGAAGTTTTGAAAAATCAGGAGACTCAACCCATGCCCAAGAAAACCGTCCGCGACATCAACGTCAAGGACCAACGCATCCTCATGCGGGTCGATTTCAACGTCCCCCTTAAAGACGGCAAAACGGCCGACGCCACCCGCATCGAAGCCGCCCTCCCCACCATCCGCTACATCCTCGAACACGGCGGCAAACTCATCCTCATGTCCCACCTTGGCCGCCCGGACGGTGAAGCCAAGCCCGAATTCTCCCTGAAACCGGCGGCGGTGAAGCTGGCGGAATTCCTCGGCATCCCCTGTCCCCTGGCGCCGGATTGCGTCGGACCGGAAGTGAAGAAAATGGTCGACCGTCTCAAACCGGGCGAGGTCATGATGCTCGAAAACGTCCGCTTCCACCCGGAAGAGGAGCTCCTGAACAAATACAAAAAACAGGACGACGCCACCAAGGCGAAAATCGACGCCTTCACCAAGGAACTTGCCAGCTACGGCAACATCTATGTGAACGACGCCTTCGGCACCGCCCACCGCGCCCACGCCTCCACCCAAGGGGTTACCAAGTACATTCCGGTGAATGTCGCCGGTTTCCTGATGGAGAAGGAGGTGAAGTATTTCGGGGACACCCTGGCGGACCCGGAAAAGCCTTTCCTCGCCATTCTCGGCGGCGCGAAGGTGTCGGACAAGGTCCTGGTCATCACCAATCTACTGGAGAAGGTGGACAGCCTGATTATCGGCGGCGCCATGGCCTATACCCTCATGAAGGCGGAGGGGCAGAAGGTCGGCATCTCGCGGGTCGAGGAGGACAAGCTGGACGTGGCGAAGGAAGTGTTCGCCAAGGCGAAGACGAAAGGGGTGAAAATCCTCCTGCCGGTGGACCACGTCTGTGCCCGAAAATTCGACGTCACGGCGGCCGACGGCACCTTCGACGTCATCCCCGACGACATGATGGGCCTGGACATCGGCCCGAAGTCGATTGAACTGTTCAAGGCGGAAGTGGCAAAGGCGAAGACCATTGTCTGGAACGGTCCGATGGGCGTTTTCGAAAAGCCGGCTTTCGCGAAAGGCACCTTCGCGGTCTGCCAGGCGATAGCGGATAACGCCGATTGCGTGTCGATAATCGGCGGCGGCGATTCAGTGTCGGCGGTGAACAAGTCGGGCTTGGCGGCCAAGATGACCCATATCTCGACCGGCGGAGGCGCGAGCCTGGAGTTCCTGGAAGGTAAAAAACTCCCCGGCGTCGAAGCGCTCGACGACGCCTGATGATACTAGCGGGATGCGGCAAGCAAGGTCGCTGCGGTTCGGCGGCACGAAAACGGTTATGGCTTTTCACGGCGCGTAGCCGCCGTGAAAATTTGGAACTGTCAAGCGGCGGCGGCAAATAAAGTTGCCATCCTTTTTGCCGTAGCCTCTTGCATTTTCCTTGAGCATGGGTAAGATGTTCAGAATTATCTTGTCGTGCACCGGTCCAATATACTGCTTTACGGTGCTTCCCGGTGCGTACCAATGCTTTACCGAGCTTACCAAGGTCATTCAATACCCCTGTCATGCAATACCCCGTGGTGTAATTGGCAACACAAGAGATTTTGGTTCTCTTGTTCCAGGTTCGAGTCCTGGCGGGGTAACCACTTTATGTTACGCCAAAGTCCGCCAACGGCCGAAAAGCCTTGGCGGATTTGGTTTTATATGGACGCATTGTCCGAGGTAGTTCCGGCAAATCCCTTGACATTCTCGCAATTCGTAGGTACGAATGCAGGTATGGGCTATTTCTGCATAAGGAGGTACCTACACATGCCGCTTACTGACCGAGCCATCCGAAACCTCAAAGCCACCGGCAAAATCCACAAACATTTCGACGGCGGCGGCCTCTATGTCCACGTCTCGCCGTCCGGCGGCAAACTGTGGCGTCTGTTCTACCGCTTTTGAAAGGGTGCTCGTATAACATGATGTATTAACATCCGTATTTATCGATTTTCTCCCAGAATTGTTTCCAGCGTCCATCGCTCATTCTCATGGCGCGTAGGGTTATCACGTATACCGCTCCTTCCGGTTTCCACCTCATCCCGGAG
>JAVBQR010000135.1:0-4668 GCA_031548865.1 Planctomycetota bacterium
TTTAACGGGTCGCGGAGGAGAAGAAGGCGGGTAGTTAGGCCATCCTAGAGCACGCCGGGGTTTGACTGACCACCTTACCCCAAAAAAATCGCCCTTTGGGCCTCGGGTATGGATCCGCCGGGATTTCCATTCTTTTCTTTCGGGGAAGAATGGAGGCTCAGCATGCAACTGGACTTTTGCAAAATCACCATTCAAACCGCCGAATGGCGATTTTGTAAAATCAAAAACCCTTGAATTTCGGACAAAAACGATTTTTGCAAAGTGGCGATTGGCGGTTACATCGCCACTTTGCAAAAGTTCAGATGCAACAAAGAATTATACCGAAAACGCAACGAAAAGGTGAAAATTCTTTTAACACAGAGGACACAGAGAACAACAACCATCAACTATAAAAAATGCGGTTCTCTGTGGCCTCGGTGCTCTCTGTGTCCTCTGTGTAATGCGGTTTTCACAATTACATCCGCAAGGGGCGGGCTCTGGTTTACCCGCACAGGAAAAATCGCCAGCTTCCGCAACACACCCCTTCCATGTAAAACGCCTAGCCGTATAATGGCGTCAGGACAGTGGCTTGCAACAGGATAATTTACAGGAAACCGAGCGGCGGTGTTGCTCGATTTTCTGTAAAAAATCCCCGGTCAAAGCCACACCGCCTTTGCCTGAATGGAGGTTGTCATGAGGAAACTGCCGCCCTTACTCGTCGTCCTGGCCACTTGTTTCGTCCTATACACCAATCCCGCCGCCGCCACCGCCACCGCCGAAAATTCGGCCGACGGGGTGTTGCATATCTATACCTGGGAGGATTATTTTTCCCCCGAAGCCATCCGCCTCTTCGAAGAAGCCCATGGCTGCCGCGTCGACTTCACCTATTACGATTCCAACGACACCATGATGGCCTCGGTGCGCGGCGGCGACGGCTACGACATCATCACCCCCATGCCCACCGCCGTCAGCCATTTCGTCGAGGAAAATATCCTCCTCCCCCTCGACCATTCCCTCATCCCCAACCTCAAGCACATCGACCCCAAAACCCCGGCTCTCGATCACGACCCGGGGATGCGCTTCAGCGTTCCCTATACCGTCACGATAACCGGCGTTGGCTACAACCGCACCAAAACCCCGAAAGACGCCTTGGGAAGCTGGGAAATATTCGCCGATCCGCGTTTTGGCAAAAAAATGGCCATGCTCAACGATTACCGCGAAACGCTGGGCGCCGCCCTCAAGGAACTCGGCTACAGCCTCAACACCACCAATCCCGAAGAAGTCAAAAAAGCCGGCCAACTCCTCAAGTCCTGGAAAAACAACCTGGCCGCCTTCGACGTGGATCGCGCCAAAGTCAGCCTGCAAAACGGCGAATTTTTCGCCATCCAGGGCTATAACGGCGACATTGCCCTGATCATGTCGGAAAATCCCGACATCGATTTTTTCATTCCCGAAACCGGCACCTCCCTCAACGCCGACACCTTCGTCATCCCCAAGGATACGGATTCGGTACCTCTCGCCCACGCCTTTATCAACCATTTCCTCGACCCGACCATCGCGGCCATGAATATTGAATACACCAAATACTATATGCCCAACCTCGCCGCCATCGCTCTGCTGCCGGAAAAATTGAGCGGCAACCCCTGTTACACCATTCCCCCCGGGGTCCTCCCCAAGTGCGAAATGATCCACGACCTCGGCCTAAACGACGCAATCTACGAACAGGTCTGGGATGACGTGCTTATTGGAAATTGAACCAGAAAGGTGACCATGCCCAACACCCGCTTGTATTCGCGCCACCTGGAACTTGGCGGCACCATGGCCCCCTTTGCCGGCTGGGACATGCCTCTCTGGTACAAATCCGGCGCCGTCAAGGAACACCTCGCCGTCATCCAGAACGCCGGCCTGTTCGACACCAGCCACATGGACGTGGTCCTCATCGCCGGCCCCGACGGGCGCGCCTTCCTGAACCGCGCCTTCACCCGCGACATCGCCAACCTCGCCACCGAGCGTTGCGCCTACGGCGCCTTCCTCACCGCCGACGGCCATTGCCTGGACGACGCCATCGTCTACCCGTTTCCAGACGGACGTTTCGGCTTGGTGGTTAACGCCTCGATGGGCGAAAAGGTTGCGGCGCATCTGCGTTCGCTGCCGGGTTCGGAAGGATTGACAATTACCTTGCCGGAACCGCGTCTGGCCAAGATCGATCTGCAGGGCCCAGCCGCGGCGAAAGTTTTGGCGCGGGTTTTTTCCGGTCCCGGGATTTTCGAAAAATTCCCCTATTTTTCCTTCAAGGGCGATTTCGACTTGTCGCGTAGCGGGGTGCGGCTCGCCGACGGCACCCCGATATTGCTATCCCGCACCGGGTATACTGGGGAACAGGGCTTCGAAATTTTCCTGCCGGCCGATCGGGTCGGGGAAATCTGGGACAGGCTTCTGGCCGATCCGGCGGCGATACTTCCCTGCGGCCTTGCCGCGCGGGATTCCCTGCGCACCGGCGCGGTGCTTCCCTTGAGCCACCAGGACATCGGCCCCTGGCCATTCATCAACCATCCCTGGGCATTTGCGTTGCCGCTGGCTGAGGGCGGCGCCTTCACCAAGGATTTCGTTGGCCGCGGTGGTTTGGATCCATCGAGCCCGCACACCCTGCCGTTTATCGGTTTCGACCCGCGCCGCATCGAGCCGCACGAGGCGGTGGCCTTGAAGGATGGCCGTGAAATAGGCCGGGTGACGACCATTGTCACCGACATGGCGGTTGGCCGGATCGAGGGGGTGGTGCGTTCATTGACCAGCCCCGGCTTGCCGGCGGGTTGGACGGCGCGCGGTTTATGCTGCGGTTTCGTTCGGGTGGAAAGTTCCTACCCTGCAGGAACGCAGCTGGTGTTGAAGGATAAGCGCCGCGAAATCAAGGTGGAAATAGCGTCGGACCTGCGTCCGGATCGAGGCGCGCGTAAAAAGCTTTCCTTGTAACGAATTTCCGTTTTTTCACTGGACAATCCAAATTGAATCTGTATACTCAATCGCTCCAAATTGCCGGAGAGCAATAGTTAATCCGAATTTGTGGCAAGCGATGGTTATTCCGGATTGCGGTAAGTGATAGTTAATGTGATTTGCGGTAAGCGAAAGTTAAACCGAATTGCAGCCGAGCGGTAGTTAATCTGGATTGCGGCCAAGCGATAGTTAATCTGGATTGTGGCTAAGCGATAGTTAATGCGAATTACTGTCGTTCGGTAGTTAATCTGGATTGAGGCGGAGCGTTAGTTAATCCGAGCCTGTTCGCGTAATACCCGTGCCACAGTTGCACACGAAAATATTACAAATCCCACTCCCCTGTAGCTCAGCTGGTAGAGCGTCGGACTGTTAATCCGCAGGTCGCTGGTTCGAATCCAGCCGGGGGAGCCAATATAACAACCGCAACCTTAAGGGGTTGCGGTTTTTGTTTGAACTCGCATCACTCATCAATTATCATGTCCGCACCCTTTCCCGCACCAATAGGACGGAAAGGACTCCGTTTGGTCAAGCAAAAGGAGGGCGGACAATGCCAAGACTCAGTATTCACCCCATTCCCAAAAAACGTTACCACGGCGGTCGCTGGCGCATCTACTGGAAATGGAACCACCAGCAGTTCTCGGTAGCCACCAACCACACCGACCAGAAGAAGGTCGCCGCCGTCACCGTCGACCTCCGCCACATCTCGGCCGCCTTGGCTATGGACCGCCCGATTTTCCCGGACGAATACCAAGACGACCCTGCCGTCATCGCCTATTTGAAGGCCCGCTTCCCGGAAGCCGAAGCCGAGGCCGCCCCTGACGTCGAATCCTGGCTCGACGATTATGCCCATGAAATCAAGGGCGAGTGCTCTCCGCGTTGGGCCGAAATGTCGGTGGTCCGCCTCCGCGCCCTGGACAAAGAGACAGGCGGCCTCGCCACCCTCACCCCAGAAGGTGCCTCCAAGTACCTCGCCGCCATCGCCGCCAAACGTAAGGCCGGGACGCGTAACCGCCTCCTCGCCACCTTCAGCCGCTTCTACAAGTGGGCAGTCCGCACCGACCGGACGAAGGTTAACCCGTTCGCCGGCATCAAGACGCTCAAGGAAGAGCGGCTGTCCGACATAGTCTACTGCACCCCGGCCGAACGCGACGAAGCCATCGCCCTGGCTAAGGCGACCGGCTGGAAGGAATGGCTCGCCATCCCCATCGCCTTCTACTCCGGAATGCGCCGCGAAGAAATCGCCAACCTCATGTGGCCGGATATTCGTTTCGACGCCGGCCTGATTGTCGTCTCCAAGACCAAAACCCTGAAGAGCCGCACCATCCCCATGAACGCCACCCTGGAACAGTATTTCCGCGCCGTTCCGGAAGCGCAGCGCACCGGCCACGTCGTCAAATGCCCTACCGGCATCGATCGCCTGTGGCGGATGGACAATCTGATGCGGAAGGTCCAAAAGCTAAAAAAAGCAGCCATGCTCTCAGCTCTGAGTCTCACACGCCCTGCCCCATCGCGTTCAAAAGAATACCAGGCCAAGCGCGAAGCCTACGAAGCCGAAAACTAAAAAAAGTACTCTCCGAAGCGGAACGGGAGGCAGGTGTGCAGATGGACAAGGAAGCGTTCATCACTCGCGCATTGGACCATTACCGCGAACATGTGCTGGCTTTGGATGGTGGGTGTGAAAATGCACTACGGGAAAGC
>JAVBQR010000165.1:0-19755 GCA_031548865.1 Planctomycetota bacterium
AGAAATTCACCCCGATCTGTGCCGAGACGGCCTGGTTCACGAAGCCGGTGGCGAATTCGGCGTCGTAATTAACCGCGAAGCCGACCCGCTGGTTGAATTGGCCGGAGAGGCCGGCGCCGACGCGGAAGCGGTTACGGCCGGGGTCGACCCCTTCGATGCGGGCGGAGTAGCCGGGATAGCCGACCAGGCCGACCGTGGCGTAAGGGGAGGCTTCGACCGCCTGGTAGGTGTAGGTCGCCCGCGCTTCCGGCACGACGAAACCGCCGTTGCAGCCGAAGGGGAAGAGACGGTTGACGCGAAGCGTGAGCGGGATGGCGAGGGAGTTGTCGTGCAGGCGGTCCATGGTGTTGGGGATGACGAGCGGGTTGTCGCCACGGTAGGTCTCGGCGTAGCCTTGGGAATAGAGGTGGTCGTAAGTCAGGCCGGCGGAGACGAGGAGGTTGAAGTCCTTGGGAAGCATGAACCGCTTCCCGAACTCGACGGCGGCGGTGAGGTCGGCGGATTGGTAGTCGGCTTCCTTGACGCCGCCGATGTACATGTCGACTTCGTAGCTGTTCCAGGCGTGGCCGTAGGCGAGGGCGGCGTTGGCGAAGAAGCCGTTCGTGGGGTTTTCGTAGCGGCCGTAGAGGCCGAGGTTGAGGATGTCGGCCTTGGCGCTTTGGCGGAGGTTGTCGTTATCCATATTGCCGTGGGAGTAGGCGGCGGCGAAGCCGAGATTGAAGTTGCCTATTTGCCGATCGTATCCCAGCGCCGCCCCGCGCGAACGGTATTGGTAGCCGGAAATGCCGTCCCGCTCATCCTGCCGCGCCCAGGAACCGGTGGCGGAAGACCACAAGCGGGACTTCCAGGACGGCTCGACCGCGTCGCAGGGGAGAATGAGGGAGGGGTTGGCGGTGTTGTTGACGTGGGAAGAAGTGGCGGTTCGGGTGGTCTCGTCCCATTCTATCTTTATACCAAGCATCTTTTCATCCACTACGCGCATTGGGACAAAGACACGCTCATCTGTAATACCCATTTTCACTATTTGTGACTCGTTACCACCCCCCATTTTATTCAAGAACATATTGTTGGCTCCGATGACCGGCATCAGATTGCTGGCTGCGTATTCGCCGTAACCTTGGGCATAACTGTAGGAACTGAGCGGTTTGTTCCTGAGGTTTATTAGCGCGGCTTGGTACTGTTCATAGGCCACCTTTTCCGGAATCGTAACATAAATCGAAGGAGCGTCCAGAATAGCGTCACCCATGCGCGACCAGCTCAGCAGGTTTGCATTGACAAGACTAAGGTCGTCGGTAACGGCGGATTCGACACTCTGCATGCCGGTGACGGTGGCGAGCAACTTGCCCCCCTGCTGGTTGACGGCGAGGTAACGATTCACCAGCGGCCCCTGGACGATTTGCGTCGGCTGGTAGGCGGCGATGATCCCGTCCGCACCGTCCAACAACATGAACTCGTCCCCTTCGTACACCCGCAATGCATCTTTCACCGAGGTCAACCTGATTATGCTGGCGGCGCCAACCTGGACCTTGCCGGTCGGGGCGCTGAGCATGGTCTGGCCGGCTTCGACGCCATCCAAGGCAAAGGTCAACTGTCCGTTTTTGGCGTCGAAGGGCAGGCCTGTCGGGGCGTCGTACCGGTTGTTCGGCCCGACGACGGAAATGTTGCCTATTCCTTTCATGGTGCCGCTGTTGGTGCTCGTCACCTTCAAGGTGCTGTCGCCGGCGAAGGACAAGCCGCCGACATAAACGCCGGCGTTGCCGGTCGAGCTGCCGGCGCCGGTGCCGTTGAGGTGGAGAGTGGTGGTGCTGTTTTGCCTTACCGCGATTTCGTTGGCACGGAATAGGAAAAGGGGATTATTGGTGATTTGGGTCAAGGTGATATTATTGGCGGAGAGACGGCCGACTTCGAAAAACGCCTCGCCGCCTGTTCCGCCGACGCCAAGGCCATTGCCGACACCATTATCGCCTTTCGAACCGTTCGCCATGGTGAAATTGCCGGCGACGGTCATGGTTCGCGTTGCCAAGTGGAGATTCGCAGCACCGCCGGCGCCGCCGGCGCCGCCTTGGCCCGGGGATGGACCGGTTGTACCACCGTCACCGCCTTTGCCGCCGCTGCCGCCGGTGAGCTGGAAATTTCCTGCAACATTAATGTCATTATTGGCAGTGGTGTCGAGCGCCCCGCCGGGACCGCCCGCGCCGCCGTTGCCGTAACTAGCAATTCCTTCGCCGCCTCCGCCGCCGTCGCCGCCGTGAATAGTTAAATTGCCGAAGGAGGAAACGCCAAGCGGATACGCATTCGTATACCCTCCGGAACCGCCGACGCCGCCATCTTGAGCAGATGTTGTTGTGCCATTACCATGGTTACTGGAAATCGGGGTGTCCACGCCGCCGCGGGTCACCACCGCTTCGCCGCCGTTGCCGCCGGCGCCGCCCTGTGAGTTACCTCCAACAAAACCTGACAGCCCTCCCTTAGTGCCACCAGCGCCCCCAGCACCATAGCCACTGACACTCCCCCCACTCCCACCCCCGCCGCCACCGCCACCGCCGTAGTATGCATAATCTTCCGCCGCCCCAGCCGTACCGCCGGCCCCGGCGCTGACCATAGCTATTAGCAATGCCATACACGCCGATTTGCGGAATAAGCAAGTAAACATACGGCTCCTCCTTCACCTTGCTCCATCCCCCACGTCACCTGAGCAAAGCGCAGGTTACGCTGGAATGGCGCGGAAATAAGGACAACCCATTGAACTACCCCCAAAAAGTCGAATACAAGGCGTTTGGGGAAAGGCCGACGAGCCGAATGCAAGAGTGCATTCCCCAGCCTTCCGAGACCCCCGGATTCCTCGCTACCGCTCGGAATGACAATCGCAGCGTTGTTTGCGGATAATGCGGCCTGTTCTTTATCGTTCCGATTTGTAACGAGTTGCCCTTATTTCCGCGCCATTCGGGACATATGGTTGTACACTATTGGGAATAATGCACCACTCTTATATCATAACAAACCCGAGATGTAAATATTCAATTTTTAACGGAAAGCCCTGCTTCAGCGTTAAATGATTATAGCTTTTCACGGCGCGTAGCCAATGTGAAAAACTCGACTGCAGCTGCGGTTTCCGACTGACCGAGTCAATCCCGGCGGGATTCGGCGATACCACCCATTATAGCGATATAGCATCCCCCGCGAACTTCCCAAGCGACGCTGCTTGCGGTTTAGCAGATCCAATGCTATAATTATCCTGGTAGAAGGAGAAACGGTATGACCACCACCACCGCGCGAAAAAAAACGCCCCGGAAACCGCTCCGCATCCGGCCGGAACTCCTGCCGGAGGGCGCCGTGTACGGAACCTTCGCCGGCCGGGAATACGTCATGATTCCGGTCGAGGAGTTCGGCGACTGGTATGAGGAAATCGAGGATAACGCGGCGGCCAGAACCGTTCGCGCTTGCGACTGCCCCACCGTTCCCTTTGAGGAAGTGGCGGCGGAATTGCGCGCCTGTCTCAAGAGCGGCAATAAATGAAATACCCATATTTACCGTAATGGTGACGCAGGTCGGCCATCGGAGCAGCATTTACCGCTAAACACGGAGACCACCCCCCCATGCCCTTCGCCAAAACTTGCGTCCGCCGCTTACTCCCGCTGCTCCTCGCCTGTCTGACCCTGGCGGCTGTGCCCGGCTGCTCCATCGGCTACACCAACCTCCGGCCCGGGGAAAACTCCGCCCTCTACAAGCACCTCTTCGACGACGTCATCTCCCGATACGACCAGCCCTATTGGCTCTGGGTCAGAGGCTCCATTTCCGGGGATCTGGACGGGAACGGCATCGTCGAGGAAGAGGTCATCCTCGCCACCATTCAGCAAGGCGACCAGAAAAACCCCGGACCCATCGAAGTCGCCTTCGTCGCCGCCTGCAAAATCGACCAGAACGGCAACCGCACCGCCCTCGCCCGCCAGCTCCTCTTCGACCGCGACCCCATTCCCCGCGCCCCCCGGCCCATCAACGACATCGGCATTGTCCGCGATGCCCCCTTCACCCGCTGCCGCGCCCAGATGATCCAGGACAAAGTCAGCCTGTCCGAAACCTTCGCCGTCTATTTCTGGAACGATCCCCTCCCCACCAGCGTCTGGTATATCGGCTTCGCCCTCGAAGGCGGCCGTCTGGTGAAAAATCTGGAAACTCTTATCTGGCAAAGCGTCCCCGGGATTCTGGTCGCCAATCTCGACCGTTCCATCGAAGGAAGCCCGCTTGGCTATCAGCTCGCCTTCCAAGTCGCGGCCATTCCCCCGGAAATTTGGAAAAAAGTCGGCCAAGCCAGCGAAATGCCCCTTTTCGGACATGTCTATGCCAGAAATAGCCAAGGTTATTACGTTCAGGCCGACGCCGATCCCCGTTATAGTGACAATTATAAGAAACTGGAAGCGTCATGGAACCAGGCCTACCTCAAAGCCGCCCTGAATGGATTGCCGCCAGAGGAAATGGCCTGGTTCGAATATCATATGGGCCTGTTGAATTATTATACCGAAAATTACGACATGGCCCGGGCGCTTCTCGTCAAGGCACGGCGCTTCGCCAAAGACCCCAGCCTCGTCCGCGCCATCGACGAAGCTTTTGTCTTCACCCGTTTCGCCGGCCCCTCCGCCCCCGAAACGGCGAAGGAGTGAATCCGCCATGCCACTCCCCTTCGACATGCTGGCGGTCATGCTCTTCCTCGGTTATTACACCGAAAATCCCGATTCCCGGCCGCCCAACCTCCTGACCGGCCTCGCCATCGTCCTCGGCGCCACCGCCGCCATGCTGGTCCTCGCGGCGGCGGTCAACGCCGTGGTCATGCGCCTCTACCGCCGCCCCGGGCGAACCGGCCTCGCGAACCGGAATCTGTCGGGGAAAACCGACCTGGCGGTGCGCGTACTCTCGGTGGCGGTCTACGCCGGCGCCCTGTGGGAGTCGTCACTCCCTTGGCGGCTGGCGATCGACTGCGGCGCCAACCTCGGCCCCGAGTCCTTCGCGGTGCAGATGTTCGGGCTCCTGGTTTTTCTCCTGATTTTCTTCGCGGCCTGGCTCCCCATGTACCCTTCGCACCGCCTGACCAGCCCGGGAATATGGACCCTGGGGAGCTACCTGCTGTTCAAGGCCAGGTATAACCTGTACATGCTCCTGGTATGGATCCCCTTCGCCTTCCTGGCCGATTGGCTGGGGGATTTCCTGGTTTTTCTGCCCATCGTTTTCCTGATCGCCGCCTGGGCCTTCCCTTACGTCCTCGCCCGGGTCTGGGGCTGTAAACCGCTCGAAGACCCGGAACTCCTGTCCACCGTGCAGCGGCTGGAGAAGTTGGCCGGCGCGAAATTCTCCCGCGTCTACCTTTGGGAACCGGGCGGCGGAAACACCCAGAACGCCGCGGCGGTGGGGCTGGCGCCGCCGTTCCGCTATCTTTTCCTCACTCCCGCCCTGGTAAAAGAGATGAACCGGGAGGAGCTGGACGCGGTAATCCTCCATGAACTCGGCCATGTCAGGAAGTACCACCTGCTGTTTTACCTTTTCACCTCCCTGGCCGGCCTGAACGCGGCGGTCCTGGGGGGGGCGATTCTCCCCGGGCTGAACCAGAGCGAACGCTTCCTGCTTATCGCCTGCCTGGTGCTGTTTTATTTCCGTTTCGTCTTCGGCTGGCTGTCCCGCAACATGGAGCGCCAGGCCGACCTGTTTTCGCTGGAAAAACTCGGCTCCGCCCGGCCGCTAACCAATGCCCTGGAAAAACTCGCCCTCTCCGCCGGACGGATTCGCCTGGCCGCGTCGTGGCACCATTTGGGCATTGCCGAGCGGGTCGATTTCCTGCGCTTGGCAGAACGCAATCCCGAAGTGGCGCGACAGCATAATGCCAACGTGAGATCGATGATGCTGGCCGGTTATGCGGCGGCGTTTCTCTGCCTGTGGCTAATCGGGGCGGCGGTATACGAGGAGTACACGGCACCCAAGCAGATGGCAATGGAAGAGGAGCCCGACGATCTGCTGCATTGGCGGCGGGTAATGCGTTTGTTGCCGGACAACGCGGCGGCGCCGCTGGAATTGGCCTACCGTTTGGCAGGCAAGAGGGAGGAAAAATACGAAGCGGAGTGCCTGGCCCAGCGGGCGCTGGAGCTGGCGGACGCTCCGGAGGTTCGCGACAGCGCGAAAAAATTGCTGGGAGAGCTGCGCGAGTGAAACGCGCCCTGCCGTTCATCCTTATGGCGCTTTTCCTTGCCGCACCGCTTGGCCGGGCGGCGACGGCGTCGCTCCGTCCCCCCGACGCGGCGGCGGCGGCGGCGGTCCCGCCCCTGGATCGGCCCATCCGCCTTTCCCTCTGGGGCGCGGGACTGAACGATTTCGCCCGCGAGGCGAAAAGGCAGACCGGGGTCGATGTCCTGTATTTTCTGGCCGATCTGCCGCCGGAGGAAAACGTCGACGACCTGTTCCTAATCAGCGGCCAGGTGCCGCTGGCGACGGCACTGGACGCGCTGGCGTACCGTTACCGTTGCCGCTATCGCCTTTCCGAAGCGGGGCAGGTTGAAATCTCCAAAGGTTACGGTTGGGTCGGCGAAGGGCAGGCCTTGCGTTTCGCCCGGCTGCCGCCCCTGGTGGGAAATGATTCCCGGCCGGAGGCGACGGGACGTTTTTTATTGGAACTGGTGAAGCCGCTGGAACTGCTCCCCGGGGACTTTTCCTTGGCGGTGGAACGCTACCCCTTGCCGGAACGCCCGGAGGGATTACGCCTGACAGCGGTTCTGCCGCCGGTCCTGGCGGATTATCTGCTGCGGGCGGTGCGCTGTTTCCAGGGCGACGCGGGGGATTACCGGGCGGGTGGAGGGGGGGAAGCGGGGCGGAATCTGTTTGCGCGGGCGCGGAAGTTGCCCGGCGACTGGGGTGAGCTTTTGGGCAGGCAGGTGCCGGCGCCGCGCGGCGGGAGCCTGCGGGAATTGTTGGTCGACCTGGCCGACCAGGCGGGAGTGGCGGTGATTTTGGCCAATCCGCCCGGTGACGAGCCGGGCGCGGCGCTGCCGGCAGACATCGAGCGCTATAGCCTGGCCCGGGTGACCGAGGCCTTGGCGGCGGGGTGGGGGTTGGGGGGAAGGGTATTTTTAGCCAGCGGGGGAGTGGTGTTTACGAAGGGGGTGGGCGAGGAGTACGAGCTCGAGGCGCGGAGCGGGGAAGGGTATTGGGACGGATTGGCGGTGGCGGGGTTCGAGGCGAGGCGGGCGGTGGCATGGGCGGGTGGGGAGGACGTGGTATTGGGGTTGCTTCGGCGGGAGGTTTTTCCCTGGGTGTGGCGGGATCCGCTGTGCGGAATGTTGTACTGCGCGGCAACCGGGCGGCTGGTGGTGGTGGCGCCGGACAATGTGGTGCGGGCGGTGGCGGAGCGGCTGGGAGGCTTTAGGGGGGAGTGACGAGATTCAGGGAAGTACAAGGCTGGCGGAAAAAACCTGACATAAAGGTATGGTAGTTCCAGAACGCCAGATTTGCGGAGACCGCTCCGTAAAAGCAGTGTTGCAGGAATTGACTTTTCCAAAAATTCGAACCTACCGCCATGATAGCCTTTCATACTAACTGGACTTTTGCAAAGTGGCGATTCGCGGTTTAATCGCCATTTTGCAAAAGTCCAGTTAATAACTTGCCCATAGGAAAACCGTGCTCAGGTTGACGATACAGAATTTGTTGGGAGAACGCCTGCAATCGCTATTACTGAACCCCTATCTCAAGGCGATTCGTAACGGCCTCACCCTCACCCTCCCCCTCGTTATGGCAGGTAGCGTGGGGGTGCTGTTGGCCAATTTCCCCCTCGTCGGCTACCAGAATTTCATGCTTGGCCTTTTCGGCGAACATTGGCGCGACTTCAACACCCATATCGCCGACGGCACCTTCAGCATCCTCGCCATCATCATGCTTCTGACCATCTCCTTCAGCCTGGCCGAATACCATAACCGTTCCTTGATCGGGCACGGCGGGGAAGTTCATCCGGCGGTCGTGTCCCTAATCAGCCTGGCTTGCCTGGTAACCTTGCAGCAACCCTACCACATGGTCTCGGTGAGCGGCGACAACCCTCCGCCCGGCCTGGCCTTCCCGATGTTCTGGCTGGGAATCCACGGCCTGTTTCTAACCATCATAGTCGCCTTCCTCTCCACCTTCATATTTTTCCGCCTGAAGAGAATTTCCTGGCTGAATATTTCCTTCCACTCGGACGAAGCCGATCCCGGCATCTCCTGGGCCTTCGCCGCCATGATCCCGGGCATGCTTACCGTCATCCTCTTCGCCCTGGTGAAATACTTGTCCGAGCAATTGGGGGTGGAAAGCCTCAACCAGGCGTTTTTCGACGCCCTTTCCCTTCCCTTCGAAAAGCTGGGCAACACCTTGCCCACCGCCCTGTTTTACACCTTTATCCGCCACTTCCTCTGGTTCTTCGGCATTCACGGCTCCAACCTGCTGGAACCGATCACCACCGCCATCTATGTGCCGGCCATGGAGGAAAACATCGCCGCCGTCGCTTCCGGCCTGCCGCCGCCGCACATGTTCACCAAAACCTTCTTCGACGCCTTCGTCGCCTTGGGAGGAAGCGGCTCGACCCTCGCCCTCCTCCTATGCCTGCTGATTTTCAGCCGGAGAGGCTCGATGTACCGGGTGGGGAAATTATCCCTGCTGCCGGCCTTGTTCAACATCAACGAAATCGTCATGTTCGGACTGCCGATTGTCCTCAACCCGATCTTCCTCATTCCCTTCCTCCTCGCCCCGCTCGCCATGTGCCTCACCACCTTCCTGGCCATGTCCATGCAGCTGGTCCCCTATACCACGCAAGCCATCGACTGGACGGCGCCGCCCCTGATCGGCGGCTACGCCGCCACCACTTCCTACGCCGGAATGGTCATGCAGTTGGTAAACCTGCTGGTCGGGATGATGATTTATATGCCTTTCGTGCGCATGGCCGAATGGGCCAAGAAGGAGGCATTCAACAAAGCCTACCGCGAACTCATGCCCAATTACGCCAATCCCGGCGGCAATCCCGATTTAATCCTGTCCCGGGAGGCCCAGGCGCTGTCCATCTCCTTGACAAACGACCTCGCCAATGCCATCGAACGCGGCGAACTATCCCTCGAATACCAGCCGCAGATCGAGAGCCGGGACGGCTCGGTGTTCGGGGTGGAGGCGCTGCTGCGCTGGGATCACAAGCGCCTCGGCCGCATACCGCCCGGACTGTTCATCCCCTTGGCGGAAACGGGGAATTTGATCAAACCGCTCGGGCTTTGGGCGCTGGAGGAATGCTGCCGGCAGTGGTCGGAGTGGCGCGACGCCGGCACGGGGTCGGTGGTGATGTCGGTGAACCTGTCTGTGCAACAGTTGGACAACGACCAGATATACTACGAAATCCGGGATCGGGTCGAGCGCTATAATATTCCCCCCGGCCGGTTGGAAGTGGAAGTGACCGAGTCGGTCGCCATCGGCGGCACCGCCCACCACGACCTGCTCTATCGCATCCATGCGCTGGGCGTCTCCCTCGCCATTGACGATTTCGGCATGGGTCACAGCTCGCTGATATACTTGAAACAGTTCCCGGTCGACACCCTGAAAATCGACCGCATCCTCTCGAAGGACGTAACCACGAACCGATTTTCCTCAGAAATCATCGTTACCGTCGCCGAGTTATGCAAATCTCTGGACATTCACTGTCTGGTTGAATATGTCGACAATGTGGAGCAACTCAGGACGCTTCAGACCCTCGGGTGCACCCGCATCCAAGGTTGGCTCTATTCCCCTTCCCTGCCAGCAAAAAAGTGCCTGGAGTTCATACGCAAAGGCGCCCCGGTATATCGTTAAACCCAAAAACAGGCATTCATGTAAACGCTAGTGGTTTAATGTGGCTATTTTTTGCCAACAGATCGTAGCGAATTAGATATTTTTCCAATTTTCGACGAATTTTCTCCAAACAAGCCATTGCGAACTTACAATATTACGTTAATATAAACATTAGAGAGGCTTTGATTAATTAACTGATTTTGCCTATAAAAGGGGGTGACCCATGGCAAGCACTAAAAAGATACTCGCCGGGCTTCTCCCCGCCGCCATCCTGATCATAGCTGTTGCCCAATGGAAATCGACCGACAAACCCAGCTTCGGTCCCGAATTCGCCTCAGGACATGGCCGGCTGGAAGCCACGGAAATTGACATATCCGCCAAAATGGGAGGGAAGATCCGCGAGATACGCGTCGATGAGGGAGACTATATCAAAGACGGCGATCTCCTGGCTATCATGGACACGAGCATGCTGGAGGCGCGGTTGTACGAAGCCTTCGCCTTGGCTGCCCTGACCCGGGCCCATGCGGGCAACCTCCTCTCGCACGAAGTGGCGAGCGAAAGCGACATCTTCTCAGCCCAAGCGGATGAAAACCACGGCAGATACGCCGAGATCCGGCGCCGCTTCGAGCGTATCAGGAGATTGACCGCGCCGGAAAAGGTGGCGAAACAACCCGACGCCGAAGGCGAAAGCGAGGGCAAGGCCGCCCCACCCGCCAGCGGGCCGGCCGAAACCGAAAGCGGGTCCGCGCGCGCGGCGACCCCGAGGACAACCAAGGTCAGTGACGAGGAACAGAACGCCGCCATCCGGACCGCCTTGGCGAATGTGGCGACGGTGGAGTCGGAGCTGCTGGACTGCTACCTGTTTTCGCCGCACAGCGGCCGGGTGCAGTACCGGGTCGCCCAACCGGGCGAAGTGGTGGCGCCGGGCGGAAAGGTGCTGAATTTCCTGGATATGGACAACGTGTACATGAACGTCTTCCTCTGCACATCCTTCGCCGGCCAGGCCGCCATCGGTTCGGAGGCGCGGATTGTCCTCGACTCCTTCCCCGACAACCCCATTCCCGCCACCGTCACCTATGTTTCGGAAACCGCCCAGTTCACCCCGAAAATGGTGGAGACTTCCAGCGAACGGCAAAAGCTGATGTTCCGCATCAAGGTGAAAATCGATCCCGAAGTCTTCCAGGACAACCCCGGCCTGATCAAGCCCGGCCTTCCCGGCGTGGCCTGGGTACGCCTGAACAAGCATGCCCTCTGGCCGTCGGAACTGGAAGCCCGGGTGCCAGGCAAAAGCAACATGGCGGTAAATTCGGAAGGGGAAGAGGACAGTTAAGGCATCGCCACCAGCAAAGGACGCCATTATGCCTCCCCCACCTCCAGTCGTCCACAGCGTTAACCTAAAACAGCGCTACGGCACGACCCTGGCTCTGGACAGCCTCACCCTCGCTCTCCCCGCCGGCGAAACCGTCGCCCTCATCGGCCCCGACGGCGCCGGCAAATCGAGTCTCCTGTCCCTGATCGCCGGTTCCCGCACCGTCCAGGAAGGTTGGCTGGAAGTGCTCGGCGGTGACATGCGCGACCAGACGCACCGCCTCAATGCCTGCCAGAAAATCGCCTACCTGCCGCAAGGTCACGGGAAAAACCTTTACCCCGCCCTGTCGGCGGAGGAAAATCTCCAGTTCTTCGCCCAGCTTTTCGGCACCGGCCCGGCGGAACGCCGCCGGCGCATCGACACCCTCGCCGACGCCACCGGCCTCCGCCCCTTTCTCGAAACCCCCGCCGGCAAGCTTTCCGGCAGCAAAAAACAGCTGCTCGGCCTCTGCTGCGCCCTCATTCACGTTCCGGATCTGCTTATCCTCGACGAACCCACCGGCGGCGTCGGTCCCCTGGCCAAAGCCCAACTCTGGGACCTCATCGGCAAAATCCGCAAAGCCGCGCCTACCATGTCAATCCTGATCGCCACCGCCTGCATGGAGGAAGCCCGGGGCTGCGATTGGCTCGTCGCCATGGACGCCGGCAAGATCCTGGCCCAGGACACCCCCGATAACATTCTCGAAAAAACCCGCCGGGCCAAACTGGAGGACGCTTTTATCCAGCTTCTCCCCGCCGACAAGCGGACTGGCTACCGCCCCGTAGACATTCCGCCCCTGCCGGAAGACAACGACCCCGCTCCGGCCATCGAAGCCCGGGGCCTCGGCAAAAAGTTCGCTTCCGTCACCGCCGTGGATAATGTCTCCTTCACCGTCCCCCGCGGGGAAATCTTCGGCATCCTGGGCGCAAACGGCTGCGGCAAAACCACTCTCCTGAAAATGCTCGCCGGGCTCATTCCACCCAGTGAAGGGTCGGTCAAATTGTTCGGACGCGAAGTTGAGGCGGTGGATCTGGAAACGCGTCTGACGCTCGGCTACATGTCCCAGACCTTCAGCCTCCATTCGGAACTCAGCGTCAGGCAGAACCTGACCCTGCAGGCGCGGCTATTCCACATTCCCGAACAGGACATTGGGGCAAGGGTCGGTGCGGTGGCGAAACGCCTCGGGCTCGATCCGGAACTGGACTCCCTCCCCGGCCGCCTGCCTTTCGGCTTACGCCGACGCCTGTCCCTCGCCGCCGCGGTGGTGCACAACCCGCAAATACTGATTCTCGACGAACCCACCTCCGGCGTCGACCCGCTGGCGCGGGACGAATTCTGGCACCTTATCGGCGAATTGGCGCGGCAGGAGCGGGTGACGGTTTTCCTCACCACCCAGTTCATGAACGAGGCGGAACGCTGCGACCGGCTGTGCCTTATGCACGGCGGGCGTTCCCTGGCGGTTGCCTCTCCCGCCGCGCTAATCAGGGAACGCGGCGCCGCCACTCTCGAGGAAGCCTGCCTCGGTTACCTGAAGGAAGCCGCCGCCGCCGCCGAAGAGGTGCAGGCCGAAAACGACCGGGCCGCCGGCATTCACAGCGGAGCGGATGACGCGAACCTGCGCCTCGAACCAGTGCCGTTTTTACCCGCCTCCGCCAGTTTGGCCGGCTTGAGCCTGACCCGGCTGTTTGCCTGTTCCTGGCGGGAAGCCCTGGAACTCGGCCGCGACCCGCTGCGACTGACCTTAGCCTTGCTCGGCACGGTTGTTCTCATGCTGGTGCTGGGTTACGGATTAAACCTGGACGTCGCGAACCTGACCTACGCCGTCCTCGACCGCGACGACTCGGCGCTCAGCCGCAATTATACGGCATATGTCGCCGCCTCCCCCTTTTTCCGGCTACAACCCGACCTGGCCAGCTTTGACGACCTGGGCCGACGCATGGCGCGGGGGAGCCTCGCCATGGCTTTGGTGATTCCCAGGGACTTCGGGAAAGATCTGCATCGCGGCAGGCACGTGGCGATCCGCATGTGGCTGGACGGCTCGAACCCCATGCGGGCGGAAGCGATCCAGGGCTATCTGACCCTGATGCACCTGCAGTGGCTGGAAAAATTGCCGCTGGACCGGCCCGGCCTCAAGGCCGCCGGCCAAACCGGGCTGGAGGTGTATTTTCGCTATAACCCGGAGGTGGCAAGCCTGCCCGCGATGGTCCCGGCCCTGCTCGCCATTCTGCTTTTGCTGATTCCCGCGCTTTTTGCCGCCTTGTCGGTGGTGCGGGAAAAAAAACTCGGTTCGATTCTCAACCTGTACAACACGCCCCTGACCCGCTGCGAATTCATTATCGGCAAACAGATTCCCTACATACTGCTGACCTTCCTCTGCTTCCTGCTCCTGCTCTGCCTGGCCGTGGCTATCTTCGGGGTACCGGTCAAAGGGAGCATGGGAGCCCTGGTATTGGGGGCGTTCCTTTACGCTTGTATCGCCACCGGCATCGGCTTTTTGACTTCGACCTTAAGCAAAAGCCAAACCGCGGTGATTATCCTGACCTTCGCCATCACCCTGCTGCCGGCCAGTCAATTCTCCGGCCTGCTGAATTCGGTGTCGTCACTCGGCGGGGTCGGCCAGTTCATCGGCAACATTTTCCCCACCACCCACATGCTGACTATCACGCGGGGCGTCTTCAATAAAGCGCTGACCTACGGGGATCTTCAGGATCAATTGCTGGCCATGGCGGTAACCATCCCGGTGGTGGCGACGGCGGCGATTCTTTGCCTCAAACGAGAGGAGGGCTAGGCATGCCCGACCTTGGCCACATATACCGCTTGGGCATCAAGGAGCTTTGGGGGGTCAGGCGGGACCGGCTTCTCATACTCCTCATCATCTACGCCTTTTCCTTCGACATCTACTTTGCCGCCACGGCGATCCCCGACGGCATTCAAAACGAGTCGATTGGCATAGTTGACGAGGACCAGTCCCCGTTGTCGAACCGTATCGCCAGCGCGTTTTTCCCGCCCATGTTCCAACCCCCGTTGACGGTGAATCCGCAGGAGATGGAACAGGGGATGGATCTGAACCGTTTCGCTTTCGGCTTGAACATTCCCCCGCATTTCCAGCGGGATGTGCTCTCCGGCAAGTACCCGACCTTGCGGCTCAACATCGACGCCACCTTGCTGCCGCACCTTTTCACCGGTTCGGGGTATATCGGTAAAATCGTGGAGGCGGAAGTCCTGACCTATCTGGAACGGCGCGACGCTCCGGTGATTTCACCCGTGAGTTTGGACTACCGCATCCGCTTCAACCCGAATCTGACCCAGAGCTGGTTCGGGGCGATTATGGAGGTTATCAACCAAGTGACCCTGTTGTCGCTGGTCATGGCGGGAGCGGCCCTGTTACGCGAACGCGAACGCGGAACCCTGGAACATTTGCTGGCGCTGCCGGTGACGCCGGCGGAGATCCTGCTGGCGAAAGTGTGGTCGATGGGTTTCCTGGTCCTGGCGGCGACGGGATTGTCGATTTACCTGGTGGTGGAGTGGGTACTTGCCGTGCGCATCACCGGTTCGGTGGCGCTGTTTCTACTTGGAGTGGCTCTGCATATCTTTGCAACCGCCTCGCTGGGGATTTTTTTGGCGACGCTGGCCAGGAGCATGCCGCAGTTCGTGATGCTGCTGCTACTGGCGCTATTGCCGATGCTGACCCTGTCCGGCGGCGTGATGCCGTGGGAAAGCATAAGGCCGGCCGTGCAATACCTCATGCTGGCGGCGCCGACGACGCACCTGGTCCGGCTTAGCCAGGCGGTGCTGTTCAGGGGGGCGACACTGGAGGCGGTGTGGGTGTACCTTGCGGCACTGTTGCTGATTGGCTGCGCGCTGTTCGTGCTTGCCCTAGGCAGGTTCAGGAAGGCGATTAACTGACCGGCCGGCTAACTGGCAGGCCTGCGGATTAAGTCGGCAATTCGGTGCCGGCATTGAGGATATCGATATATTTATAGTAACTGAACAGGCGGTTGCGGCGTTTGGCGGTAAGTTCACGCACCATGCCCAGCCTCTCCAAATGCAACATGGCTTTATTTACCGTCGCCGGACTTACCCGAGCTTTCTCAGCCAACCAACTCGTTGTAGCGATCGGATGCCCGAGAAAGGCTTGAAACACCGATAACGTGGAATGGGAAGCGCGTCCGATGCCGCCTATCCTGGCTTTATCGCCCTCTATCAAGGCATGCAAGCGTTTTGCCGTATCCACCGCCTGTTCCGCGGTAAAAATCACCGCTTCGGCAAAAAACAACAACCATTCCTCCCAATCACCGTTTTCTCTGACGCTATTTAACAATTCGTAATAACGGCGGCGATTAGTTTTAAAATACAGGCTCAGATATAATAACGGCTCGTCAAGAATTTTTTGCTCATGGAGAAGCAGCGTAATCAGAAGCCGTCCCAGGCGACCATTGCCGTCCAGAAAGGGATGGATGGTTTCAAACTGCACATGCGCCAAAGCAGCTTTCAATAATGCCGGTACCGGCTCGGGCTGATCGTGAAGGAATAATTCCAGTTTGCCCATGCAATCCATGACATCCTCAGGAGGCGGGGGCACAAAAGAGGCGTTACCGGGCCTGGTGCCGCCAATCCAGTTTTGGCTGCGCCTGAATTCCCCTGGCGTTTTATCACTGCCGCGTCCTTTGTCAAGCAATACGTTATGAATATTCTTTATTAGGCGAAGTGAAAGCGGCAACCCTTCCTTCAGCAGCCTCAGTCCCTCGTACAATGCCGCGATATAGTTAGAAACCTCCTGTGCATCATCGAAAGGGACACCCGGCTCCTCATCCATTTCGAACAGCAATAGATCGGAAAGAGACGATTGCGTTCCTTCAATCATGGATGATAACACCGCCTCTTTACGCACATACATATACAAAAACGTAGATCGATCCGGAAGAAGAACGGAAACGCAATCCAAACGGCCCAAAGCCAGAAGGGCTTGGTCGAATTGGCGATGCAAATCCCGCGCCCACTCGATAGGCGGACTCGGCGGCAATGCGTAGGGGAGAAAAGCGTTAACCTTTTCTCCCGAGGTTGAGATGATTTTATATTGACCCTGCAGCCCTCTCTTCACCTCTCCTCCTCGCCAATAAGGTGTGAGGCTTGTTTAACACAGGACTGGAATTAGAATAACCGTTATTTTAAGATAGTGCCGGAAACTAAAATAAGAAGGAACGTTATTTTAGGATCCGGCCCGAAACTAAAATAACGTCGCGCGTTATTTTAGGATAGTGCTTTATTGTAAAATAGCGATATTAAAAACCGCGTTTATTTCTCTCATTTCCCCCACAACCGCACCGGTTTCGATCCTGGGTAATATAAAGCGAGGATATCCAAAAAGTTATAGCGCAACTTGTCGGCGGCATATGCCGCCCCGTATTGGCATAAACCCACCCCGTGCCCCCAACCGAGGCCGCTGAAGGTGATGCTTGCCTCGTCCCCGCCGGAGATGACCATATAGGTGCTGGCGATATTTTTCCGATCCGCCCCCATGGCGAGGCGGAATTCGTTGGCCGGAATCCGCACCGTCAGCCCCCTGCCGCCAGCCATGGTCACTTCCACCGTGACCACCCGGCCCAAGTTGCCGCCAAGCGGGGTGCCGTAGGCGTCCAGGCCTTGAATCATGCGTATCTCACCGCCCTGGCGCAAAACCCCGGCCTGGCGCAAGCGTTGGGCGATTTCCTGCCTGGTATAGGCGACCGACCAGGGGGTCGGTTTGTTGGTCCGGTCGGAACAGCGCGGGCAACGGACACCCGACAAAGCCAGAATCGGCGTTTTCGTGAAGACCCAGCGGGCGTCGGCGGTAAAGCCGCCGCACTCGGAATGGAAGAAGGTTTTTACCAAGGCGTTTTTTTCCACCACGACAATGCCGGCGGTGGAATCGACCGCGCGCCGCACTTGCGGTTCGACCGCCAAAGAGGGCCGCCAAACTTGGGAACGGGTGCTGGCGTGGACGTCGTACTCTTCGTTGCGGCGGCTTTTCACCTCGAAGTAGGCAAAGGTGCGGCTGGCCACGGCTTGGGCGCGCAACGCTTCCAGCGGCCAACTGGTCGGCACTTCGCCGGCGACGACGCCGTAGAGATATTCTTCAATAGGGAGGCGGGCGAGAACGCGGACCTTGGGATATTTCTTGTTGTTTTCGATAATATGAGTGCCGTAAATTTCAATCTCGTGGGGGATGGAGACGGTGGTTTGGTCGTTCCCGATCCGCCAGGTGAGACGGAGCGGCTGGGAATCGAGGTTTTTCATGCGGACGCGCACGTAAAGCTCGGCGCCGACCCGGATGCCTTGGCCGGTGGGGGTGACTTCGACGGCGACGGATTGGGTGAAATCGCCGGTTTGCTTCTGCATCTGCATGGTGACCGCTTCCATGCGGACGCGGCCGTTGATGGTGAGGATGGCCTGATCGAGGGCGTCGGCGACCAGAACGCGGACATCCGGCTGGCCGGTGGTGTTTCCGGGGAGATTGGCGGCGAGAAGTTCACCGCCGGCGCCGGGGAGGCGCAGATCCGGAGCGTCTTCGAAAGCTATATGGTAGAAGCCGAACGCGAGAGCGGCGAGGAAAATGAGTTTTAACAGCCAGCGCAGCATGAATTATTCCTCTTCTCCTGGGCAGGCGGCGCCCGGGCGATTAACCGAGTAACTAATAGGTCGTCTGCCGTATGATTCAGGGGTTTTGCTTTCGCGAAAGCGCCAGGCGGCGGTCCGGATGGCGATGCGGAAAACAATAGTCAATACAAATGCTTGTTGGTATTGCGATAGCGTTCCTCTTCGGAAAAAATGCAACCGCAATATTGTTGTTTATAGATCCCCCGCATTTTTTTTTCGTCAGGCAGGATTTTTCGCCAGTCCTCGACTAAAAATTCGACCCCCTGCTCTTTCCCAATCTCGCGGCCGACCGCAATCACCAGGTCCCGATCCTGTTCGCGGCTGGCCAAAAGGGTGGTGGAAAAAAAAGACAACCCTTCTTTGCAGGCCTTGCGCGCCGTTTCCGCTAATCTCAAGCGATAACAACGACTGCAACGCTCTTGACGATTTACGGCTCCGCTCGCCACCCTGTCAAGATAAATTTGCAGACCATAGGTCCCATCAATTTCCGCTGTAAGGCGATCCCTTTCAAGATAAACTTGCAGGGCTTTCACGCGTCGACGGAACTCCAGAAGCGGATGGATGTTAGGGTTATAAAAAAATATCCCGGCCAGGATCGGGGCAACCTGGCCGTCCCCGCCCCCCTCCGCCAGGGAAGCCTGGGCGGCGGCAAAACAAGGGGCGCAGCAAACATGTAAAAGAAATTCCCTTTTTTCCCTCAAGTTCACTCCCTTGCGTCCGATAATAAAGTCAATCCCCCTATTTTAGCGCTTCGCACTCTGAAACCAATCCCCTTGAGGAACAAAAAAATAAAAAAAAAGAAATATTTGCGAGGGGGGGACCCGGGACGTCGACAGGTCTCTAATGTAGTAGAAGTAAGAAAACTTACTCCTTCTCCCAACCCCCGGCTGGAACTCCTCCTCCTTCCCTAACCGGGGGTGGCTTTTAAAATAGCAGCGGTTGCAGGCAGATAAAAGATATCTCTTCTCCAGACCCATCCCCGAGGGCCTCCCCCCAGGCCCTGGCGGTTCAACCCCTCCCCCGGTTGAACCGCTTTTTTTTACCCCGGCAGCACTTTTACAAAATATTTCCTTTCCCGCGGCCCGTCGAATTCGCAAAAATAAATTCCCTGCCAAATTCCCAACAGCAGCCGTCCTCCCGTAACAATCACGGTTTCGGAAACGCCCAGGCAGCTCGCTTTCAGGTGGGCATCGGAATTCCCTTCGCCATGCTTGAAGGTTGGTAAATTCGGAAAACTTTTGTCCAAACCCCGCAACACGTCATCCATGACATCGGGATCGGCATTTTCGTTGATGGTTATTCCGGCGGTGGTATGGGGGCTGAATACCACCGCCAGTCCTTCCTTTATCCCCGCTTCCTGCACCGCCTCCTGCACCTGCCTGGTGATCATATACATCCCGCGCTTGGCAGTGGAAATTTTGTACTCGGACAAACTCATGCTTTTCTCCCGCGACTCATTGAAAAAAACAGCCAACCCAACCCCGCACTTTCCATAAAAAAACCCTCTCGCCGAGATAGCCCCTCGCCCGGGAATAAAAAAAGCGTTCACTCCGAAGAGTGAACGCTTGTATTCCTGCCAACTTTCTTACTCTTCTCGCATCAACTTAGATTAGTTGATGGGACGATACTGCTGGGAGTAAGCATTGGACTGGAGACGCCATACCATGGTCGCGGGCTGCTTGAGAACGCGGCGGGTGATGGTGTCCTTCTTCTCGGGAATGGCCTGGCTGGTGTAGCTCGGGGCCTTGGTTTCGACCATGACCGGGATCTGCTGGGTGGTGGCCGGGACGGTCTGCCATTCGGTGCGGGCCGGGGCGACAACGGTCTGGGCGGTGTAGGTGCTCTGCTTCGGCGGAACCTTCACTTCGCGGACCTGAGCCGGACGGACGACCTTGCGGACCATGACGGTCTGTTTCTTGGGCGGGACCGGGGTACGACGTTCTTGGGCGTCGGACACGAGT
>JAVBQR010000062.1:0-8897 GCA_031548865.1 Planctomycetota bacterium
CAACGGCCTGCGCCTGACCGGCACCAGCAACTTCGCCGCCGGCTCCCTCTTCCACACCACCCTGGTCGGCGGCGCCACCCAAGACCCCCTCGCCGACCCCAACGCCGCCATGCTCCATGTCATGGGAGCGACCAATTCCAAAGGCGAATCCGCCTACGGCGTCAATATCGCCAAGGGCGCCAAATTGTCCCTCGGCTTCACCGCCGCCGCCGCCCAAACCCTCCTCGATTTCCGGGGCGAGAGCCTGCGTTATTATATTATATCCTCCGAAGCCGACCGCATGCTGGGCACCGCCGGCAGCTGGGCACCCAACGCCAACGTCCAGTTTGACGACGACATCCTCGGCTTCAGCCGGATCTTCACCCTCAAGAGCCAGGGTATCGACAACACTTCCTTCGATCGGGACGCCTATTTCCTGGAACTCGGCTACAACCCCGATTACGAGCGCGAGGACCCCCGCGCCAACACCCTGGCGATGATGTTCTGGCAGCCCTGGCGCCAACCTTTCCAGCGTCTCGATGAAAACAGCCGGCTTGCCCGCCAGCGCCGCGCCTTATCCGACCCCTGCCTGAACCCTTGTGCCGACCCCTGTGCCGCCGGGTTCACCCGAGGCTGGAATGTCTGGCTCTCCGGCTACCGCCACACCGGATCGGTCGACGCGGACCAGAATTCCTTCGGCTACGGCTTCGACCGTAACGCCGTCTTCCTCGGTATCGACAAGACTTTCGCCGACCGTTTCACCCTTGGGCTCCTCGGCGCCTATTCGAACCCCGGCTTGAAACAGTCCAGCGGCTTTGTGCAGTCCGAAATCACCTCCGACGATTACGAGGTGGCGGTTTACGCCCAATACCGTTTCGACTGGGACCTTTACCTCAAGGCCTACGCCGGTTACGGCCGCACCCATTACGATTCCCGCCGCGAGTTGTTCGACACCGGCATCCACGACCTCTACCAGGGCAGCTTTAGTGGCGACGCCTTCTACGCCAGCCTCGAATTGAACCGCCCCTTCCCGGTCCTGCCCTGCTTCGAACTGACCCCGGTCCTGGCCCTCGACTACGCGAAGATCTGGCAGGACGGCTTTGTCGAATCCCGCAGCGGTTTCGGCGCCCGTAACGGCCTCGACCTCCGCGGCTATGGCGCAGCCAGCGATCACCGCCTCAATCTCCGGGTCGGCCTGGACGCCTCCTTTACCCCCACCGAGCGGGTCACCCTCACCGGCCGCGCCCAGTACTACCGTCTCCTCAGCGGCTCTGCCGCGCCGGACAGCGTGATTTACCCCGAAATCCTCCCCACCAGTGGCATCGCCGCCCGGGGCGCCGACGCGGGCCGCGACTACGTCCGTCTCGGCCTTGCCGGCCGGGTCGATCTCAACACCGAAAAAACCATTTACCTTTTCGGCGGTTATGACTATGATCACTCCTCAGGTTCCCATACCCATAGCGGTCAGGTCGGGGTGGGGTTTATGTGGTAAGGGAAAAACGCGAGAATAACGGGGACATGATGTTTAATTGCCCGGCGGTTTGGGCAATTAAATTTCGTGTCCCCGTTAGTCTCACAATTATCTGAAAGCGTCCCCTACATGCCCCCCGAGTCTCCCAAGTCAAACCCCCTCCAGGTGCAAATCGCCCTCTCGATCGCCGTCTTCCTGGTACCTTTCACCGGTTCCAGCCTCAACCTCGCCATGCCGCAGATCGCCCACGATTTCGCCATGTCGGCTTTCGCCCTCACTTTTGTCGTCTCCCTCTACCTCGCCGCTTCGGCCATGTTCCAGATGCCGGCCGCCCGCGCCGCCGACCTGCTGGGCCGGCGGAAGCTTTTCCTCATCGGCCTGGCCTTCTTCGCCCTGTTCACTTTGGCCAGCGCCTTCGCCTGGTCGGGGACGGTGCTTATCATCTGCCGCTTCCTGGCCGGCCTTGCCTCGGCCCTGGTCTTCGCCACTAACATGGCCATCCTCACCGCCGTCTTCCCCAAGGAAAAACGCGGCCAGGCCCTCGGGGTAAACACCGCCGTCGTCTACTTCGCCATCGCCGTCGGGCCCTTCCTCGGCGGGCTTCTCGCCCACTATTTCGGCTGGCGCAGTATCCTCTTCCTCTCCGCCGCCCTTACCCTCGTCGCCATCGTCGCCTCCGCCTTCGCCATCAAGGACGAATGGCAAGTCGCCGCCGGCGAACCCTACGACAAACCCGGCACCGCCCTCTATATCGCCGGCGTCGCCGCCCTGATTTTCGGCTTTTCCTTTTTACCCGGCAATTCCGGCTGGGCCCTGTTGGCAGCCGCCGCTTTGGGCCTTTACGCTTTCGTGAAAACCGAACTCGCCACCCCGGCGCCGATGCTTAAACTCAACCTGTTCCTGGAAAACCGCCATTTCCGCCTGGCCGCCCTGTCGGCCATGATCAATTACTCCGCCGCCTTCGCCATCGGCTTTATCCTGAGCCTCTACCTCCAGTCCGTGCGCGGCCTCGACACCCGCGCCGCCGGCTTTGTCCTTATCTCCCAGCCGGTCATCCAAACCCTCGCCGCCCTCCTGGGGGGCTGGTTGTCGGACCGGGTCAACCCTTCCATCCTCACCACTTCCGGCATGGGGCTGATCACGGTCGGGCTCCTGCTTTTGGTCCCCCTGACCGCGACCACGCCGCTTTACTACATCGTTCTGGTCCAATTGCTGATTGGCGTCGGCTTCGGCCTGTTTTCGCCGCCGAATTCGAACCTCATTATGGGCTCGGTGTCGCAGCGCGATTCCAGCACCGCTTCCGCCACCACCGGAACCGCGCGGCAAATCGGCCAGTCCCTTTCCATCGCCATCACCTCCCTGGTGGTCCACCATTACATGGGCGACCACCCGCTTTCCCCCGGGACGGCCGGCCTGTTCCTGCCGGCGGTGCGCACGGCCTTCCTCCTCTTCGCGGGGATCTGCCTGGCTGGCTGTTACACTTCGGCCTCGAAATTGATGGGCGGGAAGGAGGCGCTTAATTGGAAGCATGCCTCCGGCCGCCTACCCAAACGGCCGGAATAGGGCGGCTGGCAAAATCTCCATAATTAACCCCCGGTCGCAGGGCCGGGGGTTTCGTAAACCAGGCTTTGGCTTGGGGCGAAGCCTTACCGCGGGTCGGAGAAGGTATCGCAATCGTTCGGATTCCCGGACGCGAACCCCCGCTTGAACCAGTACTGCCGCTGCGCCGAAGTGCCGTGGGTAAAGCTGTCCGGCACCACCCGGCCCATGCTCTGCTTCTGGAGGCGGTCGTCGCCGATGGCCTGGGCGGTGGATATCGCCTCGTCCAGATCGCCCGCGTCGAGGATGCCCTGCTTCTGCATGGCGTTCCCCCATACTCCGGCGTAGCAGTCTGCCTGCAGCTCCAGCCGCACCGACATGTGGTTGGCCTGGGCCTTCGACCCCCGGGCCTGGAGCCGGTTCACCTCCTGGTCGATTCCCAGCAAATGCTGCACGTGGTGTCCGACTTCATGGGCCAGCACGTAACCGTAGGCGAAGTCGCCGCCGCCGCCGAGTTTTCGCTGCATGTCGTGGAAAAAGGCGACGTCCAGGTAAACGTTCTGATCCTCGGGGCAATAGAACGGTCCCATGGCCGCTTCGCCGAAGCCGCAACCGGTGTCGGTGCCGCCGTTATAGAGGACCAGCTTCGGCGGGGGGTAGGTCCGCCCCATCTGCCGGAAGAAATTCCCCCAGACGTCCTCGGTGGTCTTCAGGGCGACGGAGACGAAGCGGGTCATCTCCTGATCCTCGGCGGTCGGGGTGTAGGGAGTGCTCACCACCGCGCCGGAGGTGAGGCCGGCGCCGTCGCCGACCAGCGGGCTCAGGTCGATGCCGTAATAGCCCGCCACCATGACCGCGATAAACATCAACGCGCCCATTCCCCCCTTGGCCGGCATGCCCATGCCGCCTCCGCCTCCACCTCCGCCACTCCCGCGGCGGTCCTCGACGTTTTGACTGCCTTCCCGATTTTGCCAACGCATGATTCATCCTCTCTCTGGGTGAAATGGACAACCGGGTCCGTTTAAACCTAATTTACAAATTTGCACGCCTGAACCTGCCTTCAAGCTGTCGTCTTGGTATTGCTACGCTTTATCCATTGTGTTTTTTTACCTCACAAAAACCGCTTGGCAAGTATTTTTTCGCAATCCCGAAAAAATCGCCGAAAACCCGGCGCTCCAGCTACAAAATCCGGAATGTTGTGTAGAAAGGATTTGTTGACTTTCCGGCACAAGCGGGTAAGGTTGTGGGAGGCATTTGTGGTATTATACCAGCCTTGTCCCTGGATGCCGGGCTGGACTACCCCTCATCGACTCAGGCTGACGCATGGCGAGTTATCTCGATCAAATACCCAAACAACTGGCGGCCCGCCGCAAAGCGTTCAAGGCCGCGCAGTCCAATCCGGCGCTGCTCCCGAGTTGCTGGGCCATTGTCCGCTCCATCGCCAACAACATGTACGATTACTGCCGCAATATTGTCATCGGCGGCTGCACCTTCCCCGACCGCCCCATCTATCTCACCGAGAACGATTGCGCTTTCCTGAACTTCGGCATCACCCCGCAGCTTCTCGTCACCAACACCTCCTGGGCCACCATCGAGGGAAAAGGCCTCGACCCCGCCGGCATCCCCGAGTCGGAAAGGGAGGCCCTTTCTCCCGAACTGCTCGCCCAGGTCGGCAGACAACTCTCCGGCCTCGCCGCCACCTTCGGCCAGAACCATGCCGCCACCCGCGTCTACAACCTCGAACCCTGGCTCCAGGACATGTACCGCGACCGCCTCGACGTCGACTTTGCCGAGGACCTCCAGCGGCAAATCGACACCCTGAACGCCTATATGGATTCGGTCCCCAAATCCATCGCCGCCACCGGGCTGGAAGCGAAATTGTCGAAAGGCGTTCTCGACGCTTTCAATCTTTTCAAAACCATCACCGGCTCCTCGCACCAGCTCGACCGGGAGAAGATGAGCTTCGTGGACCGCCGCAGTTACGTGAATACGGTCCAAAAAATCGAATTCATCATGGCCAAGGCCGACGAATCCCTGCATTCGGCGGTGGTGGGGAAGTCGGTGGTGCGGGAACAGTTCGAACTCTGGAAAGCGGCCAACTACGAAATGATGGGCCTGACCCGGCAGCTCCGGGTCCTCTGGGCCGGCACCAGCCTCGACGACCGCATCCAGGAATTGGCGAACCTCCTGTCCGCCATCCAGAAAACCCTCAACCGCTGTTCGGAAGAGTCCGCGGGCGGACAAAGCATGCCGCAGCTCCCGGTGTTTCTGGGCGAGGAGAACCCGCCTCCCCCACTCAACCGGCAGGAAATCACCGACGCCTTCCAGGCGGTTTGCCTGTATGACATGATCGCCAGCGGACAACCGCTGCTGCAGGTCCGCGAACACCGCAAATTCGGACCGCTGTCGGTGGTGATTGCCCCCGGGAAAGGCGACCCCCGCTATTGTTCGGAAATCCGCAAGCTGGTCGCGTTGGACGACGAGGAAGCCGGCCGCAATTCCCGAAAAGGCACCGACACCCAGTCCTTCAACAAGGAGCGCGAATCCGACGCCGATCGGCGCCTCCGTTATCCCATGAACTGCCTGGTAGTCCCCCTGGGGACGGCCCGGGAAACGTTCCCGGTCAGCCTCGCCGACGCCTGGCTGGAATACAACCAGATCGCCTTCCCCGCCCAGTTCAAGGAATTCTTCGAGGCGGCGAAAGCGGCGGCTCCCGGCACCTTCAACGCGCCCGCCGACAAAACCGGCAAGGACTCGTCCCCGTTTCTGCATCGGCAGCGCCTGGCCAGGCTCCTCGCCGCCTTTGTCCGCTGGGCCCACGACGGGACCGAAGCGGACGAGGGGGAATTCCCCGGCTTCGCCGCCTTCAGGACCCTGGTCGCCGGCCGGCTCAGGTCCGAGGCCTTCCTCCTGCCCATGCGTTACCGGCCGTTTGTGGAATTGTTCACCGAAGCCGGTCCCAAACGGCGCTTGGAAATGTGGAAGCGCTGTCTCGGCCCCCGCTACGTTCTCGACCGGCAGATGGTGGCGGTGAGCGTGGTGATGAAGGACTGGAACGCGCTCGAAAGCAGCCTGAAATTCCTGCCGCAGGAGATCACCAGGGATAACGTCAACCTGTCCAGCGGCTTCGCCAAGGCGAAGGACCAGTCGGACCAATTTTCCGAACACAAGGCGGATTCGTTTTTCCGGAAGTTCCTGGCCGACCACCAGGATTTGAAAAGCGCGCTGGTGACGGTGGAAAGCCAGGTTTCCATCGAGGTCGAAACGCTCCGCACCCAGTCGGAAAGTTTGGGAAAGGTTTTCCAGTACGACACCGCCGCCGAGACCATGATGCACCGCCAGGCCTCGCAAATCCAGGAAAAGCGCATGGCGGTGAACGACCACATCGACCATTATCTCACCGGGCTCATGTACGCGGTGAGCGGCAACCTCGAGGCGGCGGAGAGTTCGCTCATTATGTGCCTGGTGCCGGTGGCGGAGCAGGAGTCGGACGCGAAGCCCCCGCCGCCGGTTCCGGAGGAGATCGGCGAAGAGTGGTTCAAGGCGAATTTGCCGCCGAAGGAAGGCAAATTCGAGAAGCGGCCGGTGGCCGGCGAGGACGGGGCGGGGACGATTTGCTACGATCTGCTTTATTACAATTTGGGCATCGTGTACATGAAGCTGCGCAAGTACACCGAGGCCCGGATGTGCTTCAAGGCCCTCTTGGCGGAAGCGCCGGAGGAGCAGTCGTTCCTGTACCGCCAGTGGGCGGTCAAGCACATGGACGCGGCGAAGGAGGCGATGGAGGCGGCGGAGAAGAAATAGGGTGTGTTCGAACTCTCGTCAGCCTATTTTTCCTCTACGTCGGACAGGTTTACTAATTTTATTGACTTTACTTTTCGTCGCTATTGTTGAACCTTGTGAATAGGGGTAAACCGCCTGCACCGCCGAGACGACCAATTCGTCAATGCTCTGTCCGGTAGCGTCGGCCGCCTGTGAGACACCGATAAAAGTCTCAAATGGAAAATGTACAACCACTTTGCCGGTCGACGGGCGATTCGGTTTTTCACCGAGTTTCTTGCATGCCGCCAAATAACTGTCGATGGAAATCTTGAATTCGTGGCGCAACTCTTCGACACTGTCCGCATGAAAACCAATCTTGTCCGCGATACCCGCCACTTCTCCCACCAGACATTCATCCTCCGCACTGTACTGAATTACCGCCGTATAGCCCTTATATTCCATGGTGTTTTCGTTCATCATTTGACTCCGATATCATTAAGAAAACTTCTTAACTCCTTGACCTGGTATAGCAGCAATGTATTCCCGGGATGAGGCCTATGCACATGGAATCTTTTCCCATCTTTTGCAAAGGTGATGCGTGAGCCATCTCCTTCCACGCGTTTGCATTCAACTGCCCGCAACAGTGATTCAACATCCCGAAATTGGATAGACTTGGCAAGTGAATTGATGGCGGCAAGAGTTTTTTTGTGTTTGCTGTTCACCGTTCACCCTCCGCCTTCACTCTGGCCCATTCCCGCGCATATATCGCGTTGTCCTCGCCAAGGTCCCTGATGATGTGACAGCGGGCCAGCATCTCCTTCGAAACCGTGAAAGAGGGACTGCCGCTGACGCTTTCATCCAGGCTCGCCAAAGCCTCCGGTATCGGCATCGCGTAAAGAATCCCCTCCATGTTCGCCCGGGCGTTCCCGACGTCCAGCATGAAATTGACGAAAGCGTGCGCCAAGTCTGGGCGGTACGCCACCACCGGAATGACGAAATAGTCCAGGCTCAAGGTCGCGCCCTCGCGGGGTACGGCGAACTCGACATCCTGGTTCTCCAGCATCGCCAACCCGACGTCCCCGTTATAGCCATGCACCACCAGCAAGTCCCCCGAGGCCAGGCCAATCTTCCCCTGATCCATGTCGTAAGGCACGAGGTTTTTTTTCCAGGCGATCAACTGGTCTGCCGCCGCCCGGATTTCCGCTTCCTCCCCGGTGTTGGGATCGTGCCCCAGGTAGAGGAGGGCCACGGCCATATTCTCGCGCATGTCGTCAAGCATCATCATCCGCTTCGCCAGATCCGCCCGCGCCAGCACGCCCCAGCTCTTTCCCCCATCCCTCACCAACCATTTATCATAGCCAATCCCCGTCACCCCCCGGGTATACGGCACTGCGTGTTTCATGAGGCCGCTTTTCTCCCCCAGCGCCAACATGTCCGGATCGACATTCGCCAAATTAGGGACCAGGGAGAGGTTTATTTCCATAAGCATGCCGCGTTCCCGCAACAGCTGCACCATGAATTGCGGGGGGGTGATCAAGTCGTACTCGGCTGCGCCGGCCCGCAGGATGGCATGCATGTCGTGGTAGGATTCGAAGTTTTTGATCTGCACCCGGCAGTTGAATTGGCGCTGGAACTTTGAAATCAGCGCCGGCTCGAAGTAATCGGTCCAGGACAGGATGCGGAGGGTTTTCTCCCCCGAGAAGGCGATGGAGCCGAGACCAAAGAGCAGGAGAAAGGCGAGTAGGGCGGATAGGGGTGAAGCGGCTCTATGCATACTGCCTCCTTGCAGGTTGTTTTGTTTAGGACAGAAAGTTTCTTTTCGAAAATTTTTCGGTTAGCTGAAAACGCAAGGATTATGGGGACAAGGATGTTTAATTATCCGGCGGTTTGGATAATTAAATTTCGTGTCCCCATAATCCGGCCCACGGGCGCATCTCAACTCTGTTACGTCAATCCGCACCCTGTAACGCCGCACACCTCCCCACACGTCAGTGGTAACGGCTAGGCAAGGGAACGGCGCCTCCGGGCTCTGTAACGCCGCACACCTCCCCACACGTCATTCCGGCGCCACAAGCGTTGAACCGGGGTGAGACGTAACTCGCCGGACTCCAGGTCGATAAACCGTCGCTGGGTTGGTCCACTAAAC
>JAVBQR010000088.1:0-21224 GCA_031548865.1 Planctomycetota bacterium
CCGCCCGGCGGTTTGCGGTTGAACGGCCTGTCGCCGGCCGGTTTGCGATCATAGGGCCTGTCACCGGTGGGTTTACGATCGAACGGCCTGTCGCCCGTCGGTTTGCGATCATACGGCCTGTCGCCCGCTGGTTTGCGATCATAGGATCTGTCGCCGGCTGGTTTGCGATCGTACGGTCTGTCACCCGCCGGTTTGCGATCATAGGGCCTGTCGCCGATGGGCTTGCGATCAAACGGCCTATTGCCGGGCGGTTTGCGATCAAACGGTCTGTTGCCGGCCGGTTTGCGATCATACGGTCTGTCGCCCGCCGGTTTGCGATCATACGCTCTGTCGCCCGCCGATTTGCGATCATAGGGTCTGTCGCCCGCCGATTTGCGATCAAAGGGCCTATCTCCGGTGGGTTTACGATCGAACGGTCTGTTGCCGGCCGGTTTGCGGTCAAACGGTCTGTCGCCGGCCGGTTTGCGATCATAGGGCCTGTCGCCGGTGGGCTTACGATCGAACGTTCTGTCACCCGCCGGTTTGCGATCATAAGATCTGTCGCCGGTGGGCTTGCGATCGAACGGCCTGTTACCGGCTGGTTTGCGATCATATGGCCTGTCGCCAGTGGGCTTACGATCGAACGGCCTGTCGCCGGTCGGTTTGCGGTCATAGGGCTTGGAATCGTTACGGAAAGCCGTCCGGGGTTTATCCCGCGTTTCCGAACCTCCTTCGCGTCGGGGTTCGTTACGGAAATCCCGCCGCTCGTTGCCGCGCGGCTGGTGGCGGAAGTCCCGGCCGCCCGGGCGGGAGTCGCCGGTCCGCGGGCGGAATTCGCGTTTCGGCGGCGCCGGCTTTTCCTCGGGCGCGATCAGGTAATGCTGGTGCATGCGCTCCGCGTCGGTTCGGGCCACGAATATCGGCCTGCCGTCCGCGTCTTTTTTCGCGTAGAACATCGCCGTCGCCAGCGTCCCCGGGGTTGGAATGAAACACTGCACCTGCTGGGGCTTCCAGCCGCGGCGCTTCAGCCAGGCCGCCAGCTCCTCCATTTCGGCGTCGCCGCACCCGGGGAAGGCGCTCAGGAGATAAGGGATGACAAACTGTTCCTTGCCGGCTTCGGCGGAAAGTTTGTCGAATTTCCGCAGGAACGTTTCCCAGAGCCGCAAGGGCGGCTTACGCATCAGGCGGAGGACTTTCTCGGAAATATGCTCGGGGGCGATTTTCAATTGGCCGCCGGTGAATTCGCCGACCAGCGCCGCCATATACGCGTCGGATTCGAGCGCCAAATCGTGCCTGACGCCGCTCGCGACCCGCACGTGCTGGACTCCCGGCAGCACCGCGGCCTTCCGTAGGAGAGCCGCGACCGCTTCCTGGGGAGCCTGGAAAAAGCGGCAGCGTTTCGGAAACAGGCAGCTGGCACGCTGGCATTTTTCCCGCTCGCCCGTGCATTCCGCCTGCCACATGTTGGCGGTCGGCCCGCCGATGTCCGACACGGAACCCTTCCACTCCGGTCCCTCGGCCAGCCGCGCCACTTCGGCAAGGATTGACTTTTCGCTCCGCGATTGAATCGCCCGGCCCTGGTGCAAAGTCAGCGAACAAAAAGAACAGCCCCCGGCGCAGCCCCGGTGCGAAGTGACGCTCTCGGCGATCATCGCCACTGCCGGGATTGCCTCGTGATAGGCGGGGTGGGCGAGCCGTGTGAACGGGAGGCTGTAAACCGCGTCCATTTCCGCCGTCGACAACGGTTCAGGCGGCGGCTCGAAAACGACCGCCCGGCCGCCGGAACGCTGCACCAGGCAGGGTCCGCCCTGGAGCATCTGCCGTTCGAATGCCAGGGTCGCCTTGATGAGAAATTCCGGGTCGGCCAAAATCGCCTCATGCGAAGGCAATTCCTCGGCGCCGGCCGGCACCGCGTCCGGATGGACCGCGTAGGCCGAACCGGGGAGGCGCGCCGCCGTCAGGGCTTCGGCCGCCTTCTGCCGGGGCGGAAGTTCGGCAAGCAGCTTCGCCACCGCCAGGATGGACTTTTCGGCCATGCCGTAGAGTACCATATCCGCCTTGCTGTCGAGCACTATGGAACGGCGCAAGGCGTCCGACCAGAAATCGTAGTGGGTCGCCCGGCGTAAGGACGCCTCGATGCCGCCCGCGACCACCGGTAAACCGGGGTAAGCGGCCCGGACCAGCCCGGTGTAGACGATGACCGCGCGGTTCGGGCGCTGCCCGGTCGCGCCGCCGGGGGAATAGGCGTCTTCCCCGCGTTTTTTCCGGAAAGCCGTGTAATGGGCGACCAGGGAATCCAAAGCGCCGGCGGAAACGCCCGCGAAGAGGCGCGGCCGGCCGAGGCGGGTGATGTCGTCGGGGTTGTCCCAGCGCGGCTGGCAGATGAGACCGGTACGGAAACCGTTCGCGATGAGCCAGCGCCCCAGCAGGCTGGTGCCGAAGGAATGGTGGTCGACGTAGGCGTCCCCGGACACCAGGAGAACGTCGAGTTCGTCCCAGCCCTGGGCGTTCATGGCTTCGCGGGTTGTGGGGAGAAAGTCGGGTTGATTGAGGTTGGGGTGGGGCACAATGTTTTACCTTGATTTATGCAAAATGGCCATTCAAACCGCCGAATGGCGATTTTGTAAAATATGACCCTGGAAATTATTGCGACAATGATTTTATCAGCGTGACGGTTGGCGGTTAAATCGTCATACTGAAAAACTGGGCTTTTGCAAAATCACCATTCAAACCGCCGAATGGCGATTTTGTAAAATCAAAAACCCTTGAAAACCGGGCAAAAACGATTTTTGCAAAGTGGCGATTGGCGGTTAAATCGCCACTTTGCAAAAGTTCAGTGAAAAAGTTCAATTCTTCCCGTCGGCGAGCTCCAGGACCGCCCGGGCGATCTCCTCGCCGGATTCCGGCCGCGCCGTCCGCCGCATCTCTTCCGCCATGATTTTGCGGCGCTTCTCGTCCTTCCACAAGGACACCACCAGCGGGGCGAAGGTTTCGGTCTGGGCGGTTGTTTCCTCGTAGGACAAGGCCGCTCCGGCGCCGGCCAGGGACAAGGCGTTGAGGCGCTGGTGATCGTCCATGGCCGAAGGGAGCGGCACCAGAATCGCCGGCAGACCCGCCGCCGCGAATTCGGCCAGGCTGATCGCCCCCGAACGCGCCACCACCAGGCGGGAACGCCGGTACAATTCTTCCATGTTATTGTAAAAGCCGTATACTTCGGCGCTAACTCCGGTCGAGCGGTAAAAACTGCGGATTTCCGCTTCGTGGGCCGGACCCGCGACATGAATCAGCCGGCAGCCGGTCTCGCCGACGATGCGCCGCGCCGCCTCGGCGACAATCTCGTTGAGCCGCTTCGCCCCTTGGCTGCCGCCCATCACCAGGAGGGCGTCGCCTTCGCAGGGCGGTTCGGCGCAGAGTTCGAGGAAGGGTTTCCTTAACGGCGAGCCGCTGGCCTGGAAAGTGGCGGGCGAGGCGCGAAAATAATGCCGCGCCTCCTCGAACTGGGAGTGGATTTGTCTCGCCCATCCGGACAGCAGCCGGTTCACCCGGCCGGGCACGGTGTTCTGCTCCAGGATCACCAGGGGAATGTTCATGACCCGGGCCAGGAGCCCCGGGGCCGCCGCCGCGAAGCCCCCCAGCGCCACCACCACGTCCGGACGATCCCGGCGGAAGATGCGGTAGGCCTGGCACATGGCCCAGATGAACCGGGGCAGGTTAGAGGGCTTCCTCCAGTTCAGGGGAGAACCCCTTCCGGCCGCGAGAAGCTCCAGGTGGTATCCCGACCCCCAGAGGAGTTCGCGGTCCAGGCCGTCGTTGGTGCCAAGGAAGCCGATCCGGATTTCCGGGCGCAACTTCAAGAGTTCGTCCGCCAGCGCCATTCCGGGGCAAATGTGCCCGCCCGTGCCGCCGCCGGCGAGCCAAATCCGCATGCGGCGCTTGTCGCCGCCGGCGTCCTTTTCCGCCCTGGCTTCCCCCGCCGCGGCGGGTCCGGCGGGCTGCCCCGGCCGGGGCGCCTCGCGGGACGGGTCATTTGCCGGAAACGGCTTCCGGTCGGCCTTCCTGGAATCCGGACTTGAACGCCGGTTGCGGGCTGTATTTTTCCTTGACATTTTCCACCGTTGGTTGGTAAACCGCCACGCCCCTGGTTATGGAAACCATTATCCCAATCATTGAATAAAACACCACCAGACCCGAACCGCCGAAGCTCACGAAAGGAAGGGAAATCCCCTTCGGCGGCAACATGCCGGTCACGACCCCCATGTTGAACAGGGCCTGCCCGCCAATCAGGGCCGTAAAACCGAAAGCCAGGAGCGAGCCGAAGCGGTCGGGCGCGTTCCTGGCGATGGCCATGCCTTGCCAGACAAGTATACAAAACAGCCCCACCAGCGACAAGGCCCCAATCAACCCGCACTCCTGCCCCACCATCGCGAAGATGAAATCGGTGTGCGCTTCGGGGAGATAGTCCAGCTTCGCCGGGCCCTGCCCGAGCCCCACGCCCCACAGTCCGCCGGAGCCGATCGCCACCTCCGAGGCGTTGGTGTGGTAGGCTTGTCCCGCCGCCCAGGTTTCGACGCGGCGGTTGATGTACTCCAGCTTGTTCAGACCGTACCAGGCGGCGGCGGGAACAGCCGGCGCGGCCAGAAGGATGAACTGCCATATGCGCACGCCCCCCGCGATCATCAGGACCCCGAGGGAAGTCGCCAGGAGCGAGGCGGTGCCGAAATCCGGTTCCAGCACGATGAGGCCGATGGCGAAGGCGGCGGCGGAACAGAGCGGGACGACGTCGTGGAAAAAGCGCGGTTTTCCTGCGGGTATGCGGGCGAGGAAGGCGGAGAAGACGATAATCATGCCGATTTTCGCCAGTTCCGAGGGCTGGACGTTGAAGCCGCCGAACCGGAACCAGCGGTTGGCGCCGTTCACGCGGGTCCCCAGGGGGGTGATGACCAGGAAGAGGAGGGCGTAGCAGGCAAGTAGTATCGGCAGGCGGAGTTTCATCCAGAAACGGTGCGGGATGTGGGATATCGCCAGCATGCCCAGAACCGCCACGCCCAGCCAGGAGATTTGATTCCAGGCGTAGGCCATCTCCCAGCCGCCGCCCCGGGCGGCGCGGAAAGCGCTGGCGGAATAAATCATGATGATGCCGAAGCCGGTGAGGGAAATGACGATCATCAGGAGGCGCGAACGGTGCCAGGCCAGGGTTTTGGCCAGATCGGTCGGGGTCAATTCTGCGGCCATGCGGCGGCTCTTTCTGGCTTGGTCCTAACCGGAATCAGTGCATTTTCAATAGTCCCAGTGATATTATCGACAGGATTACCCCGACAATCCACAGTCTTACCACCACATGGTTCTCTTTCCAGCCGCCGTATTCGAGATGGTGATGAAAGGGGGCGATTTTAAAAATGCGTTTTCCCCACAAGCGGAAGGACCCCACCTGAAGGATCACCGACAAGGCCTCCCACACGAATATGCCGCCGGCGACGATGAGGGTCAACTCCTGCTTGGTGACGATGGCCAGGTAGGCGAGGGCCGCCCCCAGGGCCAGGCTGCCGGTGTCCCCCATGAACACCATGGCCGGGTTGGCGTTGAACCAGAGGAATCCCAGGAGTCCCCCGAACAGGGCCGCCCCGTAAACCAGGAGTTCCCCGGCCCCCGGCACCATGGGGATGCGGAAAAAGGCGCAGAGCATGGCGTTTCCCGCGATATAGGCCAGGAGGGAAAAGGTGCCGGCTACCATGATGGTACAGCCGCTGGCGAGGCCGTCCAGGCCGTCCGTCAGGTTCACCGCGTTCGAGCAGGCGAGGATGATCAGGGCGGCGAAAATCCAGTAGGCGGCGCCGAGGTCCGGGCTGACGTTCGACCATTTCGTGAAGGGGACTACGAGGCGGGTCGGCGGGGCGACGTTCTTCTCGGTGGTGGCGGCTTCGATTTCCTGCTCCTTGTCGCCGGCCGGAGGGGCGGTCATGCGGTACCAGCCCTGGGAACTTCCCCACGCCAGGAGGAGGACGGTGATGCCGGCGAGGACGACTTGTCCGGCAAATTTCTGCCGCTTGATCAGGCCTTTTTTCCCCCAGCCCCTGAGCTTCCAGTAGTCGTCCATAAAACCCAGTCCGGCGAAGGACAGGAGAACGAACTGGCCAATCCAGACCAGGGGGTTTTTCGGATCGCAGCACAGGAAAACCGCCAGCGCCACCGCCGCGACCAGGAAGAGCCCGCCCATGGTGGGGGTGCCTTTCTTGCCGTTGTGGAGCTCCTGGAGTTTGGCGGCGTCGGGTTTCGACACGTCCTCGGTGGCGCGGCGCTCGGCCATGCGGCGGATAAAGAGGGGACCGAGAACCAGGGCGGCCAGAAAGGCCAGGATGGCGGCGATGGCGGCGCGGACGGTTATGCTTTCGAAAACACGCAGGGGGCCGAAAAAGTCGCCGGCGAGGGAAAGGTAACGGAGCAAGGAGGTCTCCAGAAGTGAGCTGTCCGGGAAATTCGGGCAAACCGCCGCTCGCTTTCCTCAGAAAGTTCAAGATGAAAACAAAACCCTTTCGAACACAGGGGTATCTGCAATTAACACTACAACGCCGGAATTGCGGAGCGGTCCCCGCAAATCCGGCGTTGTAGAATTAATTGCACGGCGGAAACCAGTCCAGCAGCTGGCTGACGACCCGCTCCAGCATCATGCCCCGGGACCCCTTGACGAGAATTTGATCCAGCGGTTTCAGGAAGGTCCGCAGTTCCATCCACAACGCCTCCACGGTCGGGAAATGCCGGACAACGATCCGCGCGTTCACTTGCGCCGACTCCGCCATCGCCGCCGATTCGGGGCCGACGGCGAAAAGGGCGTCGATGTCCATCATCCCTATCGCCAGGCCGAGGTCGCGGTGCCAGTGCCGGCTGTCGGGGCCGAGTTCCAGCATGTCCCCGAAAACCACGATTCTCCTGCCACGGGGCAGCTGGTCGAGGACCTCCAGGGCGGCAAGCATCGAGTTCGGGTTGGCGTTGTAGGAGTCGTTGATGACGGTGAGCCGCGCCGGGGTGCGGGTGGCCTGTAGACGTCCCGGGACCGGCTTCGCCCGGTAGACGGCGCGGGCCGACTCGGGGAGGTCGATACCGAGGTGCCTGGCCGCCAGCATGGCGGCGAGGCAGTTGCCGATATTGTGCCGGCCCAGCAGGGGCAGGAGGACGCGGGTGTTTTCGACTGTGAATTCGCTGCCGGCGGCGGTGACGACGATATCCTTGGCGACCAAATCCGCCTGGCAGTCGGGGCGGGAGGAGAAGGTGGCGAGGCGGTGGATTACGCCTTTCCTGAGGATTTCGGCGTTCGGGTCGTCGGCCGGGTAAATCGCCAAACCGTCCGGCGGGAGCCAGCCGAAGATGTCGGATTTTTCCTTGGCGACCGCCTGGCTGTTCCCGAAGCCTTCCAGGTGGCTTTCGCCGGTGGAGGTGACGATGCCGATGGTCGGCACGCAGATTTCCCGCAGCTTGGCGATTTCGCCGGGATGGCTGGTGCCCATTTCCATCACCGCGACGCCGGCGTCGTCCGGAGGACCCATCATGGAAAGCGGCAGGCCGATGAAGTTGTTCCAATTCCGTTTGGAGGAGCGGACCTTCCAGCGGGAGTGGAGGATCAGGGAGAGGAGTTCCCGGGTGGTCGTCTTGCCGTTCGAGCCGGTGATGGCGACCCACGGGATTAACGGTGGATGCCAGCGGTAACCGTTGGCGATGCGGCCGAGGGCGTCCAGGGTGTCGTCGACCAGGATGAGGGGGAGGCGGCCGGAGTCCGGGGTCTTCTTTTCGACCACGGCGGCGGTGGCGCCGGAGGAGGCGGCGAAGCGGAGGAAGCGGTGGCCGTCGGTGTTCAGGCCGTCGATGGCGACGAAAAGTTCGCCGTCCTGGATGGTGCGGGTGTCGGTGGATACCCCGCGGACGACTAGGTCGGCGGCGTCGGCGGGTTCGATTTTACCGCCGCACCAACCGGCGATTTCTCCTAGCGTGACGTTCATGGTTCGTCCTTGTTTTAACTGAACTTTTGCAAAGTGGCGATTTAACCGCCAATCGCCACTTTGCAAAAATCGTTTTTGCCCGGATTTCAAGGGTTTTTGATTTTGTAAAAGTCCAGTTTTAACTGAAGTTTTACAGAATGGCGATTAAAACACCAACCGCCATTTTGCAAAAATCATACTCGCCCTTGTTTCAGGGGATGAAAGATTCCCGAAGTTTTCAAACGGCGTGGAAGGCTTTGCGGACCAGTTCGCGATCGTCCAGGTGGTGCTTTTCGGTGCCGACGATTTGGTAGTTTTCGTGGCCCTTGCCGGCGATCAGCACCGCGTCCCGGGGGCTGGCGAGCATTATGGCCCGGTAGACGGCGGCGGAGCGGTCGGGTTCGCGGATTACTTTGTCCGGATGGGCGAAGCCGGTCATGATGGCGCTGATGATGGCGTCGGGGTTTTCGGTCCGGGGGTTGTCGGAGGTGACGATAACCGTGTCCGAGAAGGCCTCGGCGGCCTTGGCCATCAGGGGACGCTTCCCCGGGTCGCGGTCGCCGCCGCAGCCGAAGACGGTGATGAGTTTTCCCGCGACCAAGGGCCGCAGTACGGAGAGGACCGACCTGAGCGCGTCGTCCGTGTGGGCGTAGTCGACGAAAGCCGCGATGCCGGTGACCGATTCCAGCCGTTCCAGGCGGCCGGGGACGCCAGGGAAGGAGGCGAGGGCCTTGGCGATGGTATGGGCGCCGATGCCGAGGTTGAGGGCGAGGAGGATGGCGCCGAGGCAATTTTCCACGTTGTGGCGGCCGACCAGCGGGGTGTGGAAGTCCAGTTCCAGATTGGGGCCGTGGAGGTGGAAGGATTGGCCGCGGAGGTCCGAGGCAGTGATGCTGGCGGTGATTATTCCGGCGGGTAGGCTGGCGTTTGCCGCGGGGCGGTCCGCGGTCGCCCGGTCTGGGGCGTTTTCCCCGGCCGCACTTACCGTTTCGGCAGGCACGGTTGCGGCGTCCACCGCCTTCGCGGTTGCCGCGCTGTCCAGAAGGACGAAGCCGACGCATTTCGCTTTGCAGCCGTCGGCCATGCGGGCGGCGGCGGGGTCGCGGTAATTGAGGACCGCCGTCGCTTCGGCCGGCAGGGCGAGGAACAGGCGGCGTTTGGCTTCTAGGTAGCTGTCCATGTCGCCGTGATAGTCCAGGTGGTCGCGGGTCAGGTTGGTGAAGATGGCGCCGCTGAAGCGGTGGGGATATACCCGCTCCTGGTCGAGGGCGTGGCTGGAGACTTCGACGACCGCCGCCTGGCAGCCGAAGTCGCGCATTTCGGCGAGGGAGCGGGTGAAGCGGACGGCGTCGGGGGTGGTCAGGGGCGCGGGTTCAAGTTTGTTTCCCAGGTCGTATTCAATGGTTCCCAGCATGCCGCAGCGGCGTCCGGCGGAGTTGAGCAGGTGCCGCATAAGGTAGGCGGTGGTGGTTTTGCCGTTGGTGCCGGTGACGCCGAGGAGTTGGAGCCGCCGCGAGGGTTGTTCGTAGAACAGGTCTGCCGCCAATCCCAGGGCGAGGCGGGTGTCGGGGCTGATTAGACAGGGGATGTCCTGGGGCAGGGTGGGGATGAACGAGGCGAGGATGGCGGCGGCGCCGTTTTTTATGGCCTCGTTGACGTAGGCGGCGCCATTTTGCTTTGAGCCGGAGAGGGCGGCGAAAAGGAAGCCGGGCTTGACATCGCGGGAGTCGGAAGTGATGCCGATGATTCCGGGGTCGCCGCGCCCGAGGAGTTCGATGCCGGGCATTTTGGCGGCTAGTTCGCGTAGGTGCATGATCGGCTCCGTTCTTTCGGTGCATTTCCGTTTGGTGCGATTGGGTCCAGCCTCAAGTTGGTGGCGGAGTGGTCAGGGGGACATGGTCCCTTGAACGGTGAAATCGGAATCAGTTTTCCCCCTCGTAATCCTTCAGGCCGGCATAACCTAAGGGACCGAAACGCCGCATTAAATTCCACATGCGATCTTTTCTACTATTCATCTTATGAAGCTTTTTTAAAAGCTTTTCCCGCTTATCAGCCGGAGTGATGAGGAAACGCAACCGATAAAGAAACGTCCGGACGGTGGAATTCAAGTACCTGGGGAAGATAACCCACGGCGAACAATGTCTCATAAAGGCCGCCTTCAATTCCGCATAGAACGGCGTGCGGGATGCATAGCGCCAATAATACCCGTCGCGATTGCCGTTGTACAAGCGGCTGTTGGGCTTGTGTCCGGTGTAATGGTAAATCTTGATATTGTCCAATGCGCTCCGCACATACGTCTGGGAGTCGGCGTCCAGATAGGTATGGTCCGTCAGTCCGTCGCTGTCAATCAATACGGCATCGCAACAATTCCACTCATAACCAAGAATCTTGACCCGACCTTTCATGGTCGCGTTGATAATGTCCTGATCGTGATAGTGCGGATTTTCTATGGTCCTGGCGTTGGCAAACAGCTTCTTGTCCAACCCCTCTTGCCGAATCCGGTCCAAATCGAGCAACAGCACGCCGCTATTGATGTAGTCATCGCCGGAATCAAGGCCAAGCTTCTCCTGTAAATACACCGCAAACGCGGGATGCAACCGCGCTTCCATCCTGAGCGATATGTCGCGGCATCCGGCCAACAACCGACCAGCCAAGTTGCAGCGGAACAATTCCGCCAAATCTCCAAGCACCACTACGTCCGAATCAAGATAAATTATTCTTTCATATGAGGTAAAAATACTGGGGGCAAACATGCGGTAATAAGCCGCCAGGGTGATCTGTCTGCTTGCATGAAACATCCGCCGGCCGACGCCATCCATCACCTTGTCCATATCTATGAAACGTAAACTTAGGTTGGAAAACTTTGCCGCCCATTGCGAAGCCCGGGCCAACCGCTGCGCAGGTACGCCTTCCTGAACGATCAGCACATCGTAGTTATTCTCAGCCGTTCCGTTGTCAATCAATGAGGCGATCACGGTCATGGCATGGGGAAAATACAAATCGTCGCAGCCTAGAAACACCGGGATATTGTTCGTTGCATAGGCGGGTTTTATCGGATCCACTCCCGCCACTAGAACGGTGGGGACGGTGGAGCCGGCCTTCTCACTCGGCATTATCTTCTCCAGGTAAGATTGAGGGCTTGGTAAAATTGAAAGCGCCCGCCTACTCCTAACCCACCGCCTCCTCGTCATACACCATCTCTTCCATCCAACGCGGATCGATCTCCTCTTCGAGACGGTTTTCGTCGTCCTCGTCCCCGAGCGTATAAATAATCGGCACCGGCGCCGGCTCAAAAACCTGCTTCGGCATAATGTCCGCCGTAATCGGCGTCCCGTCCGCCGTCGGCACTCCCCAATAACCCATCAAACGCCGTGCAATCGCCGCGCCCGGGGGACTCGCCGCCTCGCCGCCGTACTTTCCGGTTTCGCGAATCGACACGCAAATCACCGCGCGGGGCTTGTTCCACGGCGCCAACGCCACGAAATTCGTCGTATGCCGGGTCTTCGAATAACCCGCCTTCGGATTGGCCTTCTTCTCCTCCTTGTTGGCGATCATCTCCGCCGTGCCGGTCTTGCCGCCCAGCTGGTACTCGGTAATGTTCGCCCGGCGGCCCGTGCCGTCCGTCACCACTTTGCGGAGCACCCGGCGGATGTCCGCCGCCGTCTGCTCGGAAATCACCCTTCGCCGCCAGGTCGGCTGGGTCTCCAGGAGGAGCCCCCCGGTCGCATCGTAAATCCGCTTCACCAGATTCGGCTTCGGCAGCATCCCGCCGTTCGCCAAGGCGCTGTAAGCCGCCGCCATCTGCAGCGTTGTCACATTCACCTCGTACCCCATCGGGACCGAGCCCATGGTCCATTCCGTCCAGCGCCGCTGGCTCGTCACCTTCCCCGACTCTTCGCCCGGCAAACCCAACCCCGTCTTCTCGCCAAAACCCCAGCGTAGCACGTACTCGCGCATCTTCTCGGGGCCCAAACGCAGGCCGATTCGCACCATGGCCGGATTCGAACTCTTGGTCAAGGCCATTTCCAGGTTCATGCGGTCGTAGGGATGGATATCCTTGATTTTCCGGCGGCCGTTATTCAGGGTGAAAGTGTTGCAGTCAATCTCCTCGTCGAGGCGCGCCAGCTTTTCCTCCAGGGCGGCGGCAATCAGGAGCGGCTTGAAGGTCGAGCCCGGTTCCTGGGTGGCAATAACCGCATCGTTCCGGCGCGCGCGCGGGTCGACCTTGGTTTTCCCGTCCTCCTCGACGCGCGGATGGTTCGGGTCGAAAGTCGGGTAGTTGGCAATTGCCAGGATGTCCCCGGTATTCGGGTCCATCACCACCGCGTGGGCGTTTACCTGCGGATACTCCTGCTTGTATTTGTCCACCGCCTCCTGCAGTTCTTCCTGGACAATCGCCTGCACCACCGAATCAATCGTCAATTCCACCGTCATGCCGTTGGGGGAGCGCTTGTCGACCGCCATGGTGGAAAGCGCCCGGGAGCGGGCGTCACGGGCCACCAGGCGGCGAATGGTCTGGCCCCGCAACAGCGAATCGCAAGTCTTCTCCACCCCTTCGAGGCCGTCGCCGTCGATGTTTCCGAAACCGAGGACGTGCGAGGCCAATTGCCCCTGCGGGTACTTGCGGTTGTACTCCGGCGGGAACATCACCCCGGCGAACCTGCCCTCGGCGTCCAAGGCGACCTTCCGCCAGCCCTCGGCGTATTCGTGGAATTTGTTTTCGTTTTCCTTGTCCCGCGCCACCTTGCGGTTGCCGGCGAGCTTCAGCCAGCGGCGGCGGTTTTTCCAGGCGTCGGAGGCCTGCTTCTGGGCCTGGGCGATCGCGTCGGACAGGACCTTGTGCTCGGCGTCGGTTATGCGGCGCTTGACCCAGACGAAACGGTAGGGGACTTTCACCTCCGGATCGGCGTTTTTCGGGGTGTGGCGAGCGGCCAGGCCCTTTTCGATTTTTTGCACCTCAGCGGGAGTCAACTGGAGGATTTCCGTAAGGGTTTTCACCAGCTTTTCGGGGCGGGAGCCCTCTTGTTCCAAAAGGACCTTGGGGTCAAGGGCACAGGCGCGGGCCGGCACCGAAACGGCAAGGGGAACCCCGCGCGAATCGATGATGGAACCGCGGCGGTCCCGCTCGGTCGTCGACTTGTAAAGCGTGTTTACCACTTCCTGGGCGCGCTCGTGGTGTTCGATAATCTGCAACTGCGCCAGCCGCGCCCCGACCGCCATAAAGGCGAAGGTGATGAGAATGGAGAACAGCCAGGAACCGCGCGCACGCGGCTCCCGGCGGGGCGCTCCCTTCCCGACTTTCGCTCCGGCCGCCATGGCGTGCGCCTTCGTAATCACTTCCCGACCGTGGCCACGTCCAGGTCGGCGAGTTTTTCGAGGTGATGCTCCGGGAGACCTTCTTCCAGCACCTGGCCGGGCCGCCGAACCAGGCCGTTCGGCGCCTGCGGGCTGGTGCTGCCGATGACCACGAACTGCATTTTCTTTTCCCTAATCACATTCGCCAGCCGGGTCGAGGAGCGGAGTTCCTGCTCGACCGCGCGCAACTGGTCCAGGCGTTTCTGGACTTCGTCCTCCAGCCGCGCCAGCTCGGCCAGGCGGTATCTGGCTTCCGTTTGTTTCACCGACTCCCGCACCATGCACCAGCTGATCAGCGCCAAGAGCGCCACCCCGAGTACGAATGCGCGTATGCTCAAATGCCGTCCTTTCCCCATAGTGCGCGAAACGGGACGTCTTCAGGTCTTCTCCACCACCCGGAGTTTGGCGCTGCGGGAGCGCCGGTTTTCCAGCGCTTCGCCACGGGTGGCGGACACGGCGTGGCTCGTCACCAGCCGCGCCGCGCCTAGTTCGCGCCAACGCAGGAACGTCCGTTTCACCAGCCTGTCCTCGAGGGAATGAAAGGTGATTACAGCCAATCTCCCCCCTGGAGACAACAGCCGTCCCGCCTGCATCAATCCCCGCGACAAGGCACCCAGTTCGTCGTTAACCTCCATCCTGAGCGCCTGAAACATCCTGGTCGCCGGATGAATTTTCCCCCTAAACGGCACCGCCTCCTCCGCCCGCGCGGATAAAACGGCTGTCGTTTCTATCGGCTTTTGCAGCCTCGCTTCTGCAATTCTTTTGGCCAGTCTTCCCGAAAAGCGTTCCTCCCCCAGCCGTTCGAACAAATCCTTCAGCCGCTCCTCCGGCCAGGTGTTGACGATCTCCATGGCGGTCGGGCCGCCACCCTCCTGATCCATCCGCATATCCAGGGGGCCGTCGTTACGGAAGGAGAAGCCCCGTTCCGGCCGGTCGAGCTGGAGTGAGGAAACGCCGAGATCCAGGAGTATCCGCTGCACCCGCTCGATACCGAGTCTGCGGACCTCTTCGCCCATCCGGTCGTAAGTAGCCCGGATAAATGTTATCGGAACTTCCACCTCGGCAAGGTTCTCCCGCGCCTGCATGATGGCCTCGGGGTCCCGGTCGAAGCAGAGGAGGCGCCCCTTCGCCCCATTGGCGCCAACCGCATCGGCCATGAGGCGCGAGTGTCCGCCCAAGCCGGTGGTTCCGTCCAGGGCGATGTCGCCCGGTTGGGGATCGAGCAACCGCAGCACTTCCCCGGGCATGACCGGGATATGGGAGTAGGACGGCATGGAATAATCCTTTACGCTTTTTTACCAGCCTGGACCGATACTAATATTACAAAAACGAATGCATTTGATTAACGCGGAATCTTAAGGTAAAATGCCCTTGCGTTTGATCTTTCCCGGTATGGGCATTTCAATGACCTTCTCTCGAAGTCGTCATGCCGTCTTATCCCGCAGGACATTTCCGGTTTTCCTGGTGTTCGCATTTTGGCAACCGCCGCCGTTTACTTTCCACCTGAAAAGGAGTAACCATGGAAGAAAACAACCGTTCGCAATGGGGCAGTTCCTTCGGGTTTGTCATGGCCTTGGCCGGTTCGGCGGTCGGGCTCGGCAATTTATGGAAGTTCCCCTATTTGGCCGGCCGGAACGGCGGCGGCATTTTCCTGCTGGTATACATTATATTCATCCTCATCGCCGGTCTCCCGCTGATGATGGGTGAACTCGCCATCGGCCGCCACACCCAGCTGGAACCGGTCAGCGCCTTCGAAAAAATGAACCGGCGTTTCAAATTCGTCGGTGTCCTGGGGGTCCTGTCCGGCATCCTGATTCCCTGTTATTATGTCGTCATCGGCGGTTGGGTGATTGCCTATATTTTCCGTTTTGTGATGTACATATCGGACGGTTTCCCCAAGGACATTCCCGCCTCCTTCGGCACCTTCATTTCCAACCCCTACGAACCGATCATCTGGTCCCTCATTTTCCTGCTGGGATCGTCGTGGATTATTTACCGCGGGGTCGAGAAGGGGATCGAGAGGTGTTCAAAAATCATGATGCCGCTCCTCTTCCTGTTGATGCTGGTGATGATCGGGCGTTCCCTGACCCTGCCCGGCGCTTGGGAAGGGGTCGTCTTCCTGCTTAAGCCGGATTTCGCCAAACTGACCCTCTCCGGCTGTTTGGACGCGATGGGGCAGATGTTCTGGTCCTTGTCCCTCGGGATGGGCATCATCATCATGTACGGAAGCTACATGCGCAAGGAAACGAACATGGTCAGGAGCGCCTACATTATCCCGGTCCTGGACACTCTCGCGGCGGTGATGGCCGGATTCGTCATCCTGCCCGCCGTCTTCGCCTTCAACATGGAGCCGACCGCCGGCCCGACCCTGACCTTCATCACCCTGCCGCAGGTGTTTTCAAAAATGCCCCTGGGGATTTTCTTCGGCATCATTTTCTTCGTCCTGCTCTGGCTCGCCGCCCTGACCTCGAACGTCAGCCTGATGGAAGTCGGCGTCGGCTACCTTATGGACAGGCACAAAACGACCCGTCCGAAGGCGACCTTGATTGTCACCATTTTCACCTTCATCATGTCCAGTCCCTGCGCCCTTTCCATGGGGTTGATCGAGAAGGAGGCGGTTCTCGGCTTCCTCGCCAAAGGTCCGCTGGCGGGAATAAAACTGTTCAACCTGAATTTCTTCGACCTGGTAGACTACCTCGCCCAGAATGTGTTCATGATTATCGCCGGCCTCTGCACCTGCATTTTCATCGGTTACTACTGGACGGTCGCGGGAATGCTTAAGGAAATGACCAACGACGGCCAGATTCCTTTCAGAGGGGCGAATGTGCTTCGCTTCCTCCTCCGTTATGTGTCGCCGGTGGTGATTTTCATCGTACTGCTGCGGGCGCTCAGCATCATTTGAAGCATTGACTCGGCTCCGACGACGGAATTTTTGCCGGGTAACAAGTTGCGGCGCCCCGAAACACGGTTCCGGGGCGCCGCATTATATGACCATGATTTCCCTCAATCTCGTTGCAGTTTTTTGATGGCTTCGATGGGCAGGCCGGTAAGGCTGGCGACAATCTCCACGGTAAAACCATTCTGCAGCGCCTTACGGGCGATGTGCAGTTGCGTCTTCTCACTCCCTTCCCTCATTCCTTCCTTCATTCCTTCCTTCATGCCTTCCTTCATACCTTCCTTCATGCCTTCCTTCATGCCTTCCTTGCGGCCTTTACGAATTCCCTTCTCTTCTCCCTCCAAATAGCGGCTTTTCATCAAGGCATCCATGTCCCGATGTTCCTTTTCCCGGGCTTGGGCGAGGAGGCGTTCGTTTTCGTCCACGCTGAGTTCTCTCAGGCGGCCCCAGACCTTTTTCAGGGTCGGATTGGTTTTCGTGGTCATTTCGAATTCTCCTTCCGTTCTCGCGGAGAAAAACTTGAGCCATTCCCATAATATACTGCCGTCGGGAGTGGTCGGCAACTTCGGAATTTCCAGGGTATGAATTTCCAGCAGGCGCGGGTATTCCAGTTGCGCTACCGGATCGTAGAGGATAAAGCGGTGGTGGTAATGCCGTTCCGCCTTGTCGGTCAGATGATGGTCGGTAATGACGATGCTGATGGAGCGTTTGATGTTGTCATAATTCTCGCCCTCCCCGATCTGCTCCATTATCATGGTGGAGCTGTAAAAGAGGATGCGTTCCCAGAGCCATTTTTGCGATTCCACCTGTATCTCGATATCGATGCGTTTTCCATGGGTGGTGACCAGCTTTATGTCGAGGATGCCTTTCTTGTCGCGGGGAAACCGCCCACCGACATTGGCGTCGATTATCTCGATAATTTTGTACTCCCTAGCCGGCAAATCGAGGACCGCTTCCAGAAAGGCGGCCAGATGGTCAAGGTGATCCCGGTCGCCCAGGAGCCGCTTGAATACAAAATCGTTAAGGGGCGACAATGGCGCATTGTGCAGCGGTGTTTTTTTTGTTTTTGTGTGCATCTTCATTATATCCCATCACTGCAACCATAGTACCATGCCGGCTCGGCTTCACGCTTTCGCCACTTTGGCCCGACAGGGCAGGAATTTCGCCATGGCGTTACGGGTGTCGAGAATCAGCCGGGCATTTTCGCCGACCAACCGGTAATCGACCCGGCTGTGATCCGTCGCAACCACCACCAGGTCGAAACCGGTGAGGGACTGCGGCGACAATGGCGTCGACTTCAGGGCGAAATCGTAACGGCGGATTTTCTTCAAGGCGGGAACAAAGGGGTCGTGATAGGCCACTTCCGCGCCGCTTTTCTGGAAAAGTTCCAAAAGCTTCAGGCTGGGGCTTTCGCGAATGTCGTCGACGTCCTTTTTGTAAGCCATGCCGAGGATGAGTATCCGGCTGCCCCGGAGGCTTTTCTCCGCGGCGTTCAGTTCTTCGGCGGCGCGCTTCACCACGTATTCGGGCATAGCGATGTTCACTTCGCCCGCCAGCTCGATGAAGCGGGTCGAGCAGTCGAATTCGCGCGCCTTCCAGGTCAGGTAAAACGGGTCGATGGGTATGCAGTGCCCGCCCAGGCCCGGGCCGGGATAAAAGGGCATGAACCCGAACGGCTTCGACTTCGCCGCCTCCACCACTTCCCAGACGTCGATGTTCATGCGCTGGAAAACCTGTTTCAGCTCGTTTACCAACGCGATGTTGACGCAGCGGAAAATATTTTCCATGAGCTTCGTCGCCTCGGCCGTTTCCAGGCTCGAGACCGGCACCGTCGCCGGTACGATGCGGTCGTACAACTTCCGCGCCGCCGCCAGGCAGGAGGGGGTGAAGCCCCCGACCACCTTCGGGATGTTCGGAGCCGAATGTCCGGCCGAACCGGGGTCTTCCCGCTCCGGCGAATAGGCGAGGTGGAAGTCATGCCCCGCCTTGAGGCCGCCGGCTTCCAGTTTTGGCAACAGGAGTTCGCGGGTCGTCCCCGGGTAGGTAGTGGATTCGAGGATGACCAGTTGGCCTTTCCGGACCACTCCGGCCAGCATGGCAGCGGTGTTTTCGATGAAGCGCATGTCGGGTTCGCGGTGGCGGGTGAGCGGGGTGGGGACGCAAATCAGGATGGCGGCGGCTTGGGAGAGATCCTGCGGGTTTATGGTTGCGCGGCCTTTTTTGTCGAGGATGATCTGCAGATCGGCGTCGGCGATGTGGGAGATATAGGACTTGCCGGCGTTGACGGCCTCGATTTTTTTCGCGTCCATGTCGTACCCCAGGACGGAAAGCCCGGCGCGGGCGAAGCCGACCCCCAAGGGAAGGCCCACGTAACCGAGGCCGACGATAGCGACGTCGTAAGTGAAGGCCGGAGCTAAAATATTCTTATCGGACGCCGCGGGAGCGGGGCCGGAATTTCGTCGTTCCGACGCTTTTTTTTGCCGGCCGGAATTTTTCGGCGAGGGCGAACCGTTGTTTGGGGTTATCGTTTCGGCGGAAGTTTCGTCAAAGACTTTTTTTCGCATGGCTTTGCTCTCCGGTAGGTTCATCGCCGTATTTTGTTAAGGGGGAGGAAGTTTCAAATTACTTCCTCGACGCTTGCATTTGCCCAAGTATTTGCATACGGTAGGGGAAACGCAAATCCTTTTCCCGGAGACGAGTTTGCGGATTGCTTCCCGAACGCTTAAGGCGGTTTTGGGAAAGGAGCCGGGCGGTTTGGGTTTGCGTTCGGTATATGTTGTTGCCGTTTTTGGGACTTCGTGGTAATTTTTCTTTCATCGGACTGCGATGAAAACGTACAGCGAGGAGAGAGTATGACGAAAGGCATGGGGAAAATCATGATCATGGCGCTGGCCTGCGTGTTACTGGCCGGCATCGCGAGCGCGGGCGAGAAATACAAGATGGTCACCATCCCGAACGGGCTGTATACCGCCGAAAAAGGGGACTGGGTCGAGTTCAAGATGGCGAACGGGATGGTGCAGAAGGTGTCGATTCTCGAACGCTCCGGCAGCGGCACCAAGGCTCAGGTAACCGTACGTACCGAGAATTACCTCGATGGAAAGATTCAGGATTCGCGGCGGGTGGTGCAGGAAGTCGGGGAAGAGTATATCGACCCGCCGGCCGACCGCGAAGGCGGCGAAAAAGGCGACTCCTTCGGCCGCCGTAAAGGCGTGGCGATGATCGGGGACGGCGAGGCCGAGGTGAACATTATCGACGTCTATAAGGGCGACAAGCTGCTCCGCACTTGGTATCTCACTCCGGAAATTCCCGTGTACGGGGTATTGAAACTGGTGCGCGGCGACGGTTCGACCGTATTTGAAACGATTGATTTCGGCGTGGCCGAAGGCGCGAAGTAAGGGAGATTTCTCTCCAAGCGGTAACCAAGCAGATTGTCGCCGTTGACATCGGGCATGTCGGCGGCGACAATTTTTTCTTGTGGAAGTTCTGTTCAAAAATAACAGGAGGAGGGGACAAATGAGCGCTGACAAAGCGGCCAAGAAAATGGTGGTGGTGATTCAGTGCGATCAAGCGGTGCGGGAAAACTGCCCGGGTTATTTGTGCAGCTGGGCTTTCGACACCCGGATTGACGCCTTCAAGGATTATCCCAAGGAGGGCGTCCGCTATATGGCCACGACCTGCGGCGGCTGCACCGGCCGGGCGGTGTGGCGGAAACTGGTGAATGTCAGGAACAACCTGAAAAAACGCGACCAATTGACCCCCGACGCGGTCATGGTCCACCTCTCCACCTGCATCACCCGCTCCAGCGTGCACGGCCCGCGTTGCCCGCATATCGATTACATCAAGGGGCAAATAGAACGCGCCGGCTTCGACTACGTCGAGGACAGCCGCATTTCCCAATTGGCCGAGAAACACCGCGCCGAAGGCAGGTACGACAAGTTGGGCCAGGAACCGAAATGAACGAGGACAAATTCTCCGGCAAAGCCGAAGTCTACGCCGCGAACCGGCCGGGTTATCCGCGCGAGTTGTTCGCCTTTTTACGGGATGAACTCGCCTTCATTCCCGGCGCGCAAATTGCCGACGTCGGCGCCGGGACGGGGATTTTTTCCCTGGCGCTTTTGGACGCAGGTCTGCGGGTCACGGCAGTGGAACCGAACCCGGACATGCTGGCGACGCTGCAGAAACTCCCGGCCAATCCGAACTTCAGCTTTACGACCGGTAACGCCAGCCAGACCCTGATTAACCCCGATCACAGCCTGGACGGCGTCACTGCCGCCCAGGCTTTTCACTGGTTTGATCCTGAGCAATTTAAACAGGAATGCCGGCGGATTCTCCGGCCGAACCGGCCGGTCGTTTTGGTGTGGAATCATCGGGATCCCTCCGACCCCACCGCCGGCGATTTGTATGCGGTCAATCAGCGGCATTGCCCCAATTTCAAAGGCTTTTCGGGGGGCGGCGGCGATTTGACCGAGGAACGCTTCGCCCCGTTTTTCCGGGACCGGCGGGTGAACCGGCGCGAATTCCCGCACCTGATGCCGGTGGACGGGGAAGGTTTTGTCGGGCGCTGTTTGTCGTCCTCGTACGCGCCGAAATCGGGCGACGCCGGGTTTGAGGCTTATGTCCGGGATTTGCGGGAGCTGTTTCAAAAACACGCCAGTAACGGGATGATTGCCCTGCCGCTGACCTGCTTGGCGTTTTGGGGGGAGGTGTGAGTGGGGACTTTTCGAAAAAATCGAGCAAACTGCCACTCGATTTCTTCGAAAAATTAACCTCTTGGTTTGCAAGGGTGTTATATGCATGAAGTCAAATGCCACGGTTGAGTAGGTGTTCTTAACTAACTACGGCAGCGATACGCGACTCCATTCCCCTACGCCGCAAACCTCCCCACACCGATAGGGGTAGGGAAGGGCGCGGTAGCCCTCCCCTCCCTCCGAACCGTGCTTGCGGTTTTCCCGCACACGGCTCTCCAAAGCGTGGTTGCTTCATAGAGGTTGGCGATAGAGAATTTGAGCTTTGACCAGGTTGAACAG
>JAVBQR010000151.1:0-13902 GCA_031548865.1 Planctomycetota bacterium
AAATAACTTTTTCCGCCTAACCACTGGCTGAAAAAGTGATTTCCTCCCTCGCTTCCTCGTCTGACGGGACGATACACCTTTCCACAATCCCAATAGACGTTCGGTACGAACCCTTTGGACCCCGCATGACCGGGATTTCCAATCGGGCGAATCGAGCTTCGGCCGAAGCTTTACTACAACATCCTTATAGCCGCGTTCAGGCGGAGCAATATAAAATTCCGAAAAAATTTATATGCACAAATAAGTATCGGAATCAAGCATCCTTTCGAAGTGACGGGTCACCGAAGCCGATTGCTCCAGGGTCAGGGCGCCGTTCTGCAAAGCCGTTTCGATACGTTCCCGCATCCGCGAATTGATGCCGTCGCGGGTGAACTGCACATAGGCCAGCACCTCCATCACCGTGTCGCCACCAATCGTCTTGTCGATGATGTAGCCCTTGTCATTCGAAGAGACGTGCACCACGGTGGTATCGCCGAACAAATTATGCAGATCGCCCAGAATCTCCTGATAGGCGCCGACCAGGAAAATACCGATGTAGTACGGCTCACCCTTTCGCAGCGGATGCAGCGGCAAGGTGTAACGTACGTCCCGCAAATCCACGAATTGATCCATCACCCCGTCCGAATCGCAGGTGATGTCGGCGAGGTGTCCGGCGGCGGTGGGTTTTTCCTTTAGCCGGTGAAGGGGCATGGTGGGGAAAAGCTGGCGAATCGCCCAATGGTCGGGAATGGACTGGAAGACGGAGAAGTTGCAGAAATAAGTGGTCGCCAGCATTGCTTCGAGACCGGCGAGGTCGTCGGGGACATAATCGAGCTTACGCACCAGATGGAGAATTTTGTGGCAGGCTACCCGGAAGCGCGTTTCCACCCCCGCCCGCTCTTCCAAGGTAAGATTGCCGTGATTGAACAGGGTCAGGGCGTCCTGCCGCGCCTGCAGGGCGTCGTGATAAGCTTCCTGGTAATTTTTCGCATTGATATGCTGGACGATTTCCTCCATATCGAGAACCACCTGGTTGGCGTTCTTGGGAATCGGCGGCGGCGCCACCCCGTTCTCCAAATCCGTTGACGATATCGCCTCGACGACCAGGAGCGAATGGTGCGCGACCAGGGCCCGGCCGCTTTCAATCACGAGGTTGGGGTGGGGGATGTTTCCCTCTTTACAAGCCACCACCAGGGCGTCGACGATGTCAGCCGCATATTCGCGCGGGCCGTAATTCGCCGACGAAGGGAAGTTGGTTTGCGAACCGTCGTAGTCGACGGCGAGGCCGCCGCCGAAGTCGACATATTTTATGCTCGCCCCCAAACGGCAGACTTCGCGGAAAATGCAGGTCACTTCCCGTGCCGCCTGTTTGAAACGCTGAATGTCGGTGATTTGCGAACCGATGTGCACATGCAGGAGCTGCAAGCGTTCCAGCATCCGCCGGCGGCGTAAGGTCGCCAGGGCGGCGAGAATTTCATTCGAACGGAGGCCGAATTTCGATTTGTCCCCCGACGAGCTTTCCCATTGTCCCCTGCCCCGGCTCGACAATTTCATCCTGATACCCAGGAACGGCTCGACTTTGAGGGCGCGGGCGCGGTCGAGGATGAGATCGAGTTCGGTCAATTTCTCGACGACCAGGCAGACCTTGTGCCCAAGCTTTTGGCCGAGAAGGGCGGAATCGACATATTCCTGATCCTTGAAACCGTTGCAAATGATCAGCGCCTCGGGGTCCCGCTGGTGGGCGATGGCGATGAGGAGTTCCGGCTTCGAGCCCGCTTCCAGGCCGTGGTGGTAAGGGGCGCCGAGACTGACGATATCCTCGACGATATGGCGGTGCTGGTTGACTTTGATGGGGTAGACCGGCCGGAAATTACCGGCGTATTCGTACGTTTCCATGGCGTGCTGGAAAGCGCCGTGAATGACCTGGAACCGCTGGCGGAGAATGTCGGTGAAGCGAATCAGCACCGGCAGCTCGAGGCCACGGAGACGGATTTCGTCGACCAGCGCTTTCAGGTCGACCGGGGAACTGCCGGCGCACATGGATACGTGGCCGTTGTCTTCGATGGCGAAGATGTCCTTTCCCCAGCGGTTGACACCATAGAGTTCCCCGGCGTCGTTCGGGCTCCAGCTGTCGAGGGGATTGGTTTTTTTCTTCTGCATTCTGGGCCGCTTTTCGCTCATTCTTGGCGTCTCCCTGAAAATGCCTGGCGCTGGCACGAATTTGACCGAGGTCATGAAAAAATCCCCGCCCGCCCCGATTCGGCCCGGACCGAAAGCGTGGAGAGGGGGTAAATAATGAAAGGTAAGGAGTGGTGACGAAAATGCCAGCAAAAAAACCCCGGCCCCAAAAAAATCGCCCCGGGCACTCACCCGGGGTCGATTCGGCGCCATGCCAACCGCAAAGGAAATCTCAATCCGTAATCGTCACCCGCCCGCCGATTCGGGCATAGCTGAACAATTCCTCGACGTCCTTGTTCAGGAGACGCACGCATCCGGCCGAGGTATATCCGGGAATCGAATCGTAAACCGTCGTCCCGTGGATACCCAGCCCCTGGGTGTTCATCCCTTTCATCGCCATCCAGCGGCTGCCGAGAATGTTCTCGGGGTGATCGTTGGGGAGAAGCTGGCCGTTGACGGGGTTGGTCCAGGAAGGGTTCCGTTCTTTCGAGGTCAATTGGTACGAGCCGGCCGGCGTTTTGATGCCGTCCCCCACGCAGGCCGGATATTCGCGAACCCAGCGGCCGTCCAGGAACCAGGTCACGGTCGGACCCTTGTTGGGATCGCGCTGGTTTTTACGGACCAGGATGTCGATTTCGCCGACGATCAGCTTAAGGTCCATGCCGGCGCTGATGCGGTTCGGGTTTATGCCGTTGATGCGGGAAATGGATTCGTAATCCACCCGATATTTGTTGGCAATGGTGCCGAGGAGTTCGCCGGACTCGACTTTGTGGTAACGGGCCAGCTTCGACGGGGCGGGACCGAAAAACAGGGCGTCGTTCAGGCGGTTCAACTTGGTCTTGATGGCGGTTTTGACGTTGTCCGGCAGGAACGGCGCGTCGTCGGCGCCCAGCGCCCGCGAGTAAAGCAGCTGGATGTCGTCCCAGTAGGAAAGCTGCGGACGGTCCCCGGCGTAACGGTGGAACAGGGTATCCCCCAACGCCAGCGCGGAAAAACGCCCGCCCCGCAGGTTCGGATACTTTTCCGCCGTTTCCCGCCAGCTCGTCTCGGCCTTCGCTTCGTCCCTGAGCATGCGCGCCGCATAACCCCGGCGGTAACCCGCTTCCGCCGCGTCGTCGGCGTCCAGGCGCGTCCCGAGCAATTCCTCGATGCGCCGGAGCGCCTCGGCGGGATTCTGCGCCAGCATCTGGTCGACGACCTTGATCTGCGCCTTGGCGTCGGACAGCACCGGCGTCGGCGCCATGTTCATCACCGTTCCGGCGCTGGGTGCGGCGGGCTGCGCGGGAGAGGCGGCGGGACGGATGGACGGCGCCGGCTGGGCGAAAGTTTGTTGCGGGACGGATGGCGACTGGCGCTGCGGCTGCAACTGTGTTTGGGTCGAGGCCGGCATTGGCGTTTGCTGCTGCATTTGTTGCTGTTGCATCTGTTGCTGCTGCTGCTGCCGCTGCTGGGCCACGGCTTGCAACTGCGCCTGGGCCTGGGCCAGGGACGGCCCGCGCTGGCTGGCTTGCTCACTGACTGAGGAACCGATCATCGCCACCGGCAGGGATGTCTGCCCGGCATAGGGGTCGGACTCGGCGCGCGGAAAATTCTGCGCCGGAGAGGTCTGCACATTGGCGTAAGGCATTTCCCCCGCTTGGCCGGGCGAGCGCGCCGCCGGAGCCATCGGCATGAGGCCGGACGGCGGAGCGCTGGCGACGGCAACGTTGTTCGCCGGAGCTGCGGGGCGAAGCGAGGCGGTATTGGCCGCCTGAGTGGCGGCCGGGGCGATTTTCCCGGGGAGGCTGCTCCCCGGCGGTACAGGATTCCCCTGCTTTTCCGCAGGAATCGGCAAGGCGGCGCTTACCGCCGGCGTCCGCGCCGCCTGGGCGGGACGCAGCGCGCCACTCTGCTGCGCCGGCTGCACCGGGGCGGCGGCTTGGTGTGAAGCCGCAATATTCGCGGCACCGCCCGGTGCGGTCTGGGGCGCCAACCCGTTGGCCGCCACGTTTTCCCCGGGAGCGAACTCCCGGCCGGTAAATTTGGCCAATATCCCCTGGGCACCGTACCAGGCGCGCGCGGCGATGCCCGTTTCCCACGCGGCATACGCCCCCCCGCACACCACCATCATGAAACAGACCACGCCAAAAGCTTTCTTCATGGCATTCCCCTGCCGGCCGTGCGGACGGTTCATATCCATCAGGATTTTCTGATAGTCTATGGCCATGTTCACCCCCCTTTTTACAGTCTGCATCAAGTCTGCATGATACTGTGGGAAAAAGCCGCTTCATCCTCCGTGAGGAAAACGCCCAAAGGACATTTCCTCAGCGTGACGCTCGGCTTGTTTTCCGCGTGCCAACCATGATTTTCCGAAAGTCCCCTAATCCTTTCAGAAAATTTCCGATAATATTTTCCGAAGGTCGGATATTTTCAACAACAATATAGTATCGACCGAAATGGAAATATTACCTAACTTATCGTGGCAGCCATAAAAAGGGAGCAGACTCCGCACGCACCTCCTTTCCTAGAAAAATCGAAGCCGAACGCGAAAAATTCTCTCTCTCCCCACTGACGCGTATCTGTAAACTCCCAACTCCCGAACCGTGCCCTTCCGACTCCGCCTCCCTCAACCACCCCTTATCGGCCAGGACCGCCCGGGTTCTCCGGGCAATCGCCGGACTCGGATCGATTATCCGCACCCCCGGCCCCGCCACCCGGCTTATCGCCCCCTTCACCAAGGGATAATGCGTGCAGGCGAGAACCAGCGTATCCGCACCCCTAGCGACCAGCGGGCGAATGAAGCTTTCCAGCAGCGGAATGAGCGCGGGGTCGTCGGGCCGATGCTTTTCGATAAACTCGGCGAGGCCGGGACAGGGCTGGCGCAGAACCTCGACCCCGGCGGCGAAACGCTCCACCACGCTTTCGAAAAGTTCGCCCTGAAATGTGGCAGAGGTCGCCAGAACGCCCACGACTCCCGATACGCTTTCCGCCGCCGCCGGTTTAACGGCCGGTTCCATACCGACAAACGGGGTATCGGGGAAAATTTCCCGCAAAACCCGTAGCGACGCCGCCGAGGCGGTGTTGCAGGCTATGACCACGGCTTTCGCGGGTAACGTGAGAAGGTGACCGGTTATCGCGATGACGAAATCCCTTACCTCCCCCAGAGGCCGGGGACCGTAAGGCAGGTGCAGGTTGTCGGCGAAATAATACAGGCTTTCCCCCGGCAGGAGCGTGGTGATCTCCCGCAAAATCGACAGCCCCCCCAGCCCCGAATCCATGACCGCGATAACTTCTTCCCGGCGCCCGGATGAGGAAATTTCTACTGGCATCACGGCTAATTCCGACAGAAGTTGGTAAATTTATTTATATGGATTGAGGAAGGGAAGTTCAATAGGGGAATGAAAATTATCGGCGCGGGCGACATTTTGCCGTAGCTTTTCGATGGAAAAAGGATATACATCATTTATTCGGACAATAGAAGTGCGTCACTTATTCTCCTTCGGGAGCGTCAAGGTGGTACCAATTCGGGGCCGGAACCCCGGATTGAGCGCCATGGCTTTCCTGACGGGGAACTTGGCAGAATTTCATTATTCATAGGAAAAGTCTCAGTAAAAAAGGTGCAGACATGTCAGACCCGAAATACAATCCCTACGACAATGTTCTCCAGGTAGTCGAACACGCCGCCAAAATCCTGGGTTACGCGCCGCAGGACTACGAGGCCCTCAAGTATCCCGAACGCGAACTCCAGGTCGCCGTTCCCGTGCACATGTCCGACGGCTCGGTAAAAGTCTTCGAAGGCTTCCGAGTGCAGCACTCGACCTCGCGCGGACCCGCCAAGGGCGGCATCCGCTACCACTGGAATGTGAACAAGGACGAAGTCCGCGCCCTCGCCGCCTGGATGACCTTCAAATGCGCGGTCGTGAATATTCCTTACGGCGGAGCCAAGGGCGGCATTGTCTGCGACCCGGCGAAGTTGACCAAGGAGGAGCTCCGCTCCCTCACCCGCCGCTTCACCGCCATGATTCTCCCCATTATCGGACCGGAAAAGGATATCCCCGCCCCGGACGTCGGCACCAACCCGGAAATCATGGGCTGGATCATGGATACCTATTCCATGATGACCGGGCACGCCGTCCCCGGCGTGGTCACCGGTAAACCGCTGCAGCTCGGCGGCGCCCCCGGCCGCAACGAGGCCACCGGCCGCGGCGTCATGTTCACCACCAAGAACATCCTCGCCAAGCACAACCTGAAAATATCCGACATGACCTTCGCCATCCAGGGCATGGGCAACGTCGGCTCGAACGCCGCGAAATTGATCGCCGGCGAAGGCGGGAAAATCGTCGCCGTTTCCGACGTCTCCGGCGGCATCGCCAACCCGAACGGCCTGAACATGCTGGACATTTTCAAGCATGTAAAAACCGGCAAGCTCCTCGACACCTACGATTCGCCGGGCATGACCCGCATCTCCAACACCGATCTCATCACCTACGACGCCCAGGTCCTGATTCCCGCCGCCCTCGAGAACCAGATCAACCTCGAGAACGTCCACAACATCAAAGCCAAGTTCATCATCGAGGCCGCCAACGGCCCCACCACGGTGGAATGCGACCCCATCCTGGATAAGATGGGCGTCATCCTGGTCCCGGACATCCTCGCCAACGCCGGCGGGGTGGTGGTGTCCTACTTCGAATGGGCCCAGAACATGCAGGTGATGAGCTGGGACGAAGAGACGACCAACTCCAAGCTGAAGCGGATCATGGACAACGCCTTCGCGGAAGTGTACGACATTTCCCAGGACAAGAAGGTGACCCTGCGCATCGGCGCCTACCTCATCGCAGTAAAGCGGGTGGTGGAGGCGAAGCGCCTGCGCGGCATCTGGCCATGAACCGAATCGGGAGCCTGCCCAAGACAAGCGTATGCTCCGATGTTTCTTTTCGAACCGGCCCGAAGTTCGCTTCGGGCCGGTTTTTTGCAAACCGAACGCCCCTTCGACCGGAAAAACCGCCTTCGCGAAGAAAAGCGCACTTTTTCCGACTGCTCCCCCCCTCTCCCGTGACAGTATATAATATCGATGAAAAAACCAACGCCCGTTTCGTCCCCAACCCCCCATTTTAATGCGGGTCACGGCGATTTTTTGCTTGGCGGAGCATAATATTTCCGGAATAAGTTGGAAGTCGCCGGCCCCGAAACGTATGATAACCTGTCGAGTAGCCAAAGCTGGGGGCTTTGGAGTCCTGGGTTCGCTTTGGATTATTATTGCTGCGAGGATTCAGAGCTGCAAGGATTCAGACCGGACCTAATCTGGGAGAGCATAATGCGCTTGAAAAATATGTCTTTTTGGATTTGCGCCTTGGCGCTGACGGTGAGTGCCCAAGTCGCGGCTGCGGAAATCAAATGGCACCCCATTAATTTTGAAGCAGCCAAAGCCAAAGCGGCCAAAGAGGGGAAATTGATTTACATTTATGTGGAAGGCGATAACTGCCCGCCCTGCGATTCGTTCAAATTCTCGCATCTGTCCGACCCCGTATTTGTCGACTTCGTGAATACCCTTTACGTTCCCATCCGTTGTCACGTCAATAACCCGGAAGCAACCGCGTTTCTCCAATCCCTGCATCTGAGCCATGCCGCGATTCCCCGCTTTTACACCCTCACCGCCGAAGGCCGCGGGGTTTCCTATTCCATCGGCATGGTCTCCGCGCCGCCGATTGGCGCGGTGGAAGTCCTGAAAATGGCCGCCGGCGTGCCCCTTCCCGTGAACCCGAACAATGCCGCCCAACTCGCGAGCCGCATTCGCAATTACGCCGCCCAGCAAAAAGCCTCCGGTAACCTTTACGCCGACAGTTCGAACCGCGTGGTCGGGGTCGCCGCTCTCGAAGCCTGGGCTTGGGCTTTGGCGGGAAGGCTCGACGAAGCCGAAGCGGCTTGGGGCAAGAAGTGGGCGGGACAGCTGAACGACCAGGATCTCCGCTACTCCTACGTCAATTTCTGGGGCAAGTGGGGCCGTAATCCGGAAGGCATCCTGCAGGCCGCCCGCGACTACCAGAATTCCTCCCCCGGCGACCCGGCCGGAAATTACCTGATGGGCATGGCCCTCGCCACCAACGGCCGCTACGAGGAAGCGCTGCGGATTGGCGAAGCCTTGGTGGGTTCGAATCCGTCCAACACCGCCATTCAGCGCGAAGTCGAGCGCTGGCGGACCATGGCGGGAATGTCCAGCGGGGTGATGCTCTATCACCGCTGAGCCGGCGAATGGCGCTTCTGTAAAAGCAAAAACTCTTGAAATTCTGGCAAAAATGATTTTTGCCATATTGCGGCTGGCGGCATAACCGCCACTATGCGTGACTTCAATTATCAGACGGCCCCGACGCGGGGCCGTCTTTTTTTACGCTTTCCGGGCGCTGAACGCGCAGCAAGCGAAAACCGCCGTGCAAATCCACGTCCCCTCCACATTTTCGTTTGACAGTTTTTCCGACCTGCTGCATACTCCGTTTATTCTTCCGATTCGGATTGATCCGTATGCGTCCGGAATATTGCCTATTTTTCGGCGAGGGGTGGAGCGGGATGCTCTAAAAAACCGCAAATTAAGTAGTTATCGCGATTTCCCATAGATGTTGATACTTTTTTTTCCCGGAATGGCCGATATATCTGTACCGTCCTCATCAGCATGAGGAAAGGAGGGTGGTTTTTTGCAGGCGTTTTCGGCAGGCGTCGTTCCGGAAAACGCTCCGCATCCCGTTAAAAATCGGACCGAACCTGAACAAGAAAAAATCAGAAGCACTCTGTTAACTTAGTGGTTATACCCAAATGTCATGTCAAGGAGATCTGGTAATGGCGACAAAAACAAAACGCGTATACTTCTTCGGAGGGGGAAAAGCGGAAGGAAGAGGTCTTCCCAAGGATGTTCTCGGCGGCAAGGGGCAGGGTCTCGCCGAAATGTCCTCCATCGGCCTCCCCGTTCCGGCCGGCTTCACCATCACCGTGGACACCTGCGCCGAATTCTACAAACTTGGTCGCAAGTTCCCGAAGGATCTCGAGGCTGACGTCAAGGAAAATCTGAAAAAGCTGGAAAAAACCACCGGGAAAAAATTCGGGGACGTCAAGAATCCCCTCCTCGTCTCCGTCCGTTCCGGCGCCGCCCGCTCCATGCCCGGCATGATGGAAACCATCCTGAATCTCGGCCTCAACGACGTCTCGGTCGAAGGTCTCGCCAATAACACCCAGAACCCCCGCTTCGCCTACGACGCCTACCGCCGCTTCATTCAGATGTATTCCACCACCGCCATGGGCCTGTCGAAAGAACCCATGGAGGAAATGCTGACGACCCTGAAGAAAAAGCTCGGCGTCAAGTCTGACCCCGAAATCCCCGCCGATGGCCTCAAGACCCTCTGCGAGGAATTCAAGGACTACTACAAGAAGAACATGGGCGGCAAACCTTTCCCGCAGGACCCGATGGAACAGCTCTGGGGCGCCATCAAGGCCGTCTTCGGCTCCTGGGAAGCGGAAAAGGCCGTCACCTACCGCCGGGTGGAAAAAATCACCGATCTGCACGGCACCGCCGTGAACGTCCAGGAAATGGTCTTCGGCAACACCGGCGACAAATCCGGCACCGGCGTCTGCTTCACCCGCGATCCCTCGACCGGCAAGAACGAATTCTTCGGCGACTGCCTGATTAACGCCCAGGGCGAGGACGTCGTCGCCGGCATCCGCACGCCGCTGAAATTGTCCGACCTCGGCAAATACCTCCCCGCCGCCTGGAAACAACTGCAGGAAGTCCGCAACACCCTCGAAAAGCATTACAAAGACATGCAGGACATGGAATTCACCGTTGAAAACGAAAAACTCTTCATGCTCCAGTGCCGCACCGGTAAACGTACCCCCGCCGCCGCCTTCAAGATGGCCGTCGACATGGTCAAGGAAAAGCTGATTTCGAAGGAAGAGGCGATTGGCCGCATCACCCCGGAAGACATCGAACGCATGTTCTATCCGATCATCGCCGAAACGGACAAGAAGAAGCTTTCTGACGCCCGCGTCGGCGAAGGCATCAACGCCGTCCCCGGCGCCGCCTCCGGGCAAATCATGTTCACCGCCGAAGACGCCGAAGCGGCCGAACACAAGGGCGATAAAGTCATCCTGGTCCGCAAGGAAACCAGCCCCGAGGACGTCGGCGGCATGCACGCCGCCCAGGGCATCCTCACCGCCACCGGCGGCAAGACCAGCCACGCGGCGGTGGTCGCGCGCGGCTGGGGCAAGTGCTGCATCGTCGGCGCCGACTGCCTCGACATCAACACCGAAAAGCGCATGATGCACATCGGCGACAAGACCTTCAAGCAGGGCGACTGGCTCACCCTCGACGGCTCCACCGGGACGATTTACTCCGGCAAGCTGTCCCTGAAGGACCCGGTCCTGCCCCCCGAATACAAGACCCTCATGGGCTGGTGCGACGACATCAGGAAGCTTAACGTCCGCACCAACGCCGATTCGCCGGAAGACGCCCGCAAAGCCGTGGAAATGGGCGCCGAAGGCATCGGCCTCTGCCGCACCGAGCACATGTTCTTCGAAGGCCGCGACCGGCAATTGGCCATTCAAACCATGATTGTCGCCGACACCCTGGAAGCGCGCGAAGCCGCCCTCGACAAGCTCCTCCCCTATCAGCGCAAGGACTTCGAAGGCATTTTCGACGCGATGAACGGGAAGCCGGTCACCATCCGCCTCATCGATCCGCCCCTCCACGAATTCACCCCGAAGGACGACACCGGCGTCAAGGAACTGGCGAACGTGGCGAAGATGTCGGAGGCACACGTCCGCGCCCGCATCGATCAACTCCACGAGGCGAACCCGATGCTCGGCCACCGCGGCTGCCGGCTCTGCATAACCTACCCGGAAATTCTCCGCATGCAGGTCCGGGCGATTATCGAAGCGGCCGTGAACACGGCGAAGCGCGGTAAGAAGGTGTTCCCGGAAATCATGATTCCCCTGACCATGGCCTCGAAGGAATTCGACATTCTCGAAGCGCAGGTCCGGGCGGTCGCCGACCCGATTATCAAGGCGGCGAAGTCGAAGGTTAAGTACCTGGTCGGCACCATGATTGAAATCCCCCGCGCCGCGCTGGTCGCCGACAAGATTGCCGAGAAGGCGGAGTTCTTCTCCTTCGGCACCAACGACCTCACGCAGATGACGATGGGCCTGTCGCGTGACGACGCCGGGCGCTTCCTCCCCGAGTATGTCGACGAGAAGAAGGCGGGGATTTTCAAGGCCGATCCCTTCCAGTCCCTCGACCAGACCGGCGTGGGCCAATTGGTGAAGATCGGCATCGAAAAGGGCCGTTCGACCCGTCCGAACCTGAAGGTCGGCATTTGCGGCGAACACGGCGGCGAAGCGGCGAGCGTGAAATTCTTCTGCTCGACCGGGATGAATTACGTCTCCTGCAGCCCCTACCGGGTGCCGATTGCGCGCTTGGCTTGCGCGCAGTACGAAATAGCGCAGGCAAACAAGGCCAAGGGCGGCAAGGCTGCCCCGGCCGCGAAGAAGACAGCCGCCAAGGCTCCGGCGAAGAAGGCGGCGGCTAAACCGGCAAAGAAGAAATAAACGAGTTGACATGTGTTAAAATAAAAACCGATCGCAGCGATGCGATCGGTTTTTTTATTTCACTAGAACTCCAAGGTATTCATAAATCGCGCCTACAAGCCAAAGGCGGCAATGGACATTGTTACCGGGCTGTTAAATCCTCGCCACCCCCGACTCCCGCGCCGCCTTCTTCACCGCCTCCGCCACCGCGTTCCTGACTCTCGGGTCGAACGGGGCGGGAATGATGTACTCGGCCGTCAATTCCTTTTCCGGGATAAGCCCTGCCAAGGCCCGCCCGGCGGCGATTTTCATCGCGTCGTTGATGTCCGATGCCCTGACGTCAAACGTGCCGCGGAAAATACCCGGGAAAGCGAGGACGTTGTTGATCTGGTTCGCGAAGTCGCTCCGGCCTGTCCCGACCACCGCCGCGCCGGCCTTCTTCGCCAGGTCCGGCATGATTTCCGGAATCGGGTTCGCCATGGGGAAGAGGATCGGATCCTTCGCCATCGAGCGCACCATGTCCTCCGTTAGAGTGCCCGGAGCCGAAACACCGATGAAAATGTCCGCACCCTTAATCACGTCGGCCAAGCTCCCCTTCTTGTTGTGCAGGTTGGAAATATTGGCCATCTCCTGCTTTTCGGAATTTAGCCCCGAACGACCTTTGTAAATAGCCCCCTGACGGTCGCACATCACCACGTCCTTGAGGCCGAGGGCCATCAGCAACTTGATAATCGCCACCCCCGCCGCGCCGGCGCCGTTCGTGACCACGCTGACCCCGTCCAGCTTGCGGCCGGTCAACTTCAAGGCGTTCAGCATCGCGCCGAGGACCACCACCGCCGTGCCGTGTTGATCGTCATGGAAAATCGGAATGTCGCAACTGGCTTTAAGCTTGCGCTCGATTTCAAAACAGCGCGGCGCGGCGATGTCCTCGAGATTTATGCCGCCAAAGGATCCGGCCAGGAGCGTCACCACCTTGACGATTTCGTCGACGTCCTGGGTCCGCACGCACAGGGGAATCGCGTCGACGTCGCCAAAGGCCTTGAAGAGCACGCATTTCCCTTCCATCACCGGCATGCCGGCTTCCGGGCCGATGTCCCCGAGCCCGAGAACGGCCGAGCCGTCCGTCACCACCGCCACCGTGTTCCAGCGGCCGGTCAGTTCGTAGCTTTTGTTGAGGTCTTTCTGAATCTCCAAACAGGGCTGCGCCACCCCGGGCGTGTAGGCGAGAGACAAATCCTCTTTGGTCGCCACCGGCATCTTCGGGACGATGTCCAGCTTTCCTTTCCATTGATAATGCAACTTCAACGACTCGGCGGCATAGTCCCTGGCCATGTTTCCCTCCCTGTCAAATGCGGAAAATGAAATGTGTCCAAAAACGCATCACGGTTTTTAGAAAAGTACCCGCCGGCGTAAAGAACCGCGCTGGCAAAAATCCCTTCCAAGATACCGTAAACTACAAAAGTTGACAACCCATATCATGGCGCGCCAGGCAAAATTCACGCTGGCGTTGCCGCCGGCATTGCCGTATCATTATGGCGGAACGAATCTGAAATTCGGCAAAACGCCGCTATTATTGCGGCCTTCTCCTGGAGACCCCCGTGACCGAACCCATTCCCGAACCATTTCGCCCCAGCCCCGACGGCATGAACGTTTCCCCTTTCCACGCCCTGATGCAACACCTGCGCCATCCCGAACTCGGCTGTCCTTGGGACAAGTCCCGCACTCTCTCGAGCATGGCCGAATCGCTCTTGGGAGAGGCCCGGGAAGCCGGCGAAGCGCTGCAGAAAGACGACCGGCAGCACCAGTGCGAGGAACTCGGCGATGTTTTCCTGAACGTCATGCTCGCCACCGTCATCGCCGAGGACGAAGGCCGCTTCACCTGGAAGGACGTCGTCGAGGGTGCGACCCTGAAGCTCATCCGCCGCCACCCCCACGTCTTCGGCGACAAAAAAGCGGGTAGTCCCGAAGAAGCCCTGAAAATGTTTAACGAAGCCAAGGCGGCGGAAAAGAACCGCCCCGCCACCGTGACCCCGGCCCCGGCGGCAAAGCCGCAAACTCCCCCCGCCCCTGCACCGGCGAAGGTAGTGTCGCCCGCTTCCGCCGGTGCTTCCCCATCGGGGTCCGGCGCCGTCCCCACCCGGCCGACCGGCCGCGAAGCCCTCACCGACCGCACTTCCGACCTAATCGACGGCTGGCCGAATT
>JAVBQR010000164.1:0-21948 GCA_031548865.1 Planctomycetota bacterium
ACTTCTCCGGCACTAGGTTTACCTGATGTTACTTAGCATGGGTTCCACCCTGTGGATTCCGGCTAAACCGCCCGTTGGGGGTGCAGCGAACGTCAAGACGCCGGAATGACGCGCGGGGAAGGTTGCGGCAGGACAGGGTTCGGAGTCACGTGTTGCCTCAACATGCAACCGTAGTACTAGCCGTTACCGCCGACGTGTGGGGAGGGGTGACCGTAACAAGATGCGGAGACAGGAAGCTTCCCGAAAACCCAAGTGGTTCCAGTATAAATTTAGTGGTTACAAATTAGTCGCGATAAATCCCATTATGTTGCCCGATTCCGATATAGCGCAAGTACCTCGGGTGCAAATTCCCCGGGCGCGAGTGATTCGGGGACACGAATGGTAATCGGGGGACATGATGTTTAATTATCCGGCGGTTTGGATAATTTCTGGTTCCTTGGCATTGGGGTGCGCCATCCGGGACAGTATATCGTTTACCAAATACAGGTGACCTCATAGGGGTCAAACAACTCATCCCGAGATACAATGGTAAGCTTTTCAAGCCTGGCTTGAATGATAAGCACACGGTCAAAGGGGTCCCGGTGATGCCACGGGAGGCTTCCGGCAGCCATTGCATGTCCCGGCAATACGGGCAGCAGGATGGAGCCAGTCCGCACATACCCTGCTACCATTTCTTCGACCGGATACAATAGCTCCAGCTTCCCCAGGCCGACCTTGATGGAAATTTCCCATAGACTGGCAGAACTGATGAAAAGCTGGTTGTCGCGGTTATTAAGCGCATTTCCTGCTGTTTGACTTAACATCGAACCACCCACGAAATGCCATAGTAGCGCATGAGTGTCCATCAGCAGCCGCATCACCTATACTCCTCGAAATCTTCGAGAGGGGCGTCGAAGTCTTCCGACATCCTGACCTTGCCTTTCCCCTTGCCGAACATTTCCGCCGCCCGATTCACCGGCTTTGCCAGCGTGGTTTTCGGTTCCAGGGTCAATATCAGCCTCGCCTCGCCGATCGGAAAATCGGACGGCACATCCACTTCAATCTTCATATGATGACTCTTTGGGACAACCACGTCCTTGATTATGGTGCTCATTCTTGCCTCCATCGAATAAGCAGGCTTATCTCCGGGTCCTTGCCATTGGGGGGGCGGCGTGTTTTCCCGTTACTTGGCATTTTACCCATGCAGGCGCGGAAAGTCGAGCGGGCAATTTGCAATATCATACCGAGTTGCGCCATACTGATCGCGGTTTGTAATTGTGAGATTGGCAGGGCGCGTACGTGGGATTTTGCGTGGTTCAGGGGTAGGGCAGGTAGTAAGGCCTCCTTGTCGCGCCCGGGGATTCACTGACCAGGGATCCCCACAATTATACTCTCCGGGCTCCGGCAAGGATCCGCCAGGCTTTCGTTCCTTTTTTACTTTAGGAGCGAGATCGAGCATTGGCATCGAGCATTGGTAAAAAAAAGCGTCCCCCGAACTCAGGTCCGGGAGACGCACCGCAAGTATACTGGTCACGAAACGAAATGGAGAAAATCCTTTTTCACCACAGAGACACAGAGAACACAGAGGTTCACAGAGAAACAAAAAAGAAAGATTGTGAGCAATAATTCTTATTACAAAATTTTTTTCTATTCTATGTTTGCCCCAGCTCTCAAGGACTCTGTGATCCTCTGTGCCCTCTGTGCCTCTGTGGTGAAAAAGAATTTTCACCCTTTCACTTCGAAGCCGGCCTTTCACTCATCCGGCCCGATTTCCTTGAACCCGGGATTTTCATAGAGGTTGGTGTCCACCTCGCCCATGTTCATCCCGAATCCGCTGGCCGGGGCGGTGCTGGTCGAGTAATCCGCCGCGCCCCCTAAAAAGCTCGGGCTGGTCGAACTGACGATGTCCGGGAGTTGCGAGGGATCCGCCGGAACCACCCCGCCTCCCGGCAATCCCGCCCCGGCCGGACCGTAACGCGGCGGAAACACCATCGGCGCCGGCACCGCGCTGGTTCCCCCGCCGTAGCTCGCCCCGCCGGCGTCGACAAACCCGCCCGTACCGCCGCCGTAAGGATCGCCGTAGGTGGTAGTGGTCGTGGTGGTCGTCCCGCCGAAGGGGTCGCTGTAAGTGGTGGTCGTGCCGTAGGTCGAATCGAAGCTGCCGCCGCCGGAGTAAACGTCGCCGCCGCCATAGGAGCCGGTCGATCCGTAAATATTGCCGATATCGGTTACCAGGTCGGCGGTTCCGGTCGGTTCGCCGGCGCCGTAGCTGGTGGTCGCGCCGACCACCGCGCCCGGTCCCGGGCCAATCACCGGCGTTGTCGCGTAAACGTCAGCCGGGCTGGCGGAAGGGGTATAGGTTCCGCCCGCGTAGGGGTCGTAGTCCGCCCCGCCGGCATACGCTTCCGGAGCTGTGACAAACGCAGGAGCCGGTGCGCCAAACGGTGCCGGCGGCCCACCGAACGCGCCAACCACCCCGGGCGGCATGCTCAGTTCGCCCGCCGCCTGCGGCGGCAGACCCATGCGGCGCATGTCCTCGGCGATTTCGTATTCGGTCAAGGGGCGGATTTGCTCCACATTCAATACACTCGCCGACGCCCCCCCGGCGAATTCCACCCGCCCGTTCACCCACACCCGGCGGTTGACAAATTCGCCCAAATTCGCCCGATCGCTAATCAGGTAAAAACGAATCTCCCCACCTTTGGTGAGCCTGAATTGTGACGGAGCGTATCCAACTCTTCCGATATTTTCCACCCACCCGGTATAACCTCCCTCCACCGGATCCGGCGGCGCCCAAGCGGCGGCGCCGACGGTTGTAACCTGAGTTTGCGCAACGATTTGCCTCTGCATTTCATTGTTGTCGTAAGTCATGCGCATGGTGGCTTCGCTATCGACCGCGCGCAAACGTCCCTCGAGGTCGCGGAGCGCCAGTTCCAGCTGGTTCGCCTGCAGCATGCGCGATTCCGCGTCGGCCTTGGCCTGGGCGCGGCGGCGTTCCACCTCCGCCTCGTACTGGCGTTGCCGCGCTTCGAAATCGGCTTGCGCCGCGCGTTGTTCCGCCTCGTGCGCCTCCTGCATCCGCTTGTAATAAGATTCCTTAAGAGCCGCCACTTTTTTGTCGTTATCGGACAATTTCTGCTGCAGCACTCTTTTCCCGTCCGCCGTCGACATGGCCGTCATGTCCACCGCCGGATTCGCGGGAGGCGGCGCCGCATCCGCAACCACCTGGTTTCCGCCGCCGTCGACCTGGACATACTTCTCAAACACGAACGCCCGCGCCGTCGCCGGCGCGACAATCCGGTACCACTGCCCGCGTTCCTGCTTGATGACCACCGGCGTGCCCTTGGCCAGTTTCCCGACCACGGTGGACTTGTCCCAATAAAACGCATGCACCGGGGCGTCGTCCTGGTTGATCACCCCCGGAACGCCGGCTTCGGGAATTTCGCCGGAAATTTCAGCGGTGACATAATTCTTGTGGATGCTGGCGAGTTGATCGGCCGGGAAAGCGATCTTATACCACTCGCCGTGCCTAGCGACCACGGTGACCGGCGTTCCGGTCCCGAGAACCGCGATGGATTCGTACTGGGTGTTGGGACCGGCCCGGACATTGACCCGTCCGCCGGAAACTCGGCCCGCAACCGCCACTTCCGGCGCGCCGCTGGCGCTGGGAATCACGCTCCCGGGTTGAATTCCACCGGGCGCCGTTCCCAGGGCCGGAACGCTGATTTGCCCGGGCGCGGTCGGGGTCGGGGTTTGCCCGAGCGGGGCGAACTGCCCTGGCGAGGTCGGCGATCCGGCGGTTACGCCGCCCACCGGCGGTGGCGCCAGCGGGGTGAATCCGGGCGAATCGATCGGCGGCGGCGCCAGTGGCGGCGGCGCCGGCGGCAGGGAGGAATCGACTCCGGCATAACCGCCGCCGGGGGGAAGTCCGAAATTATTGCTGCTGGCTCCGCCGAAACCTCCGGCCGGCGGCAACGCCCCGCCTCCGCCCATACCGCTTCCGGCGCTTCCGGAGGCGGGGAAAGGCGGCGGCGCCAGCGGCGCCAGGGATGCCGCGCCGCTGCCGGCCTGTCCTTCCATTAGTGGCGAAAGGGGACCGCTTGGGGGCGGCGCGAGGTTTGAGGAGTCGTCGAGCAGCGGCGGCGGCAGGGGCGGCATGTCTCCGAGGTCGAAGCCGTCCAATGCCGCGGCTTGGTATAAACCAGCCGCAAGGGTTAACCAGGCCATGGCAAAGGCCAAGACGATATTCCGCATCTGGATTTCCTCCGGGCGGTTGTGCCGGTTGGGCGACATTTGCCTAACGCGCCATGCTATAACATTAATGGACATTGTAAAGGTTTATCCCGTTTCGAGACAATAAACCCTAGACTATATTATCGGCCCGGTCCGGTTTCTCTTTCAATCTTTTTCAGGGAATTCGTTGCATTTCCTGAAAGGGTTGAGAAAATACGGTTATGTTAGGGAATGTTCAACCAGAACCGTTCCGGAACGGGGAAATTGACCCGGATTTGTATTTTTCCTGCGTGAACGGATCTATAACCGTATTTATAAAGGAAAACACCATGAGCGTAATCAACAGGTCATACAGGAAAAAGTTGACCGAAGCGGAAAAGGATCGGATCAGAGAACTAGCACAAAAAGCCTCCGACGAAGGCGACGAGGATAAGGAGCACGAATTGTTATCGCAAATTCCCATCGTTCCGGTTTTTGCCAAGCATCTCAAGGAAATCTTCGGAATAAAAGAACTGCAGGAGATGGGGCTAAATTTGAGCGAAGCAGTAGAAGCTTATGGAGAGGAATGGCTCAATGAGTAAGAATAGGCGCCCCAGGCTTAATCATTTTATTGACCATTACAATAATATGTATGAGTTTGATAGGAAAATTCAGGAACCGGATATCTTCCCAAAATACATCCAGGAAGTAAGCAAGGTAACTTCACTTCTCGTTCAACTCACCAATGCGAACGACTTTGAACTTGGTCTCAAGGCAATCAAAATCTGCCAAGGCTTCGATCTCGAAAACCTGGCCCAAACCGCCCAGGAAAAGAAAAACGTCCAAACCGATATTCTTAACATAAACATGGGGGAAACGCATTTCCTCTGTCTAAGGGATTACCCGGATATCTACAAAAACCACCTCGCCCCCGGGTTCATACCTCGTGACCGCAAGGAAAACGGCCTTAATCCCCAGCGACGGCATGCAAAAAGCCTTATCCAGCCATCTGAGGCATGTCGGGTCGCGTGAATCGCCGATGTTGCGGAAGGAGGAGAGAAACCTGGTCACCGCCCGCCTCGCACTCACCCGAAATCTGCAGGAGGATTACACCAACCGTCAGCGCGCCTTGCTTCAGCCCGAAAACCTTGAAACCGAATCAGCCTGACCCCCCTAATCGCCTCCCCGCAAAGGACAACCCACCCCAATGCAAACCGAAGTAATCGTCATCGGCGGCGGCCATGCCGGCATTGAAGCCGCCCTCGCCTCGGCGCGAATCGGCGCCGAAACGCTTCTCCTCACCCAGGATCCCGACAAAATCGGCCATATCTCCTGCAATCCCGCCATCGGCGGCATTGCCAAAGGCCAATTGGTAAGGGAAATCGACGCTCTCGGCGGCATGATGGGTTTGGCGGCCGACGCTAACGCCCTGCAGTACCGCCTCTTGAATTCGTCGAAAGGCCCGGCGGTACAGTCGCCGCGGGCGCAGATCGACCGCTGGAGCTATTCCCGTTTCGCCCGCGCCTATCTCGAACGCCAGCCGCGCCTCGCCATACAATTGGACGAAGCCGTCGGCCTTGAGGTTTTGGACGGCAAGGTAACCGGGGTGAGAACATTTTTAGGCGGAGTAATCCATTGCAAGGCTGTCGTGATTTGCAGCGGCACCTTCGCCCGGGGCAGGTTGCATCTCGGACAAACGGCTTGGCCGGGGGGAAGGATCGGCGAAAGCGGGGCGGGGAGACTATCGGAGGCGCTGGAGGAGTTGGGGCTGCCGCTGTTCCGCCTGCGGACCGGAACCTGCCCGCGCTTGGACGCGCGGACGATTGATTTTTCGGCAATGCGGCCGGAACCGGGCGATTCGGAGCCGGTTCCCTTCAGTTATTTAACCGAGAAACCGGCCAGCCCGAATCTCTTGTGCCATTCGGTTTGGACGACGGAGGAGACGCACCGCCTGGTGGAGAAGAATCTGCATTTGGCGCCGATCACCAATGGCACCCTGGCCGGCTCGGGGCCGAGGTATTGCCCGAACTTCGAAACGAAAGTGGCGTATTTCCCCGACAAGCGGAGTCACCACCTGTTTATCGAACCGGAGGGCAGGGATTCGGTGGAGGTCTACGTGAACGGCTTGTATTTGTCGCTGCCGATGGAAGTGCAGGAAGCGGTGGTGCGGACCATCCCCGGGTTGGAGAAGGCGCGGATTATCCGCTACGGTTATTCGGTGGAATACGATGCGGTGAAGGCGACGGAACTGCGGGAAACATTGGAAGCTAAGCAAATTTCCGGCCTGTTCACGGCCGGGCAAAGCAACGGCACCTCCGGCTACGAAGAGGCGGCGGCGCAAGGTCTCCTGGCCGGGGCGAACGCCGCCCTGAAAGTTCTGGGGCGGCCGGCATTCCGTTTGGGCCGGGACCAGGCCTACATCGGCGTTTTGGCGGACGACCTCACCTTACGCGGTACCGAGGAACCGTACCGGCTGTTCACCAGCCGTTCCGAATACCGCCTGCTGTTAAGGCAGGACAACGCGGATCTGCGGTTGACGGAACTGGGGGCGGCGGCGGGATTGACAGGCGAGGACCGGCTGGCGCGGGTGCGCGAACTGAAACGGGAGATTGCCCTCGGCACGGAAGAATTGAACCGGCATTTCCGTAGAAACGATACCGGCGCGAGCGAGAAACTGGCCGAATACCTGCGCCACCCCGACTCGGCCTGGGAGGAAGCGGCAGAACTGTCCGAGGTTTTGCGGGGGCTTTCCCCAAGGGCGGCGGAACAGCTGCTCATCGCGGCGAAATACGACGGCTATATCGCCAGGCACTTACGGAAGATTGAACAGTTGGACAAGAACCGCCGGGTCCGTCTGCCGGAGGGGATGAATTACCGCGCGGTGTCGGGGCTTAGCCACGAAGCCTTGGAGAAACTGGAGCGGATTCGCCCGGAAAATTTGGATCAGGCGCTGCGTATTTCCGGGGTAAGCCCCGCCGACGCGGCCATTCTCCTGGTGTGGCTGGACAAGCGTTCGGTAAAAAAGCCTCCTATACCGCCCGCGGTTTAGGAGGAATTAATCCATCACACGACTGTTGTGTGAACCGCCTCCACAACAGTCGTGTGATCGAAAGATTGCATGGTGAACGGATTATTGTACCGTTTTTCGCTACCGCCCCATGCTTCACCGATAACCCTAACTTCATGCGGCGTTTGCGGATGCGGTTCCCGAAAATGCCGCGTTATAGGGCTAGCTTTCTGTTTTGTACTGCTTAATCCAGTCGCCGATGGCGGCGGAATCGTCGAAGCCGTGGCGGAAAGTGTTGGTCGGGGCCGAGCCGGAAGTATTGATGCTGCTCTGGTCCATATACATGGTGGACGGATCGAAACCTTTCAGGACGGCACGGCCTTCGTGGATGTCCTTCATGGCCTGATCCAGGACGGCCAGCGCGGCTTCGGGGTTTTTGGCGAGGGAAGCTTTGCCGCCCTGGGCCAGATCGGCGAAGGAGTAGGTAACATCCCCGACCCGGACTTTCCCGAGATCCTCGAGGCTGGTGATGCTGGAACCGTTCGCGGTTTTGCCGGCGCTGGAACCGGCGACACCGGCGGTTTTTCCTTCGCGGGCGAAGAGTTCGCCCTTGGTTTGGGTGACCTGGATGTTATTCCCGGCGCCGGCTTTTTCCGAGATGAGGCCGATGCCTTCGACTTCGCCGTTTTTGTTTTTGATAAGTTCGGCGCTGACGCCGGTTTTGGAACTGGCGGCGTTGATGGCGTCGGCGATTTCCTCGGCGGTGGCGCCTTTCTTGAACTCAAAGGACTGGGAGCCGGCGGAACCCTGAATTCTGAAAGCGGTGTCTTCGAAAAGTTTCCCCGTCCAGACACCGCCAGCCATGGCGGCGCGGGTGTCGTCGGAAGTGGTTTCGGTGGTGCTTGTCGAGGTGACGGCGTCGGTTCCTTTGGCGCTCGCCGAGGAGCCGGCGGCGGCGAAGAGGCTGCCGGCGGTCTGGTCGACGCGAATCAGCTGGTCCGCCCCCTTGGAGAGCGTTTCCAGCTTGAGGCCGGGTTTGCCGTTTTCGTCTTCCTCGACGCTGGCTTTGATGCCGTGGGTGGCGGAGTCGCCGTTTATTTTGGCCGCGATGGTTTCCAGATCGGTGCCGATATCGAAGGAATAGCTGACTTCGCCGTTTTTACCGGCGAGGGTGAATTTTTCCGGGTCGACGACATACTTCGAGTCCAGTTTGCCGGTGAGGCTGGCGGTGGTGGCTTCCTTGCTTTCGGCCTCGGTGGAGGAGGTATCTTTGCCGACGAAACTGGTGGCGATGTTGGCGCGCATCTTCTCAAAGAAGTCGTAATGCGTCGAGTTCAACGAATTCGGGTTGTTTACCCCGGCCAGGGCGAGGGTGCGCATATCCCCGAAGATGTCGCCGGCGGTGTCGTCGGAGGCGATTTCCGGGGTTTGGCTGGTGGTGGGGGTGTAGGTGGCTTTGATGATTTTCCCGGTTTTGTTGTCGAAATAGTCGTTGTAGAGTTTGTCCGACTGGGAGACGAACTTGTTGGAATCGTGCTTCAGGGAGCCGGTTTTTTCGGCTTCGAGAAGGGACCGGTAGGCATTGGAATTGGCGCCGAGCATGGCCCATTGCTGGAGGGCGTCGCCGGAAATGCCTCCGACATTGGTGTTGGAAGCGGAGCCGAAGAGGCTGGCGGCATTGTTGGATTTAATCTGGTTGGCGAGTTGTTTATAATCGGTGTCGCCGTTGATCGAGGACATGGTATTCCCTTTCATCCCAAGCCTGCCAGGGTTGACGATATGCCAGCCCGGTACGCGCATTTTCCTAAAAGTCGAGCAAACAATATCCTAACCTGACGGCTTTTGGCCGTCACGATTATTATCGGTAGCGGCGGGTGGGACTTTAGGAACTTTTGGGAATTTTTTCTGGAAATTCCCGTGGCGGAGTCGATCCGGGACATAATAATTATCACGCCATAAAGAATACACCCTATATACTGCCAGGCAATTTTCGCAAAAACCAACGCCGATGCCATCGCTTACATTAACAATATTCACGTAAATTGAAAAGGGAATCAATCCACGGTATTACAAATAAAAGAGGCGTTACTCCTGTTTATCCCCTTGCGGGAGGTCTTCCCAAAGGAATGAGCAATGAGACTATCCATATCGAAAAAAATATACTGCATCATTGGCATTATGGTATTGCTCGCCGTGATGATAGCGGGCCTCGGTCTCCACAGCGTCAATATGATGGCCAAGGCAATGAACACCATCGAAGAAAGCGCGAACAGGACCATCGCTCTTAATGTTATCGATCGCCTTGCCTTGGAGCGCAGGATCGCCACCTCCGCCGTCGTCAGTGAATTGGATGAACATAAAATGCGGGAGCTGGTGGACAAGGGGATGAAAGAGCTCGAACTCCGGATGGATCAAGCTATTGACACCTATTACAACAATTTCCCCAAACCGGTCACGCCCGCCCGCGAAGCGAATGTGGCCAACATTCGTAACTTGTGGGGCGAATACGTCGGCATCACCAACCAAGTCGCCGCCCTGAGCCTGGAAAACAGCAATGTAAAGGCTGACCGCATCCGCATGGACAACGAAAAAGCTTTGGACGAGCTTGATCAAGAACTGGAAACGCTGGCACATTCGCTCACTTCACCCGAAGCGAAAGGCATGGTCAACGTGGTACAATCTAATCTGCTTCGCTTCCGCATGTTGCTGCCGGATTATATTTTCGAAGACGATCCCGCCCGGGAACAGGACCTGGAAGCGAAAGCGGCAGATATGATCCGGAGTTGCGCGGCCATGCTCGACAAGCTGGGGGCGGAGGCGGAAGACGGGCGGACAGCCGCCATTGCGGCCGCCCTGAAAAAGAAACTGACCGAAACCGGTCTGGCCGCCTTCGACAGGATAACCGCCCTGGTGCATCAGAAATCCAACGTCAAGGCGGCAAGCCTGTTGGACACGGCTGGCGTGGAAACCCGCGCCAAATTGCAGGATTTCGTCCGCGATCTCCTCCGCAGGGCGATGGAAGGCATAAGGGAGGATCTCGACAGCAACCGGGCGATTGCCGCAGAAGCCAATTACCTGATTATCATCGGCAGCTTGCTGGGGATCGCGGCAACGCTGGTCCTGGCAGTCGTCACGGTCAGGCACACTATCGCCCGCCTGCGGATCATCACCCAAAACCTGAACGACAGCGCGGGCCAGGTCTATGGCGCGGCGACGCAGATTTCCGGTTCGGCGCAAAGCCTGGCCGAAGGCTCGACCGAGCAGGCGTCGTCCTTGGAAAATACCTCGTCCGCCCTCGAACAGATGGCGTCCATGACCCGCCTGAACGCCGACAACGCCAACAAAACAAATGAAACCACCCAAAACACCAACGCGCTTATCACTTCCGGCGCTTCCGCCGTCGCCAACATGTCACAAGCCATGCTGGAGATATCCAACGCGGCCGAACAAATCAGCCGCATCATCAAGACTATCGAGGACATCGCCTTTCAGACCAATCTTCTCGCCCTCAACGCGGCGGTCGAAGCAGCCAGGGCGGGCGAAGCGGGCCAAGGCTTCGCCGTTGTCGCGGAAGAGGTGAGGAACCTGGCCGGCCGTTCGGCCCAGGCCGCGCGGGATACCGCCCAGCTTATCAACGTCACCATCGAACGCGTGCATAACGGTTCGGAAATCGCCGTCAAGCTGGACAGCAGCTTCAAGGAAATCGAGAGGGACTCGCAGACCGTCGCCCGCCTCATAAACGAGATCGCCTGCGCCACCAACGAACAAGCCCAAGGAGTCGATCAGGTCAACACCGCCATCGCCCAGGTGGACAAGGTGACGCAAAACAACACCGCCGCCTCGGAGAAAACGGCGTCGGCATCCGAGGAATTGTCCACTCTGGCCTCCGGCCTCAGCGACATGGTTTCCGAGCTGGTCACCATGCTGAAGGGTGGAGTGCCAGGGAAAAACAGGGCAGTGGCAGCCTGCCTGCCCGCCCCGTTGACCCGCATGGCGCGAAACGCTGGCGCGGCGAGATCCTACCCGCCCCCACGCCCGCGAATTACCAGGGAAATACCGGAACGGCCGGGACAACATAGGATTGCGTTGAAAATACCATAATATAATCAGGCGCCCGTACCAACGGGCGCCTGATCATGAAGTAACAGGAAACGGTAACACCCAAGGCGGCGTATCCCCCGCTTACGAATTGGCGGCGATGCGGCCGGCCTCGGCGCCTTGGGCGAATTCCCCCGCCTGGATACGGGCGAGCAGATCTTTGGCGCAACGCGGGCAAAATACTTCCGCCACCGGTGCATTGACTTCACCCGGCCAGGGGAGACGAAAGACGCCGTCAACACGGATACGCAGGCATTGCGAGCATTGGACAATCATGGTTTCCCCAGTTGGGTGATTCCCCCAAGAGGACTTAGGTAAAAATCGAACCAATCGCCGCCCGATTGTTTCACTAAGTCCACCCCAATACATTTAACATTATTACCAGGCCATCGCAAGAGCTGAAAGCCCTGTTCCCCAACGAGCACTTTCCGACTCCGGAATTATCCTTTCAAAGAAAAGGGGAAAAACGGCATTTTTCTGCCCCACCCCCAGCAATTCTAACGGCGGAAAGTGCCGGATGGCAGGAGAAAAAATTTTTATTTTTAGCCTTGACAAAGCCGGATCATTTTATCAATTTTGCAACCTTATATTTACGCCATGGTTACGGAAAACCGCTCCTCCTTTCACTCCTTTCCCCCTATTTTGGCAAAAAAGTTGTTCCTTTCCTATCGCGTCAGAGGAGGAAAACCAGGGGGAGACACCAACTCATGATCTACGGCATGTACCTATCCACCATGGGTGCGCTCTCGCAAAGCCACCGCCACGCCACCATTGCCAACAACCTCGCCAACTCCAACACCAACGGCTTCAAACCCGATTGGGCCATCTTCAAGGAAGTCCCGGTGGAAAACGAATTCCACCCCGGGCGCTTCTATCAATGGGACGAGATCCTCATGCAGACCGGCGGCGGCACCTGGAACGAAACCACTTTCACCAACCTCACCGCCGGGCCAATGGAATACACCGCCAATCCCTTCGACATCGCCCTTCACGACGAACCGCATTCGGGGAAATACTCCTTCTTCACCCTCCGGGCCGATGCCCCGGATTCCGAAACGTATTACTCCCGCGACGGCCACTTCGTCCCCGACCAGAACGGGATCCTCCGCAACATGGCCGGCGACCTGGTCCTCGACCCGGCCGGCAACGCCATCAACGTCACCTCCCCCGACGGATCCGTAATCACCATCAGGGAAGACGGCATGATCGTCGCCAACAACGGGGAAAACTTCATCCTCGGGCAAATCGGCATCACCCGCACCCCCGACTGGGACCTCATGGTCAAAATCGGCGACAACCATTTCCGCTCCGAAGGCGCGACCATGGAAAATTACCAGGACGGCGTTTGGGGCGGCTATCTGGAAAAATCCTCCACCAGCGCCATCGAGGAAATGACCAACATGATCGAAGCCAGCCGCATCTACGAAACCAACATGCGCTTCCTGACTATCCAGGACGAACAACTCGGCAACGCCGTCAGCCGCATCGCGCGCCAGGCGTAATTTATAAGGGAGACCCCACCCATGATGATCCGTTCGCTCTGGTCCGGCGCCACCGGCATGAAGGCGATGCAATTCTACATCGACGCCATCGCCCACGACCTGACCAACGTCAACACCAACGGCTACAAAAAGAAGATCGTCAACTTCCACGACCTCTTCTACCAAACCACCCGCGCCAGCGGCCTCCAGGGCGGCACCGAAGGCACTGTCAACCTCCCCGTCGGGGTGCAGGTCGGCCTCGGCGTCAAGGTCTCCGGCACCACCCCGGTGATGACGGTCGGCGCAGTGGTCGAAACCGGCAACTGGTTCGACATGATGATCCAGGAACCGCAAGCCAACATGATTCGGAACTTCTTCCAAATCGACATGGGGAACGGCAACCTCGCCTACACCCGCGACGGCAATTTCCGCGTCGACGACCAGGGCCGCCTGATGACCACCGACGGCTATCTCCTCAGCCCCCAGCCCGGCAACATCGCCAATAACGCCGTGGCGGTGCAAATCAGCCCCGAAGGCATCATCTACCAGCAGCTCCCCGACGAAACCGATTTCCAGCAGGTCGGGCAAATCAATCTGTTCACCTTCATAAATCCGGCTGGCTTGGAACCCCTCGGCAACAACCGTTGGCGGGAAAGCCAATCCTCCGGCGCCGCCCAGCAGGGCATTCCCGGGCAAGGGCAGTACGGCACCATCGAGTCCGGCTTCATCGAACAGTCGAACGTCGACGCCATCTCCGAAATGGTCAACATGATTGCGGCGCAGCGGGCGTATGAATTCAACTCGAAGTCGATTATCACTTCCGATGAAATGCTGCAGACGGTGAATGGGTTGAAGCGGTGATTGTTACTTCAGCCTCTTGGTCAGCACCCGGTCGAGCGCGTTCGCGAAGCGCTGCAGATCGTTTTTCGAAAACTCCTTCGGTCCGCCGGTCACCATGCCGGCGGACCTTAATTCTTCCATGAGGTTACGCATCGCCAAACGCTCGCCGATATTCGCCGCCGTCCACTCCTCGCCCCGGGTGTTCAAAACCATCACTCCGCGTTCGATCAGCCGCGAGGCCAGGGGAATGTCCCCGGTCACGGCGAGATCCCGGAGGTCGGCATGGTCGACGATATAATCGTCCGCTTCGTTGAAACCGCCGGCGACCAGCTGGAAAGAGACGAATTCGCCGCCCGGCACCGACACATAGGAATTCGCCACAAACACCGACTTTATCCGGCGCCGGGTTGCCGTACGGACCAGCAGGTCGCGGATTTCCCGCGGGCAAGCGTCGGCGTCGATCCAGAGGGTGAGGGCGGCGGAGTCGGCGTTCATCGGCGGGCCGAAGCTTCGGACAGCATCGGGAACACCCTCTCGCCCGGCTCCACCACGCACTCCACCAGGCACGGCCGTCCGCAGGCAAAAGCATCCCGCAAAGCCGGCGCCGCCTCCCCCGCCACACGCGCCCTTAAACCCACCGCCCCGAAGGCTTCGGCCAATTTCACATAATCGGTCCGCCGTTCCGGCACGGTGTAGGAGTAGCGCCCCTGATAGTGCATCGCCTGGTACTGGTGCACCATGCCCAGGAGTCCGTTATTCATCACCACCACCACCAGCGGCAGGTTGTGAGTCACCGCCACCGCCAATTCCCCCATGTTCATATGGAACGATCCGTCCCCGGTAATCAGCGCCACCGTCCTGCCGGGATTCCCCAACTTCGCCCCCAGCGCGGCGCCGAGTCCGTAGCCCATCGTCCCCAAACCGCAGGAGCTGAGGAAGGTCCGGGGGGTGACAAACGGGAAATGCTGCGCGACAAACAGCTGGTGCTGGCCGACGTCGGTGACGACAATGGCGTCGTCCGGGAGAATGCGCCGCAGTTCCAGCAAGGTCCGGCATTGCGAAATGCCGTTTCCTGCCGGCCGGAGGGGAATCGGGTGGGCGGCTTTGTGAAGGGCGAGTTCCCCGGCCCAGGCGGTTGTTTCCTTGTGGGGAACCAATTCCTGCAGCTGAGCCAGGACCGCGCCGGCGTCACCGACCAGGGCCAGATCGGCGCCGACATTTTTGGACATTTCCGATTTGTCGATGTCGATGTGGACTATTTTCGCCAGGGGGGCGAAGCGTTCCCGGTTGGCCGCCCCCCGGTCGGAAAACCGCGCCCCGACCACGATTAGGAGGTCGCACTCGCGGGTTGCCCGGTTGGCGGTGGGGGTGCCGTGCACGCCGGCCATGCCCAGGAAGAGGGGGTGAGCATCAGGTATGGCGCTGAGGCCCATCATGCTGGTGCAAACCGGGGTGTTCAGGGCTTCGGCGAAACGCCGGAGCCGGTCGGAGGCGTCGGAGAAAACCACTCCGCCGCCGGCGTAAATGAGCGGCCGCTCCGCCAGGCGGATCACCGTGGCGGCGCCCTCCAAAGCCACCGCGTCCGGCTCGGGTGCGGGGCGAACCGCGAATTGGGGCAGAGGATCGTACTCGGCCCGGCCGGAGGTGAGGTTTTTCGGGATGTCGATGTGCACCGGCCCCTTGCGTCCGGAATTGGCCACGGTGAAGGCTTCGCGGACGGTGGGGGCGATGTCGGAGGTTTTCTGGACGAAGTAATTATGCTTGACGATGGGGTTGGTCAGACCGGTGGCGTCGACTTCCTGAAAACTGTCGCGGCCGATTTTTTCCAGCGGCACGTTGCCGGTAATCGCCACCAGCGGCACGGAATCGAGGAAGGCGGTGGCGATGCCGGTGATCAGATTGGTCGCACCCGGCCCCGAAGTGGCGAGGGCGACGCCGGTTTTACCGGTCGAGCGGGCGTAGCCGTCGGCGGCGTGGGCGGCGCCCTGTTCGTGTACGGTGAGAATATGGCGGATATCCTCCCGCTTGTCGAGGAGGGCGTCGTAGATATCGAGGACGGTTCCTCCCGGATAGCCGAACAGGAGATCGACCCCTTGATCGATAAGCGCCTGGATTAAAATTTGCGCCCCGGTCATTTTCATGGTTCCGCCGCAATCTGTCGGTCTGGGTAACGGTAACATCAAGTAGTAAACGGGCGGCAAAACCCCTGGGTCACCAATGGCGCTTGAACTGGAAAGAACAGAATAGCGAGGCGGGGCGTGATTGTCAAGACTTTGCCCAAGCGAACCTCGTGTCTCCGTAAAATAAATCCTGGCAATCGGATTTGAGCGGAATATAATGGTAAGTCTTAACTGAACTTTTGCAAAGTGGCGATTTAACCGCCAATCGCCACTTTGCAAAAATCGTTTTTGCCCGGATTCCAAGGGTTTTTGATTTTACAAAATCGCCATTCGGCGGTTTGAATGGTGATTTTGCAATAGTCCAGTCTTAAGATCGGTTGGAATGTTTTGTTCGAAAAAGGCCACTCTTTCGCCAAACTTCGGTCAGACTCGCTCGCCATGGTTTAGGCCGGGATAACGCCATGGACTATAACTCTCCCCTTGTCGCCGTCGACCCGGACAAATGCCGGAACTGTCACGTCTGCATCGGCACCTGCCCAGTTAAGTTTTGTAACAATGGTTCGGGCGACTACGTCGGCATCAACCCCGAACTCTGCATCGGTTGCGGCGCCTGCATCGCCACCTGCCCGCATGGCGCCCGCCAGGGCCGGGACGACCTCCATTCCTGGTTGCAACTGGTCGGGGAACGCCGGCCGTTTGTCGCCTTCGTGGCGCCGTCCGCGGCCGCGAACTTTCCCGGGCAAATGCCGCGGCTCTCCGGCTGGCTGCGCGCCAGCGGGGCGCAGGCGGTGGTGGACGTGTCTTTCGGCGCCGAACTCGCCAGCTGGAGTTATTGCCAGGCGGCGGAGAAAGACCCCGGCCGCACCGTCATCAGTCAACCCTGCCCTTCCATCGTCAGCTATATCCTCCTCTATCATCCGGAACTTAAGGAACACCTCTCGCTGTCCGGCAGCCCGCTTGCCCATGCAGTCGCCGGTTTCGAACGGGATCACCCCGACCTGTCCGGACTTCCCAGGGTATTTTTCTCGCCCTGTTTTTCCAAGCGCCGGGAAATCGCCATGTTCGGCCTGCATATGTTTAATGTGACCTTCAAGTCCCTGGCCGAATTCCTCGCGCACCATGGCATCAGCCTCGCCGCCTTCCCCGAAGCCGGCTTCGACAATCCGCCGCCGGAGCGCGCGGCGCTTTTCCCTACTCCCGGGGGACTCGCCCGGGCGGTTGCCCGCTGGCAACCGGAATTGGCCGAGAATACGCGGCGGATCGAGGGTCCGCGCCTGGTCTATCCCTACCTGGCCGATTTGGCCAAAATGATCAAGTCCGGAATGGCGCCGGCGCTGGTGGATTGCCTCAATTGCGAGAACGGCTGCAACGGCGGCCCGGGGGCGGCGCGGCCGGAAGAAAATCCGGATGCGCTGGAAGCCCCGGTGTCCGAGCGGGTGCGGGAATTATCGGGAAATAGCCGAAATGGCGGTTCGCGAAATGGGTTGCGGTTCAGGTTGCGGGGGCTCCTCTCCAAACGGCGCATGCGGAAGATGCTGAAGAGGCATTGGTGGGAAGGCATGGCGCAACCGCAATACGGGAACCTCTCCCACCTGGCGCAGCTGCGTTGGCCAGATGCCGAGGAATTGCGGGATATTTACGCCTACATGGGGAAAAACACGCGGGAGGATCTCTTGAATTGCCGGGCCTGCGGTTACGGCAGTTGCGAACAGATGGCGCTGGCGCTAGCCAACGGCCTGACCAAGCGGGAGAATTGCCACTGGGTACAGCGCCAGGACTCGGAAAACAAGCTTATCAACCAGGCGCGCCAGGAGGTGCAGGAGAAGGAACGTCTGCACTCCGAAGCCTTGCAGGTGGTCGAGAGCCGCCTGCGGGATGAGGTTGGGCGTATCCTGGAGGCCCTGAACCGGCAGATTTCCGAAATGCGCCGCAACTATTACGGCAATGTCAAGGGCTTCGGCGAAATGCGTTCGGCCGCACAGGAAGCGGGGGAGGCTCTGGAATACTTCCTCACCATCTCCAAGACGATTCAATCCTTGTCCTTCCAGACCGGCCTCTTGTCCCTGAACGCGAGTATCGAGGCGGCGCGGGCCGGAAAATTGGGGCGGGGATTCGGGGTGGTGGCGGACGAGGTCAAGCGCCTGGCGCTTTTGTCCAACGCCGAGGCGGAGAAAATAATTCCCCAGATGCGGCGGATGTCCGAGTTGTTCGCCAGGCTGGAATCGTCGTCGGACGACTTGGGGAGACGGGTGGAGACGCACCGGGCGGCGTTTGACGCGATTGAGAATAACATCTCGAGCATGGCGGAAATTTGGGAAAAGGAGCGGGGCAGCGTGAAGGGCAAGGATACCCCGGCGCTGATGCTGGAAAGTCCGGTACCGGACGGGGACGAGATGACGCCGGGCCAGGCGACCTGAGGCTTACACGGTGGCGCGGATCTTTCTTCCCGCCCGGATTTTCTCCGCCGCCTTGGGAATGAGCAGGCTGAGAATCAAGAGCATCCCGATGACGATTTTCATCATCTCGGGGGAAATATTCTTCGCGTACATGCCGTTCCTGACAATGCCGATGACAAACACCGCCAGGAGCACCCCGACCAGCTTCCCCTTGCCGCCATCCATACTGACGCCACCAAGCACGGTGGCGGTGATGATATCCAGTTCCAAACCCTGCGCCATGTTGCCGCGGGTGCTGTTGTTACGCGAAGTCATGATGATGGCGGCGATGGCCGAGTAGAAGCCGATCATGGTGAAAATGCAGATGACCACCCGGTCCACCTTGATGCCGGAAAATAGCGCCGCCGTGCGGTTGTTGCCGATGGCGTAGACTTTCCGCCCGAAAGTGGTGTGCTGCAAGATGAACCACGAGATCAGGAAGATGACGATAAAGACGATGAGCGGCACCGGCAGTCCGAACAGGCTGCCCCGGCCGATGAGGGAAAAAACCTCGGGATATTTGGAATAGGTCTGGTCCCCGGTCACGACATAGGCCGCCCCCCGGTACAGGGACATAGTTCCCAAAGTCACCACCAGGGACGGAATGTGCATCTTGGTTACCAGGACCCCGTTCAGGAATCCCCCCACCGCTCCGGCGATCAAGCCCAAAACCAGGGCCAGCCACAATGGGAAGCCGGCCTTGACCGCGCTCGCCACCACCACCGAAACCAGGGCCATGAGCGAAGCCACGGAAATATCGATGTTTTTGGAAATGATGACATAGGCCATGGCCATGGCGACGATGCCCATTTCCATGAAGTTGATGGTAATGCCGATGAATTCGGCCGGGCGCAGCAGCTTGGGGAAATAAATCCCCAAAAGGATGAGCTCAATCCCGATGATGCCCAAGAGCACCATCTCCCACCAATAGTCGAACCGAGCCCGTTCCGGTTTGCCGCTCTCTGCCATGGGTTTCACTCCTCTTACCAAAATCACCCTTTCGCTTCGTGCCCGGTTAATTACCCGTCAATTACTTGTTCTTCCGCGCCATGTAGGAGTCGAAGATCACCGCCGCCAGGATAATCGCCCCCTGGATGAACATTTTCCAGAAGGGGGAAATTTTCAGGACATTCATGGCATGGATGACGAAGCTGAGGAGGAAAGCCCCCAAGACCATGCCCACCGTGGAACCGCGCCCGCCGGTGACGCTGGTACCGCCGATGACGCAGCTGGCGATGATGGTCATTTCGTAGCCGACCGCGGTGCTGGACTGGGCGAAATTGTAGCGGGAACACCACATGCCGCCGGTGGCGCCGAATAGCGCCCCGGCCACCACGTAGGCGGTTGCGACATAACCCGCGACCTTGATGCCGACCAGCTTCGCGTTTTCCTTGTTGGAACCGATGGCGTAAAGGCGCCTGCCGTGTCGGGTCCAATTGAGTAGTAAGTATATGGCCAGCGCCACCGCCAGGCTGAACAGGAGAAGGTTGGTTACCAATGGCGAACCGAACCATTCGGCGTTGGCCATGCGGGTGTAATTCGGGGGGAGGTCGCGGGACACCACCCAGCCGCCGCCGCTAATCAGGTAGTTCACGCCCCGGTAAATCGACAGCGTGCCCAGGGTGACGATGATCGCCGGAACCTCGGCATAGGCGATGATCATGGCGTTCACCAGCCCCATGACCAGGCCGATGAGCACCGCCACCAGCAATACCGCCGCCAGGGGCGTGCCGGGATGGTGTTTCATCAGGAGGGCCGAGGAAAAACCGGAGACCGCGATAATGGAACTGCAGGAAATGTCGATATTCCCGGTAAGCATGACCAACAGCTGGCCCGCCGCGGCGATGACCAGGAGGGCGGTGTCCGAGAAGATGACCTTGAGGTTGTTTTCGTCGAGGAAATGCGGATTCCGCAGGGTCACCGCCACGAGGCAGACGACGATGAAAATGAAAAGCCCCAAGGTGCGGTAGGACGCGGAATCCAAAAGCGGGGGCTTGGGCGTTTCCTTGCTGGTTGCCGACATCTGCCTCACACTCCCTTCAGGCTGTTCGCCGTAGTATTATTTCGGGCTTGCCAATTGCATAATCGCGTCCTGGGTGGCTTCGGCGGCGGAGAGTTCCCCCACCGTCTCCCCCTCGCACATGACCAGCACCCGATCGCTCATTTTCAATATTTCGGGCATTTCCGAGGAAATCATGACAATGCCCATGCCGTCCGCCGCCAGCTTGTCCATCAACTGGTGGATGACGTCCTTCGCCCCGACGTCGACGCCTTTGGTGGGTTCGTCGAAAATCAGCACCTTGGCCCCGGTCAGGAGCCATTTCGCCAGCACCACCTTCTGTTTGTTGCCGCCCGAAAGGGTGTCGACGCAATCGGACACGTCGTGATAACGCACGTCGAGTTCGCTGAAAACCCGCCGCGACTCCCGCTTCTCGCGGGATCGGCTAAGGACCCGGGACGGAAAGAGGCGGTCGACAATCGGCAGGGTGGCGTTTTCGTAAAGACTCATGGGCAGGACCAAACCCTGCAACCCGCGGTCTTCCGGGATTAGCCCGATGCCGGCCGCCATCGCGGCGGCCGAGTCGGCGAAATGCACCGGCTTCCCTTCCAGGAGAATTTCCCCCCCCGAAGGCCGGGCGATGCCGAAAAGGGCCTCCGCCAATTCGGTGCGGCCAGCCCCGACCAAGCCGAAAATACCGAGAATTTCCCCGCATTTCAGGCTGAGGGAAGCTTCCTTGACCCGGCCGGCCCGGGAAAGGCGGCGCACCTCCAGGAGGGTCTCGTCCCGGCAGTGGCTCGCCCGCCGGCGGGACATGTCGCCGAGATCCCGCCCGACCATCATGCGGATGAGATCGTTCTGGGTGATGTCCTGGATCCGTTCCGTGCCGACATAGCGGCCGTCCCGGAGGACGGTAACCCGGTCCGACACGGCGAAAACCTCGTCCAGCTTGTGGGAGATGAAGATTATTCCGACCCCGTCGGCGCGGAGCCGGCGCATGATGTCAAAGAGAATTTTCGTTTCTTCGAGTGACAGGGCCGAGGTCGGCTCGTCCATCAGGAGCACGCGAACCTTGGAGGCGGCGAGGGCCTTGGCGATTTCCACAATCTGCCGCTGCGCCACAGACAAGGACTCGACCCGATCCCAGGTCTGGATATCCCTGGCCCGCAGGTAATCCAGGATTTCCCTGGCCTTTTCGTTGACCCGCTTCCAACGCACCAGCCCGCCGGAGACAAAGGACTCGTGTTCGAGAAGGATGTTCTCGGCCACGGTCAAGTCGGGGAAAAGGCTCAGTTCCTGGTGGATGATGGATATGCCCCGGCGTTCGGCGAAAGAAGGGTTCCATTCCCCCACCGGTTTCCCGTCCACCAATATTTGCCCGGCATCGGGGCGGTAAATGCCGGCCATGGTCCGGAACAGGGTCGATTTCCCCGAGCCGTTTTCTCCCAGGAGCGTGTGGATTTCCCCCTTCAGGAGGGAGAAATCCACCCCGTCCAGAGCCCGCACGCCGGGGAAAGTTTTGGTTATCTTCCGTGCTTCGAGAAGGGTTTCCGGCATTTACGTCCCCAAGATAAAGTTGGTTCAGGAACCCGTAGGCTGTTATGGGATATATTACGGTAGCCGAGCGTATCTCCGCATCCTGTGACGCCGCAAACCTCCCCCCACCGTCATCCCGGCGTCTCTACATCGAACCGGGGTGTAAACGATGGCGTGCCGGGACCCAGTGGAGATAACAATTGCTACGAAACGATTTCACACTACGTCAAACATTGAAAGA
>JAVBQR010000171.1:0-16500 GCA_031548865.1 Planctomycetota bacterium
TCATCGTGTCAGACGAGGAAGCGAGGGCGGAAATCACTTTTTCAGCCGGCGGCTAGGCAGAAAAAGTTATTTCCGACCGAGCTGACGAAGTATGACGCGATGAGATACGTTTTCACAATTTCAATAGGCGTTCGGTATATCAGACCGGACGCGAAGCGAAATGGCGAAAAGCGTTTTTCACAATTCTGTTCCGCATTCAGTATATAAGAGGAACCCCCATGCCCACCCTGACCGCCTTCGTGATGACTAAAAACGAGGAAGCGATTATCCGCCAGTGCCTGGAAAAACTGCAATGGGCCGACGAGCTGCTGGTCGTGGACTCCCACTCCACCGACCGCACCCGCGAGATCGCCGGCGAGATGGGCGCCAAAGTGCTGACCCGGGATTTCAGCAATTTTTCCGATCAGGCCAATTACGGCTTGAGCCAGGCCCGGGGCGACTGGATAATCCAAATCGACGCCGACGAAATGCTCTCGCCGGCACTCCGCGACTCGATTAGGAAAACCGTTGCCGGCCATCCAAAGGAGGAAATTTTCGCCCTGCGGCGGGATGCGGTGGTGTTTGGCCGCCGCCTCAAGTCGACGGCCTGGTCGAAGGAGTGGGTGCCGCGCCTGTTCCGGAAAGGGGCGGTGACTTTCGCCGGGGCGGTGCACCAGGATCCGCAGCTAGCCGGCCGGCCGGTGGGGCATCTTGAGGGGATTCTTCTGCATTACACCTATCGTTCGACCGAACAGTATTTTGCCAAGTTCCAGGTTTATTCCACCCTGTGGGCGAAGAAGGCGCGGGAAAACGGGCGGCGGACCAGCCTGACGGTCGCGGCGGCGTCCTCGCTGTGGCGGGTGTTCCACGATTATTTCGTGCGCGGGGGGATTCGCGACGGCCGCATCGGGGTGGCGCTGGCGCTTCTCGCGGGCACGCACACTTTTATCCGCCATATAAAACTGTGGGGGCTGCAAAACGCGGCGGAGTTCGCCAAAATCGCGGACGGAGCGGACCATAGAGGAGGGACGGAACCATGACACTCGTGGCGGAAGACCGGGCGGTTTTGGGAAGTATCGCCCGCGCGGCTTTGGCGGCGGCGGTGGGGGGGAAAAAGTATGCCCCGGCCGACCCGGGCCGGCCGGGGCTGGCGGCAAAGTGCGGCTGTTTCGTGACCTTGAAAACCCGGGGCCGTCTCCGGGGTTGCATCGGCTGTTTCACGGCCGAGGAACCGCTGTGGCGGACGGTGGCGGAGTATACGGCGCTCTCGGCCCTCGAAGACCCGCGTTTCAGCGGGGCAAGGCTAAAAGCGCCGGAATTGCCGGAAGTCGCGATGGAAATTTCCGTTTTGTCGCCGCTGGAAGAGTGCCGGGAGCCGGACAAGATTACTCTCGGCGTGCACGGGATTTATGTGCGTCAGGGCGGCCGCTCCGACTGTTTCCTGCCGCAAGTGGCGACGGAAACGGGCTGGAGCGTCGAGGAGTTCTGGGGCCACTGCTGCCGTGACAAGGCGGGGCTGCCCTGGGACGCCTGGAAAAACCCCGGGGTGACGGTCATGACCTTTACGGCGGAGGCGTTCGAGGTGTAAAATGAGGGAAAGGGCCGGGCGCAAGTCACAGGAGAACGCTATGAGCACCATAGTGAAGGAAGTGGAAATACCCAATAATCATCGGGTGAACCTGGAAGTCGAGATCCCGTCGGACATACCGCCCGGCAAGGCGGTGATTACCTTGACTATTGAGCCTCGCAAGGAGGGGACAAAACGCCGCAACCGCTTGTCTGAGCTATATGGCATCGGGAAGGGAAAAACTTGGATGTCGGATGATTTTGACGCGCCCCTGGATGATTTCAAGGAGTATATGTGATGCAGTTTGATCGCATGCTTATTGCGCAGGCGCAGCTGGAAAAAATGACAATAGTGACGCGGGACGGCCTGTTTACCCCTTACTCAGTCCCGTGAGTTTGGTAGTTCATACCGCCCTGGAAAACGGTTGTTTTGGGCGGCCTTCAGTCAATCCCCCCGAACCTGCTCTGCACCAGGGCGACCAGCGCGTCGACCGCTTCCTGCGAATCCGGCCCGATGGCGGCGATCCGCACTTCCGCCCCTTGCATCGCCCCCAGGGCCATCAGTTGCATGATGCTTTTCCCGTCCGCGCGAATATCCTCGGCTTCCACGGTGATTTCCGACTTGAACTCCCGCGCTTTCTGCATGAATTGCGTGCTGGGTCTGACATGGAAGCCGTATTTATTGAGGATTTTCGTCTCCGCATACGCTTGTTCTTCCATGGAGAATCCTTTCCGTAAGGAATTGCCGCCAAACAACCGTGGCAAGTCCTCACCATCCGGGCAAAATACCCAAAAGGCCCATATTCCGACCCAAATGGGAAAAGGTAATTTTATCGAAAATTTGGTGGGGGCGGCGGGACTCGAACCCGCACGACCTTGCGGTCAAGGGATTTTAAATCCCTTGCGTCTGCCATTCCGCCACGCCCCCATTATGCAAGATCGAGGAAGATACGCTATCCTGCATCATAATTATCCGGGGATGTTTGTCAATTTCCATTCAACCCCGCATCTCCTCCCGCGCCAGCCGGAACGGCCGCAAAATTTCCAGCATATCCGCCGGAACCGGCGCCTCGAAGGCCAAATCCCGCCCGCTGACCGGATGCTTGAAGGCCAGGCGCCAGGCGTGGAGCGCCTGCCGCTCCAGTAAAATCCCCCCCTGCCGGACCGCTTCTCCCAAACCGCGGCGGATCTCGCCGTGGCGGAACAGGGATAATCCGGCCGCAAGATCCCCTTCGGTATACGCGTCCCGCCGCCCATAATCCCGGTCGCACAGCACCGGCGCCCCGACATGGGCGAGGTGGACGCGGGCCTGGTGGGTCCGGCCGGTGAGGAGGCGGCATTCGACCAGGGCGACGGCGCCGTAGTTCTCGAGGGTCCGGTACAAGGTTAAACTGGTGCGGCCGCCGTTTTTCAACATGGCGTGAACTTTGCGGTTCGCGGCCGAGCGGCCGATATTCCCCTCGATCCTGCCCTCGGGCGGACGGGGGACGCCGTCGGTTATGGCCAGGTAGGTTTTTTCGACTTCCCGCGCCATGAACTGGCGGATCAGCCCGGCATGGGCGGCGTCGTTTTTGGCGGCGACCAGGCAGCCGGTGGTGTCTTTGTCCAGGCGGTGGACAATCCCCGGCCGAATCACCCCGCCGATCCCGGACAGACTCCCGGCGTAATGGTGGAGGAGGGCGTTCACCAGAGTGCCGCCGCCGTGGCCGAGGGAAGGATGGGCCACCATTCCCGCCGCCTTGTTGAGGACGACCAGATCCTTATCCTCGTACAATACGTCGAGGGGGAGGTCCTCCGCCTTGGCTTCGAGCGGTTCGGGCGGGGGGACGGTGAGGCGAATTGCTTCGCCACCCTTCAATTTTTGCGCCGGCTTGGCAGTTTGTCCATTGACGAGAATATGTTCGTTTTCTAATAATTTCTGAATCAGCGCCCGGGACAAATCCGGCGCCATTTCGGCCAGCGCCCGGTCCAGGCGTTGTCCCGAGTGGTCGGGGGAAACGGTCAATTCGAGGGTGCGGCCGGGGTTATCTGCGCCAGACATGTTAATTGCGTTCCTTTTAATTGCTTTCCTTGCTCTTTGCCAATATGTATGATGTATCTGGACTTTTGCCAAGTGGCGATTAAACCGCCAACCGCCACATGTGTTATAGCGAACTTGCCAGGGAGATCGCGCGGCGGTTGCCTCGATTTCCCTGGCAAGTTCGCTATAATAATGCAGAAACCCCTTGGGGAATACCATGAAAATCGCCCTGATTTCCGATGTCCACGCCAACCTGACCGCTTTGGAGGCGGTGATGGAAAGCATCGGCAAATATTCCCCCGACCGGATCATCTGCCTCGGAGATACCGTAGGCTACGGCCCGCAGCCGGCCGAATGCCTGGCCATTGTCAGGGAACGCTGTTCCACCGTGCTCATGGGAAACCACGAGCACGCCGTCCTTTACGGCGCCGAGCAGTTCACCCCCCTGGCCCAGGTCGCCATCGACTGGACCGCCCGGGTCCTGCATCATTCCGACACCCTCGACTACATTAGCTCCCTCTCCTGCGAATACCGGCAGGAAAATCTCCGCTTTGTCCACGGCTCGATCCGCAATCCCCTCCTGGACTATGTCCGCGAAGCCGACTCCCCCTGGGCTTTTTTCCACCTGGTCCGCACCCTGCAGGACGAGTTCAAGGACTTCAACATCTGTTTCGTCGGCCATAACCACCGCGCCTTCCTCGGTACTGAAGTTGGCTACATTTTCCCTCACGACGGCGCGCCGGTGAAGAAAACCACCTTCCACATCGGCAAGGAGTGCGCCTATGTATCGATTGGCTCGGTCGGTCAGCCCCGCGACGGCGACTGGCGGGCGAGCTGGGTGATGTTCGACGGCGAGGATGTCGAATACCATCGGGTCGAGTACAACCGGGAACAAACCATAAAACTCATCCAAAAAGCCGGCCTCCCGGAGTTCCTTGCCGAACGCCTGCGCTTCGGGAATTAGCAGTTGCGGGCTGGAACACGAAGTGATAGAATCAGTTAACCCCACTAGGCCAAAACATAACGTTAAGGAACCGCCGCCCATTGGAAAAGATCAGACTCCCCCTAGCGCAAATCACCCCTGGAATGAAGTTGGCCGAACCCATCACCAACGCCAGTGGCATCACCCTTATGCCTGCCGGCATCAGATTGACCCCGATGTTCATCTCCCGCATCAAGAAATGGAACATCGAAGCCATCGACGTCTTGATCGAAAAAAGGACCGACAACGAATCCCGACCCTTACCCCGGGTCGGCGGCGGGACCAGGATCCTCAGGCCCGACGCCGCCAACCTTCGCGGCAAAACCCGGGTCATCCCGGCCGGCAATGCCCTCACCGCCGAAGAGGAGGAGTTCGCCCGCACCGTGATCAAGGAAGTCTCCCCCCCCTTCGCCAACCTGCGCGATAACGAAACCATGATGCAGCTGCGCGCCGCCGTCATCAAAAAACTCATCCAGGAAGGGCGCAAAAGCGCCGTGAACAAGCTCCGCCAATTGCCGCAGGAACCTCCGGCGGGCAAAACCACGGAGGACGCCAATGGCGCTTGACTCCGCCCGCCTCAAGGCGAACATTGAAAGCATCACCGATCTGCCGACCCTGCCGAACGTGGTGGCGAAAATCACCAGCCGCATCGCCAATCCGGCCACCAACGCCGCCGACATCGGGAAGCTCATCGAGCAGGACCAGTCCCTGACCGGCAAAATACTCCGGCTGGTGAACAGCGCCTATTACGGCTTCCCCAAGCAAATCAAGTCCATCCAGCACGCCGTGGTCATCCTCGGCTTCAACAAGGTCAAGACCATCATCATCACCGCCTCGGTTTTCGGCGCTTTTGGGGACAAGAAAGGCGTCGGGCTGGACATGCGCCGCTTCTGGCAGCACGCCCTGGCCTCCGCCATCGCCTCGAAAGTCGTCGCCGAACAAATTGGCGTCGCCCACGCCGCCGAGGACGCCTTCGTCGGCGGGCTCCTCCACGACGTCGGCAAGGTGGTCATGGACATCTACCAGCCGAACATCTACAGCCCCATCGTCAAATACGCCAACTCGAAAGGCATTCTCCTCAAAACTGCGGAGGAGGAGGTGATGGGCCTGAACCACGCCCTCATCGGCGAATGGATAATGGACAAATGGCGCCTCCCCGCCACCATCGTCCGCATGGTCGGGGATCACCACCACCCGTCGGTGTCCAGCGAACGCCGCGACCTGGTGTACAGCATCCACTTGGGCGACATCCTCGCCCGCGCCATCGGCATCGGGAACGGCGGCGACAACCGCATTCCGGCCATTTCCCCCGGGTTGGTCGAGTCGGCCGGCATCGGGCCGGAGTTTTTCGACGAGATAGTCGGCAGATGCCTGGTGGAAATCGGCAAGGCGGAGGATTTTTTCAATCTGATTGCCTCGCCCGGGGATAGGGCGGCTCTCTAGTTTTTCCCGCGTCAGGTATTTCCCTTGGAGAGGCGGAGGCGAAACGTATAATGGAGACGAAAATTTTGGTGAGTGCCTGTTGCATCGCCAGTCGCCATCCGGCAGTTTCGTTTTACCGTGTCCAGGGATTTTCGTTTTTATAAAATCGCCGTCCGGCGGTTGAACGGCGGTTTTTTTGCCATATCGGGGTTGCCTCGGGTCTAAACGGTTCAAAGATGGAACAATCGCAAACATCGTCGCCAGGGGGAAGCGCCGCCTCCGCCGAAACGTCCGAAGAGGTCGTGCGGGAGCTCACCCAAAAGCAGCAGGTCCTCACCGAAGCCCTGCAGCGCCTCATCCGTTTCCAGCGCCAGACCCTGATCCTCAAAAACTCCCAGTCCATCGACGCCGCCCTCGACACCATGGAATCGCTCCTCATCGAGGTCATCGACTTCGCCTACGCCAGCCTGCAATACCGCACCGAGTCCGGCGTTTTTTCCCCCCTGCGGCAAATATGCCCGGAAAACATCCATCTCGACTATCCCCTGATGGATTGGGTCATGGGCACCCAGGAGGTGTCGGTGTTGCCGATTGACATCACGGTCGAGGAAGGGCGGCTCCGTTCCCTCCTCTTCCTCCCCTTCGGCTCCCACCACATCATGCTCCTCTGGCTGGAACAGGACACCGAAGCCTTTACCCAGGAGCAGGAGGCGCTTCTTTCCATCCTTTCCCGGGAGATGGCCGCGGTTCTCGACAGCCACCATTTCCGCCTCCGCCTGGAGAAAACCCGCGCCGCCATGTCCGACATCATCGAGTCCGTTCCCCTCGGCCTCCTGGCTATCGACCACCACGACAAGGTCCAGATGATCAACTCCACGGCCGAGATTGCCCTGAACATCCGGCGCCAGGACGCGGTCGGCGTGGACTACCGCCAGGCCCTGCCGATGGATGTGTCGAAGCTCATCACCGCCCTGGAACACTCCGGAAACATCGAGGAGGTCGAGCTGACCGTCCAGGCCCCCGGCCGCGAGTCCCAGTACCTCGGCCTCACCATCTCCCCGGTCCGGAGCGAGGACACTTCGAACAAAACGGGCCAGGTGGTGGTGTGCCGCGATTTGCGGCTGTCGCGGGAGGTGCAGAAGCTCCGCGAACTCGATTCGATGAAAAACGATTTCCTGTCCCTGGTGACCCACGAACTCCGCACCCCCCTGACGCCGATCATGGCCTATTCGGAAACGCTTCTCATGGATGAAAACGAGAACGTTCCTGCCGAGTGGCGCGAGTACGTCCAGGGGATAAATTCGGAGGCGGCCCGGTTGTGCCGGCTGATAGACGACGTGCTGGATCTCACCCGCATGGAAGCGGGAAAAATGATCTACCATTACGAGAACCAGGACCCCAACGACATCATCGGATCGGTCGTCATGTCCCAAACCAAACAGCTCGAGGAGAAAAACCACCATCTCGAACTGGATCTGGACGAGGACATCGGCAACTGCCGGCTGGCGGCGGACCGTTTCATCCAGGTTCTCGGGAACATATTCTCGAACGCCATCAAATACACCGAACCCGGCGGAACCATCAAAATCAGTTCCCGCCGCGACGTCCCCTTTCCGGGCAAGGCCACCCCCACCGTCCTCATCACCATCGAGGACAACGGCATCGGCATATCCCCCGAAAACCTGTCCCGGGTCTTCTCCAAGTTCGAAATGGTGGAGTCGGTCAAGCACCACACCGAGGGGACCGGTCTAGGGATGGCCATCTGCCGGCAGATCGTCGAGGAAGGCCACAACGGGAAAATTTGGCTGGAAAGCGAACTCGGGAAAGGCACCAAGGTCTATGTGCGCATACCGGTGAGCTGAAGCGGCGTTACCGCGATTTGTCGTTCTTTGTTATTTTGGCTTTTCCGTCTTACCGCGCTGAAAACTGACCTGAGAGGGACCCCCCGTGGCCGTGAATTCGAACCCCAGAAACATCCTCCTACTCTACCCCGATACCCCCAAAGACACCTACTGGAGCTTCTCCCACGCCCTCGGCATGATTGGGAAAAAAGCCAACACCCCGCCCCTGGGGCTCCTCACCGTCGCCGCCATGCTGCCGCGGGAGGGCTTCTCCCTCCGCCTGGTGGACATGAACATCCAGCCCCTTCTGGACGCCGACCTCCATTGGGCCGACCTGGTCTTCGTCTCGACCATGATCGCCCAGAAGGACAGCCTCACCCAGCTACTCCCCCGCCTGAAGGCGACCGGGAAAACCGTGGTCGCCGGGGGGCCCTACACCTCCAGCGCCTACCGGGAAACGCCGCACGTCGACACCTTCGTCATCGGCGAGGCGGAGGCGATCTGGGACATTTTCCTGGCCGACCTCGTCGAGGGGAAGCTCCGACCCGCCTATGCCGCGCCGGTCCGCGAGGAGGAGGCGCGGCTTCTCAAGGAATATTTCGGTCCGGAAGCGGTGATTTCCCAAGCCGCCGAGCCGCCCGACCTCAACCTCGCCCCCCTGCCCCGCTTCGACCTGCTGCGGATGAACGACTATGCCCTGATGCCGGTGCAGGCGTCCCGGGGTTGTCCGGTGGGGTGCGAATTCTGCGACATTTGGCGGCGCTTCGGGAGGAAGTCCCGGAACAAGAAGTATGAGCTGCTTCTCGCCGAACTGGATGAACTCTACCGATTGGGCTGGCGGGACACGGTATTCCTCGTCGACGACAATTTCATCGGCAACAAAGCGCGCGCCAAGGAGCTCCTTGGCGAAATCATCGCCTGGCAGGAGGCGCACGGCCGGCCCTTCCCCTTCCTTACCGAAGCCACCCTGTCGATGGCGGACGACGCGGAACTCCTGGACCTGATGCAGGCGGCGGGATTCAATTCGGTTTTCGTGGGCATCGAAACGCCGGTGCAGGAGAGCCTCCAGGAGACCCGGAAGTATATCAACACCCGGGGCTCGATGAGCGAAAAAGTGGCGCGGATTCAGGCCCGGGGCATCCAAATCATGTCCGGCTTCATCATCGGCTTCGACGCCGATCCCGACGACATCGCGAGCCGCATGACCGCCTGCATCCAGGAAATGGGCATTCCCCAGGCGATGATCGGCCTCCTGACCGCGCTTCCCGAGACGGATCTCCACGATCGGCTGGAAAGGGAAAACCGCGTCCGCGGCGCCACCAGCGGCAACAACACCCACGGCTTCAGCCTGAATTTCGAGCCGGTGCGTCCGGAGGAAAAGGTGGTCGCCGATTACAAGCGGGTCCTGGACGCGGCGTATTCCCGCAATATGCGGAGCTATTTCGAGCGCGCGGCAGTATTGCGTTCCCGCTGGCCGGCGAAGCAGGCGCACAAATTCGGCCGGATGACTGTGGGCTACCGGTCGCGGGCCCTGTTCTCCTATTTATGGGCGGTGGCGCGGAGTTCCTACCGCTGGAACGCGGCGAAATTTTTGCTCACCACCCTCTTCACCAAACCGGGCTTCATCGTCGAGGCGGTGACTTTGGGCGTCAAAGGCCACCACCTCTGGGCGATTACCCGAAACGCCTTCGAGGTGGAAAACATGCGCATGTTCATGCTCGAGCGTTTGCGGAGCTACGCGGCCCTGGTCCAGGAAAAGGCGGCGCTGATCCAGGAGAAGGCCGCGCAGGTCCAGCACGAGAAGGCGGCCCTGGTCCAGTCCCGGGCGGAGGAGCTCCTTAAGGAGGCGGGGCGGATCAAGCAGGAGGCGAAGCGCGAGTTCTCCCGCCTGTCGCGGGGGGCGCGGGCCAGCGCCAGCGAGGAGTTCGACTGGTTCCTGGCGGAAATGGACCGGTTGTACCGTGGTTTGGCGTCGGAAGCGGCGACGGCCAAGGTTTGATGTTATAATAAACCGCCGTAACACGGAGTACACTGAGAGCACAGAGGACACAGAGAACCGCGAAAATACGTGGCAGTACTCAAAATAGTGCTTCTCTGTGCCCTCTGTGTCAATCGGTTATTTTGAACTACCATGAACGCGTTTTGTTTTCTGCTTAGAAAGGTCAGCCATGTACCTGGGAATCGACTGCGGCACCCAAGGAACCAAGGCCCTGGTCTTCAACCCCGAAACGGGCCGCGTGGCCGGCAGCGGCAACGCCCCGCACCAGATAATCTCCAATGACGACGGCCGGCGGGAGCAGCAGCCGTCCTGGTGGGTCGAGGCGTTGGTGAAGGCGGTGCGTGCGGCGGTCGAGAAGTCCGGGGTCAAACCGGAGGCGATTCGCGGCATCGGCGTTTCTGGGCAGCACCACGGCCTGGTCATGCTGGGCCAGGACAAGCGAGTCCTCCGCGCCGCCAAACTCTGGAACGACATGGAAACGGCCGGCGCGAACGGGAAAATCATCGCCGAAGCCGGCGGCGTCGCGGCCCTGGCGAAACGCCTCGGCACTTCCCTGCCGGTCGGCTACACCGCCTCGAAAGTCCGTTGGATGCTGGAAAACGAGCCGGAACTGTGGAAGCTGACCCGGCACATCCTCCTTCCCCACGACTACCTGAATTTCTGGATGACCGGCCGGCTGGTGACCGAACCCGGTGACGCTTCCGGGACCGGCTTCTACCACCTGGTGAAACGCGGCTGGGACCTGGACATGGTCAGGCTGATTGACCCCTCCGGCATTCTCGAAAAAGCGCTTCCCGAAGTCATCGAATCCGACGCCTGCGTCGGCCCGCTTACACCGGAAGCGGCCCGGGAACTCGGCCTCGCCCCCGGCACCCTGGTTTGCGGCGGTTCCGGCGACAATGTGATGGGCGCCTTCGGCACCGGGAACGTGGTGGACGGCGACGCGACGCTGGGGCTGGGGACTTCGGGCGTCCTCAATATCTATTCCTCAGCGCCGCTGGAAGGGCTCGATCCGGTTCTCCAGGTGTTCGCGGCGGCCGGAGGCGGCTGGCTGGCGACGGTGTGCGTGGTGAACGCCACCAGCGCCACCACCACGGTGCAGCAGATGTTCGGGATGGACCTGGACGCCTTCACCAAGGCCTTGGCCGCATCGCCCGTGGGCGCCGAGGGCTTGCGCTTGCACCCCTTCTTCAACGGCGAAAGAATGCCCCCCCTGCCGACCAGCCGCGGCCTCATGACCGGGATGACCTCGAACAACATGAAGCGGGAGAATTTCATCCGGGCGACGGCGGAGGCGGTCATTTTCACCATCAAGTGGGGTTACGACCGGCTGATGCGCAAGCTTCCCCCGCCCCCGCAGCTGCGCCTCACCGGCGGCGGCGCGAACAATCCCTATTGGCGGCGGATTATCGCCGACGTGTTCAATTCCGACGCCGTGTGCCTGATGCACGACGAGGGCGGTGCCTTCGGGGCGGCCTTGTTGGCGATGCTGATGGTGCAGCGGGAAAAGGACGGGGTGAAGGGGACGCCGGCGGAATTGTGCCGGAAATACGTCCTCCTCGACGAAACGAAGCGGGTGGCGCCTAATCCCGAGAATGTGCGGCGTTACCAGGAAATTTACGCAAAATACGACGCGGAGCGGCGCGATTTGTACGGGGCGTAAGGATCTGTCAAAACCATATGCAAGGGCGCTGTGTTCTTGTCGGGAACACAGCGCCTCATGTTATGCACTCGTAAACAGGGTTTTCTGTTGTCGTACCGAAAACAAGGCCGTGAACGGCTACCAACACGGACAATAATAAGTATCGGCAAAGAACAGGCGGAAGCATCCGCCTCACCTAACCCTGCATGCGTCCCGGGTTGCCCAGGCGTTGCCGGCGCATAAGAGCGGGGTTGAGATCTGTTAAAGGAGAATCCCATGAAAGTAGGCGTAGGCTATAGCGAACACGACGATACCGAGGAAGCCGGCATCCGCGCCATGCACCGGGCGAAGGAACAGGCCGGCCGTTCCGATCCCTGCGATATGGTGCTGTTGTTCTCTACTTCGTCGCACGACCCCGTTTTCCTGCGTTCGGTGGTGGCGGCGGAAGCCGGCGGCCGTGCCGCCATCATCGGCGGCGGCGCGGTCGGCGCCATCACCAACGATCGCTACGGGTATTCGGGCGACCAGGTGGGCTTGGCGGCCTTTTGGCTGGACGGGACCGGCTGTCGGCTGTTTAGCGAAGGCGGCCTGGCCGACAGCGAGGAGGCGGTGGGGCAGCGCCTCGGGCGGCACATGGCGAGCGAAGGGGTCAAGCCCCAGACTCCGGCCGTCCTGCTTTACGACGCGGTGAACCGCAAGCATGGCGATCTGCGCCTCAATCTTGCCACGCCGCTTCTGCAGGGGTTGGAGAAGGGGTTGGGCTTTTTGCCGCCCGCTTTGGTCGGGGCGGGTTTGCTGGGCGACTTCGACAACAGTGCCACCATGCAGTGGAACGGCGACGCCGTGGCGGATCAGCAGGCGATGATGCTGACTTTTTCCGGCGGGCTGCAGCTTGACAGCGTCATCATGCACGGCTGCCGGCCGGCCGGCGACTACTTTACCGTGACCAAGGCGGATAAGCAGGTCATTCTCGAAATCGACGGCAAGCCGGCCCTGTCCTACATCGAGTCCCAGCTGCATCCCTCCCTGCCGGCGGACGAGTTCCCCTTTTTCATGATTTTCGGGGTGAACCGCGATCCGGGCGGAAAATACGACGAAAAGAATTTCGCCAACCGTCTCTGCCTAGGCATTGACAAGGCGCGGCAGGGCATCGTCATGTTCGAGTCCGACATGGTGGCGGGGACCAGGTTCCAGATCATGTATCGCAGTCTCGATCTCGAGTACATTCCCCCGAAAATCGACCATATATTCAGGATTATCGGTAGCGAACGGAGACCCGTCTTTGCTTTCTATATCGATTGTGCGGGTCGGGCGGCGCGTTATGGTGCCGAGTTGGAGGATGCGGTGGTGGTGCAGAGGTCGGTAAGGGGTAGGGCGCCTTTGTTGGGGATTTACAGTGGGGTGGAGATTGCGCCGATCATGGGGTTGCCGCGGACGTTGGATTGGACAGGCGTGTTTTGTTTGTTTAGTGAGGGTAAGGGCTAGGAATTTGTGTGAGTGCCAAAATGGCGGTAAAATGGCGGTAAAAAGGTGGTTCAATAAAATCCAGCCGAATGGCTGGTTGGGGGGATTCAAAGGGGGCGCAACCAGCCCCCTTGTAGAAACGCGGTTATAGTTTTTAATGGACAATGCAATTGTCTCATTAAAAATTTCCTCTACGGAGCAAAGCGCCAGCGTGCTCCAAATCCTGCTCCGCCGGACTCCTCCCCACGCGTCATTCCGGCGCCGCAAGCGTTCAACCGGGGTGAGGCGCAACTCGCCGGAATCCAAGCCGATAGACAATCGCTACAGTGGTGTTGGCTCCATGTCTCACTGATGTGTAAGTTCCGAACTGGACTTTTGCAAAATCACCATTCAAACCGCCGAATGGCGATTTTGTAATAGCAAAAACCCCTGAAATTCGGGGAAAAACGATTTTTGCAAAGTGGCGATTGGCGGTTTAATCGTCACTTTGCAAAACTTCAGATCCATAAAAAAACTATAACCGCATTTCACAAGGGGGCTGGTTGCGCCCCCTTGGGAACCCCGCAACCAGCCATTCGGCTGGATTTTATTGTACTGCCTTTTACCATTATTTTACCCCTTCGAGATAATGCCCATGACCGCCGCCAGCAACGACAAAATCACCCCCGCCATGCGCCAATGGCGCGACATGAAAGCCCTCCACCCCGACAAAATCCTCCTCTTCCGCATGGGTGATTTTTATGAAATGTTCCATGACGACGCTGTCCAAGCCTCGCGCCTCCTCGGCCTTACTCTCACGAAACGCGGCCGCGACCTCGACAGCCCCCCCTTGGCCGGCATCCCGCACCACCAGCTTGCCCGCTACCTGAAGGATTTTCTCGACAAGGGCGTCTCGGTCGCGGTGGCGGATCAGCTGGAAGATCCGGCCCAGGCCAAAGGCGTGGTCAAACGCGGCATCACCCTGGTCCAGACCCCCGGCACCGTTTTCGACGACAGCGTTCTGCCCCCGGTAGCCAATAACTATCTCGCCGCCGTTTGCCCGGCGGACAGCCGACCCGCCGTCGCCCTCGCGGATCTCTCGACCGGAGAGTTCCTGGTTGTCGCTCCGGAGTCGGCCCGACTCGGGGACGTTTTCGAACGCTACGCCCCGGCGGAAACGCTGGTGCCGGCCGAGGCGGTCGGGAACCCGCTGCATCCGCTCGCCAAAATTTTGGCCGCCGGCCTGGCCGGCGGGGTGACCCGGCGCGACCGTTACCAGTTCGACCCCCACGAAGGGGAAACGCTCCTCAAAAAGCAGTACGGCGTCGACACCCTGGTCCCCTATGGAATCGCCCAGGAACCTGCCGCCTTGGGCGCCGCCGGCGCCATCCTCGCCTATCTGGGCGACAACAGGCTGTCCTCTCTCGCCCACCTGAAGCCGCCCCGCCGGGTGGACGATTCCCAAACCCTCCACATCGACCGCAATACCATCCGCAACCTCGAACTCGTCCCGGCGCCGCGCGGCGGCGAGGATCGCGGCAGCCTGCTCCGCGTTTTGGATCACACCCTCACCGGCCCCGGTTCCCGGCTGTTACGGAATTGGCTGCTGGCGCCGGCGGGACGGATCGAGGAAATCCACCGCCGGCAGTTGGGGGTCGGGGAGCTTATGGAAAAGTCCGAGATGCGCCGGGACTTCCGCCGGCTCTTGGACCGCCTGGCCGACTTCGAACGCATCATGGCCAGGGTCGCCGCCGAACGCGCGGGACCCCGCGACCTCGCCGCCCTCTCCCAAGGCCTCCGCCGCCTGCCGGATCTGGCCGCCCTCGCCGACACCTGCGCAGCGCCGATTCTGAAAAACCGCGCCGGCCTCGACCCCCTCACCGAGGTCGCGGAACTGATTGACGCTGTCCTGGTGCCGGACCCGCCCGCCCAGGCGAACGCCGGCGGGCTCATCCGCTCCGGCTTCAATCCCCAAGTCGACGAGTTCCGCGACATCCGGGGCGGCGGCAAGGATTGGCTGCGGCGCTTTCAGGAGGCGGAACAGGCCCGCACCGGCATCCCTTCCCTGAAAGTCGGATTCAACAAGGTGTTCGGGTTTTTCATCGAAATCACCCACGCCCATGCCGGCAAAGTCCCGGACGATTACCTCCGCAAGCAAACCCTGGTGAATGCCGAGCGCTACATCACCCCCGAGTTGAAGGCGCAGGAGGAAAAGGTCCTCGGGGCCGAGGAAAAACTCTTCGCCCTCGAGCAGGAGATATTCCGGAATCTCAGGCTGGAAATAGCCGGGCAAATCCGCCGGGTGCAGGAAGTCGCCCAGCAGGTGGCGGAACTGGATGTGGTGACCGCGTTGGCGGAAGCCGCCGCCGTCGGCGGTTACGTCCTGCCGGAAGTCCATGAAGGGCTCGAGACCTGGATTGGCGAAGGCCGGCATCCGGTGGTGGAGAAGATTCTCCCGAGCGGCGGCTTTGTCGGGAACGACACCCGTTTCGACCCCGATTCCCAGCGCATCCTGATCATCACCGGTCCCAACATGTCTGGTAAAAGCACCTATATCCGCCAAACCGCGCTACTACTCATCCTGGCCCACATGGGGTCGGCGCTGCCGGCCCGGGAAGCCCGCATCGGCTTGGCGGACCGGATTTTTTCCCGGGTCGGCGCCTCGGACGACCTGGCCCGGGGACAGTCCACCTTCATGGTGGAAATGGTCGAGACGGCGGAAATTCTCCATAACGCGACCGAACGCTCCCTCATCATCCTCGACGAAGTCGGCCGCGGCACCAGCACTTTCGACGGGGTCTCCCTGGCCTGGGCGATCACCGAATACCTGCACCAGGTGGTCAAGGCCCGGACCATGTTCGCGACCCACTACCATGAATTGGCCGAACTCGGCATCATCCTGCCCCGGGCGAAAAATTTCAACGTCGGTGTTTTGGACGACGGCGGGGACATCGTCTTTCTCCGCCGCATTCAGCCCGGCGCCTGCGACCGCTCCTACGGAATTCACGTGGGTAAATTGGCCGGGATTCCCAAAACGGTACTGAACCGGGCCAAGGAAATTCTCGCCGGCCTCGAGGAGCAGGCCAGCGCCCGGGATTCGAAAATGCTCAGGGACAGTCGGGAGCTCCTGAGGGCGGCGGCCCGGGACGTGCAGTTGGAGCTTTTCCCTTCCCCCAAGAAAATGGACGAAACGGCGCGGCGGATCGTCAGGGAGCTGGCGGATGTGGACATCAACCTGCTTTCGCCCATGGACGCCCACGCTTTTCTGGGCCGGCTGGCGGAACGGGCCCGGGGGAAATAGGCAGGCGGGGAAATTTGTAATTGTGGCTACATTTCAGTGCGGCAATCATACCCTTCCACCTTTGCCTCGTCCGGGCTGTCCCTCACCTTTCAAATAGCGGACAACATATTGAAAACGCGAGAATAACGGGTGAATAACGGGGGCATGATGTTTATACTGGAACCACCACTGTACACGACTATTTTTCACCACCGTATCGGTAAAACCTGGTTCCGCACCCTGTTACGCCGAATCCTTCTCCACTCGTCATTCCGGCGTCTTGAACAGGTGCTGCACCCCATGCGGGCGGTTTCGCCGGAATCCAG
>JAVBQR010000128.1:0-10640 GCA_031548865.1 Planctomycetota bacterium
ATGACCGTCGCCGAAAACATGGGCTTCGCCATGAAGCTCAGGAACGAACCCCGCGAACGTATCGGCCAGGCGGTCAAGGAGGCGGCGGAGATTCTCGGCTTGTCCCCCCTGCTGGATCGTTATCCCCGGCAATTGTCCGGCGGGCAGCGGCAACGCGTGGCGATGGGGCGGGCGATTGTCAGGAAGCCGCAGGTGTTCCTCTTCGACGAGCCGCTCTCGAACCTCGACGCCAAGCTCCGGGTGCAGATGCGGGCGGAAATCAAGCAGCTCCACCAGCGCCTCGGTACCACCACCGTCTACGTCACCCACGATCAGATCGAGGCCATGACCATGGCCGACCGCATCGTGGTCCTGCACCACGGCGTCGTGGAACAGGCGGGAAAACCCCGGGAACTCTTCGACCGGCCGGGAAACCGTTTCGTCGCCAATTTCATCGGCTCGCCGGCGATGAACTTCCTGGAAGGGGAGGTTCGCCAAGACGAAGGGAGCTCCTGCGAACTCCTCACCGACACCGGACTCCGCTTCCCCCTACCCGACCGCCCGAACGTGGCGGACGGCCAGCGGGTGGTTTACGGAGTGCGGCCGGAGCATCTGCGTTTGACGCCGGAATCCGGGCTGAAATGCAAGGTGTCGGTGGTGGAGGACACCGGCTCGGAGACGATTGTCCGCACCGGTTTCGGGCAGGACGACCTGACCGTGTTGCTGCGCGAACCGGCCAACATCGCGGTGGGGGATACGGTGGGGCTGTCGGCGCTGGCCGGGGCGTCGCACTATTTCAGTTGCAAAACCGGGCTGCGGCTGCTGCCGAAGAGCTAGTCACTCCCCGGCCCAAAATCCGTGCCGGCGGGCCATGGCCTCGGTTTGGATGCGAACATAACGTTTCTTGTAGCGGAAATTGAAGCTTAGGTACGCCTTTGCGTAACCGCTGTAGAGAATCGTTTCCCCCAGATTCATGCCGTCTTCGAGGTGGACGTAGGCGAGAGTGCGGCCGTATTGATCGGTGCGGCTGGTTTCGTATTCTAGCCAACAGCGTTTGCCGGTGGCGAGGCGCCGGGTGAAATGGCTCGCCTCCTTCCCCAGCGTCAACATGTCCTCCGCCTTGGCGATGCCGCCCATGCGGCCGACATCTCGGTAAAGCTCGTTGTTGAGGCTGGACTCGGGGGTGTCGATACCGATGAGGCGGACGCGTTCGCCGTCGACTTCCAGGGTGTCGCCGTCGAGCACCCGGGTGATGCGGCGCCAGGGTTCGGACGCGGGTTTTTCCGTAGGGGGGGAGGGGCTTTCCGGCAGGCGCCCGAGTGTGTCGGGTTTAAGTTCCAAATCGGCGTAGGCGGCGAAGATCCGCGCCTGCTGGCCAGGCGCCAGGCCAATCCATACATAAGCTTTGTAATAAAGGAAGGTGCCGAGGGAAGACAGGAGGATCAGGAAGCCGATCCAGGATTGGACGCGTGACAGAGTCGAGGCGCGCTTCCTGTACCTCTTTATGATGTTCCGCTTCGCCATGCTTCACTCCCCGCCGCAAAAAAAAACAGGCGGACGCCTAGCTCCTCCGGCGCCCACCCGTCCTCTCTCTCCCACTCCTCCTTCTGCTCTCTCTCCCCCTGCTCGCTCTCCTCTTCCTCTCTCTCTCCCTGCTTCCTCTCCTCTTCCTCCCTACGCCCGCTGTCGCGGGGTAATAAGCATATTTGTCCGGCTACCATACCTTCGTGACGTCCAGCATGTTCTTGACGTCGCCCCGGGTGTTCACGTCCATCGCGTAACCCATGTCCCAGTCGTAGAGCTTGACCCCCAACCCGGCGGTGAAGCCGACCCGGCCTCTTGAATAGCGTCCGTTCGGCACGAAAGGCGGATTGCCCGTGCCTTCACTGCCGTAGGAAGTGTGGTCGTAGTACATCCCCCCCCGCAGCGCCAGCACGTCGCAGATAATCTGCTGTTCGATGCCGGCGGCGACGCCCCAGGAATTGTCGTGCTCCTTTAAAAACGAGGGTTGGCTGTTAATCAGGGGCAGATTGGTCTGCACCCGCTTATACCAGATGTCGCCGCTGAGAAGGGTAACGTCGGTCAATTGGTGGGCGATGCCGACTCCCAATGAATAACGTTGGAGCGTGCCCGAATCGGCCGACTCGGCATACACCGCCCGGTCCTTGAAGGAGCCGGTGGAGAAGCCGACGGTGGCGCCGACGGTGGTCTCATCCTGGATTCGATAAAGGCCGCCGACTTTGAACTCTCCCCCGATGAACTTCCGGTCGATGGCGGGGACGGTGATGTGGGGCGGCGCTTCCCAGGCGGTGGCTGACCATTTGCCGTCGAAGAAGGCCACGGAGACGCCGACCAGGAGATTGTCGAGGAGGTGTATGCCGTAGCCGCCGAGGACGCCCCATTGACTGCGTTTCATGTCGGTGTGGCCGGCGCCGGAGAAACCTTCGGTGTAGATTAGGCCGCCGATGGCTTGGTTATTGGAGGTGCAATTGGACCAGCGGTCGATGTTCATGGCGCCGCCGAGTTTGAAGGTGATTTGCGTGGTGTTGTCCTTGTCGTCGACGAGCCAGTCGAAGCCGAGGGCGGCGTCGATGGCGGAACCTTTGAAGGCGCCGAGGGCGGCGGGATTTTGCCCCAGGGACGCCACGCCGTCGGCCAACCCGACGCCGGTGCCGCCCATGGCTGTTTCCCGCACTCCGATGGGGGAGATGGTGCCGATGGAGCGGTAGGTATTTACGTAGAATTCGCCGTTTTCTCCCCGGGCTGTCGTGGGGAGAAGCGCCGCGAGGGCGAGGATAAAACCGAGGAGGGCGTAGGGAAATTTAGGGTGCATTTTGGCCTTACCCCGCAACATGGACAAAAAAAGTATTCTGCTCACGGGATAATTGCGGTTTTATGGCGCTTCCTTTCGGGAAAAATAAAACCGGGCGAAAAATCGCCCGGCGGATGGGTTATTCATTGAATTCGTGAACTGCCTCGTCAATCACAACGACAGTACATTCTGTAAAAACTGTTTGGTCTTCGGGTTCCGGGGGTTGTTGAATATCACCTCCGGCTTGTCGTACTCCACCACCTGCCCTTCGCTGAGGAACATCACCCGGTGCGCCGCCTCCTTCGCGAACCCCATCGCGTGGGTCACCACCATCATCGTCATCCCCTCTTCCGACAACTGCCGCATGACCTTCAACACTTCGCCGGTCATCTCGGGGTCCAGGGCGGAAGTGGCTTCGTCGAACAGGAGAACCTCCGGCCGCATCGCCATCGCCCGGGCAATCGCCACCCGCTGCTGCTGGCCGCCGGACAACTGCCGGGGGTAGGCGGTAGCCTTGTCGAGTAGCCCCACTTTCGCGAGCAGGCTGGTCGCCGTCGCTTCCGCCTCTTCGGGGGCGATGCCCCGCACCCGGATCGGCGCCAGCATCAGGTTCCGTAAAACCGTCATATGGGGAAAGAGGTTGAAGTGCTGAAATACCATCCCCGTTTCCCGCCGGACGTCCCGCATGGTGATCTGCGGCGAAGTGATTTCCAGGTTGTCAATCCAGATTTTCCCGGAAGTGGGCCTCTCCAGCAAATTCAGGCAACGTAAGAGCGTCGTCTTGCCCGAACCCGAGGAGCCGATCAGGCACACCATCTCGCCCTGGTTGACGCTCACCGAAACGCCCTTCAGGACTTCCAGGCTGCCGAAGTACTTGTGCAGGTTCTCGATGCTGATTTTGACCTTGCCGGCCGGCAAGGCCTGCCGGGAACTCTGCGAAGTGGGGGAGGGAGTGGGGGAGTCAGTCATTTGTAGCCTATCCGCATCCTCTTCTCGAGCTGCGACAGATAACGCGACAGCGAGAAGCAGATGACGAAATACATCAGGCCGATGCCGATGTACATGGTAAAATATTCAAACTTCCGGCCGCCCACCAGTTGCGCCCGGTAAGTCAGCTCCGCAACGGAAATGACCGATAACAGCGAGGAATCCTTGATCAGGGTCACAAACTCGTTACCCAAGGCCGGCAAGGCGTTTGTGAGCGCCTGCGGCAACACCACATAACGCATCGACTGGTACTCGCTCATGCCAAGGGACAGCGCGGCTTCGCGCTGTCCCTTGTCAATCGATAAAATCCCCCCCCGGAAAATTTCCCCGAGGTAGGCGGCGGAGTTCAAGCCGAGGGCGATGATGCCGACGATAATCGCGTCGACCTGGCTTAGCCCCAACAAAGGGAAAACCCCGTAGTACAAGAGGAGAATCTGCACCAGCATCGGGGTGTTGCGGAAGGCTTCCAGGTATATCGTCGACGGATAATAGAGGCACCAGCGGGGACTGAGGCGGAGAATCGCATTGGCGAGACCCAGGACAATCCCTAAAATCACCGCGCAAAACGATATCCCGACCGTATACAACGCGCCAATCGACAAATTGCCGAGTTCGTGCTGAATCAGCCCCCAATTGATCATGCTCCGCCTTTCGTGATCAAGACAGCGCCAATTGTGCCATAGTGTGGACACGTGGTAAGCATCGAACAAACCGCCGCCCGACCCTTGCGACGAGTCCACTCTATAGTATGTGTCAGTTATTCGAACCATTTCCTGGTGATATTGTCGTATTCGCCGTTGGCACGAATGGCTTCCAGGCCGGCGTTCATTTTGTCGAGGAGCTCTTTGTTGCCTTTCCTGACCACGATGCCGTACTGTTCCTCGGACATCGGCGGGCTGGAAATCTTCAGGCCGTCGACCTGCTTCAGGTACGCTTCGGCGACAGGTTTGTCGACGACCACCGCGTCGATGCGGCCCAACTTCAATTCCGAGAAGACCATGTTGTACTTGCGCAGCTGCTTGAGGTCCGGGTTGTTCTCGCCCATGGCCTCTTCCGCCATCAAGGCGCCGGTGGTGCCGAGCTGGACGCCGATTTTCTTGCCGACAATGTCCTCGATTTTGGTAAAGCCGGAAGTGTTGTCACGAATGACGATGACTTGGGCGGCGTTATAGTAGGGAACGGAAAAATCGACCTTTTGCTTGCGGGCTTCGGTGATGGTCATGCCGGAAATGGCGGCGTCGATTTTCCCGGTGTCCAGGCCTTCAATCAGGGTGTCGAAGGACTGGTTGTGCATCTTGACCTTGAGCCCCTGGGTTTTCGCCACGGCGGTGATGATATCCACGTCGTAGCCGATGATGTTGTTGGCTTCGTCGGTGAATTCAAAAGGCATGAATTCGGCGTTGGTGCCGACGAGGATTTCCGACTCCGCGGCAGTCGCCGCGACGGCGCAGGAGAAAACCAGGCAGGCTAGCAGAAGGAACAATTTTTGCATGTGATAGATCTCCTAAGGGCAAATGGACCTCGCGCCTACGGCGCGGAATAATTGCTTGAAAACCCCCCACTCCCGGTTCCCGCCCAATCCGCGCGAACCACACCTAAACATTACACCACTTCCCCGACCCTGTGTTCCCACCTCGGCCGGAAGTCCTCCGGCAAAACCCCTCGACCCGCTTTAATCGGCCGCTCACCGCAAACTTTCGGTATTGACCGCGCCATGACGACCCGCCTCCTTTCCGCCGGCGCATCCGCCCCACCCCGGTTCCCTGGGCCGATCATTAATTTATTCGGTCAAACTGCTTTTCAATTCCTCGAGTTCCTTAATCTGCCGCGCCAGCTCGAGGCGCCTGGCCTTTTCCTGCTCCACCACCTTCTCCGGCGCCCGGCTGAGGAAATCCTGGTTGTGCAATTTCAGGTTGAGGTTGTCGAGGCCGGCCGTTTTGATCGCCAGCTCCTTTTCGATGCGTTTCTTTTCCACCTCGACATTCATCAAGCTCGCCAGCGGCGCATAAACCTGCGCCCCGGGCAGAACCTCCGAAGCCGCCTGATGCGGCTTGGCGAGACCCACCCCCAAATCCAAACCTTCCAGCCCCGCCTGGCTCTTGATGAGGGCAAGGAGCGGCTTCAGGGACTCCGCATAATCCGGCTCGGCGGCGCTCACCGTCACCGACAGATTCGTCTTCGGCGGCAGATTGAACTTGGCGCGGATGTTGCGGATCGCCCGGATGACGTCCATCGCCCGGGCCATGTCGCGTTCAACCGTATCGTCGCGCCGCGCCGCCATCGCCTTCGCGTCCGGCCAGGCGGCCCGGATAAGCATCTGGCTCGGGGTCTCGGGGACGCCCAGACCGCGTTTGGGCACCACTTCCCCGACCAAGCCCCATACCTCCTCGGTGAAGAACGGCGCCACCGGGTGCAGCAGGCGGAGAATATTGTCCAGGACCAGGGCGAGAACCCGGGCCGTCGTCTTCGCTTCCGTGCCGCCGGCGTTCAGGACCGGCTTGGCCAATTCGACATACCAGTCGCAGAAATCGCCCCACGCGAATTCGTAAAGGGTTTTCGCGTAGTCGTGGAAACGGTACGAATCCAGTTGCCGGCCGGCGTCGTCCAGGACCGCCGCCAAACGGGACAGGATCCAGCGGTCCGGTATGGCCAAGGTGCTTTCGTCAATCGGCTCCTCCCCCCCTTCCACTTCGGAGAGGCGGATGAGGACGAAGCGGCTGGCATTCCACATTTTATTGATGAAATTACGCCCCATTTCGAAGCGGGTCGGGGCAAGCTTGATGTCCTGGCCGTCCGTGGTGAGGGTGCAAAGGGTGTAACGCACCGCATCGGCGCCGTAGCCTTCATAGGTGAATTCGCGGCCGAAGCGGCGCTGTTTGCCGCCTTGAATCATGACGATGGGGTCGATGCCGTTTTCCCGCGACTTCGACATGCGGGCGCCGTTTTCATCGAGAATCGTGCCGTTGATATAGACCTGCCGGAAAGGAATGTCCTCCATGAATTGGAGCCCCATCATCACCATCCGCGCCACCCAGAAGTAGATGATGTCGCGGGCGGTGACCAGGCCCGAGGTGGGGTAGTAAACATCCAGCTCCGGCGTTGTCTCCGGCCAGCCCATGGTCGAGAAGGGCCACAAGGCGGAGGAAAACCAGGTGTCGAGGACGTCGGGGTCCTGGTGGATGTTCTTGCCGCCGCATTTGCCGCACTGATCGGGATCGGCGAGGGCGACGGTCATTTCCTTGCAGTCGTCGCAATACCAGACCGGGATGCGGTGCCCCCACCAGATCTGCCGGGAAATGCACCAGTCCCGGACATTTTCCAGCCAGGAGAGGTAAACCCTTTCCCAGCGGGCGGGATTGAACTTGATCTTCCCCTCCTTCGAAGCCTGGATCGCCTTGTCCGCCAGCGGCCGCATGCGGACAAACCATTGTTCGGACAGATAAGGCTCGACCACCGAATCGCAGCGGTAGCATTGGCCGACGGCGTGGCGGTGCTCCTCGACTTTCTCCAGGGCGCCCGTTTCCTGAAGCTCCTCGACCACTTTGTCGCGGGCGCGGAAACGGTCCAGGCCGGCGAACTTGCCGGCCTCTTCCGTCATCATGCCGTCGGTGCCGATGACCGTGACCTGCGGCAAGTCGTGCCTGAGACCGCATTCGAAGTCGTTCGGATCGTGCGCGGGGGTGATTTTCACCACGCCGGTGCCGAATTTCGGGTCGACCATTTCGTCGGCGATAATGGGGATTTCCCGGTTCAGGATCGGCAGAATCGCCGTCATGCCGATTAAATCCTTGTAACGTTTGTCCTCCGGATGCACCGCCAGGGCGGTGTCGCCGAGCATGGTCTCGGGGCGGGTCGTCGCCACCAGCAAATGTCCCCGCCGCCCTTTGAGGGGATAGCGGACATACCAGAGTTTGCCGTCCTTTTCCTCGTGTTCGATCTCGTCGTCGGCCAGGGCGGTATGGCAGCGGACGCACCAGTTGATGAGCCGCCGGCCCCGGTAAATCAGCCCTTCCTGATAAAGCCGGACAAACACCTCGCGGACCGCCCGCGAGAGGCCTTGATCCATGGTGAAGCGTTCCCGGTCCCAGTCGCAGGAGCAACCGAGCTTCTTGAGCTGATTGACGATGGTCGAGCCGTACTTTTCCCTCCATTCCCAAACCCGCTCGATGAATTTCTCGCGGCCCAATTGGTCGCGGTGTTTGCCTTCGTCGGCCAGGGCGCGTTCGACCACGTTCTGGGTGGCGATGCCGGCGTGATCCGTGCCTGGCATCCACAGCGTTTCCAAGCCTTTCATGCGCGCGTGGCGAATGAGGATGTCCTGCAGCGTATTGTTCAGGGCATGGCCCATGTGGAGGATGCCGGTTACGTTCGGCGGGGGTATGACGATGGAGTAGGGCTGTTTGGCCTTGTCCGGTTCGGAATGAAAAGCCTTGGCCTCCAGCCAGGCCTGGAGGAGTTTGGGTTCGACATCGCCGGGGAGGTAGTGTTTCGGCAAACGATCGGCAACGTTTGCCTTGGGGGTAACCTTAGACATTTTTTCGTTTTCCTTGGGAAAGTGCAAATACCAAAGGTTCCGAGCAAAAACGCCTAGCCGGAACCATATGACGATTTTGCGGTAAGCGGGCTTTTTTTGCAATACAAAACCCACTGAACCGGCCTCCGCTTCCGGCATTTTCCTTTATCCCGTAAGCCGGTTGGGGTATACTGGGAAAGTTGTTGACGTTTCGAGGAAACCGGGCAATCCGCCGCTCGAATTTTTCCGAAAAGTCCAAAAAGTTGGACAGTCAATAGTGATGCACAAGGGTAGAGGAGAAGAGCAGAATGTCCGCACGCAGCGATTTGAGTCCCAATGAACCGGATGTGGTTCCTGATTATATCGACGATTTACCAGGGAGTCCAGAAATGGGAAAAACTGTTGCGGCCAGGAAAACCATCCAGGATGAACGGGTTCGCTCCGGCCCGCCGGCCAATAATATCCTGAAAATCAAATCCGCCCCGGGGCAAACCGCACCCGCTTCGGCCTCCGCCACCGCTTCCCCCGGTCCGGCTCCGGAACCGGTGGCACGGAAAAGCATAGTTATCGACAATACCAGCGCTTCCGTAAAAAAATCCGCTCTTACGAATAATGCCGCCGCCACCCACCGGGAAAACGAATGCGTGCCAAACGTCCCGGACGCCAAGCCGGATTATCTTTCCGAGGCCGAAGCCGAGGCGGTGGTCGGCGCTCGGCAGCATACGGAAATCCGCCCCGAAGTCAAAACCGGGGACACTCCGCTATGGCTCCGCTGGCGGATGCTGGTGCTGGTTTTATTGTCCGGTTGTCTGGGGATGGTGCTGATTAGCCAGGCGATCAGCGCTTTCGCCTTGGCGGCGAGCCTGCCGGTTTGGGCGCGCTACCTCCTGCTGGTTCCGCTGGCTTTGTGCGGCCTCGCCGTGGTTTTTGTGGGGGTGAGGCTGGCGCAGGCCTGGTTCAGGCTGCGGGCGATTCACCAGGTCGATCTGCAAAGCCTCGAAGAATTGCGGCTGCGGGCGGAAAGCCGCCAGGACGGCATCGAACATCTGCAGCGCGCCCGCAAGCATTTGGAAAATTATCTGCAGCATTATCCGATGGGTTCCGCCGCCGCTTTACGCGCCGCCGGTCTGGCAAACCCGGCAATCGAAAAACTGGCGGCCGGGCGGGAACGCCTGATCGGCCGGGCGCTCGACAGCCGCTCCTGGCTCGAGGACTACCGCGCCAGCTTCCAAACCCACCTGGACGCCGCCGCCATGGCCCGGGTGAACGCCTGGTCCCTCAAGGCCGCCGGCTGCGTCATTGCTTCGCCCCTCCCCCTTTTGGACGCGGCGCTGGTCCTGGGGATTTCCCTGAAGATGCTGAAGGATCTCTGCGTCCTATACAACGTACGGACCAGCAAATCCGGCAGTCTGTTACTCCTTAACCGGACGATTACCGCCGCCTTCATCGCCGGAGTGGCGTCGGACGGCATGGAGATCGCGGGCGGCTGGGCCGGCGAGGAACTGAGCGGCTTTTTGGGTGAAAGCACCTTGAATTCACTGGGCGCGAGAGTGGCGGGTGTCGTTACCCCGAAGCTTGGCGAGGGGGCGATCAACGCGTTCTTCATCAGGAGGCTCGGCAAGGCGGCGATTTGCTTGTTGCAGCCGCTCAGGGCGAAGTGAAAATAACACAAAACGAAATGGGAAAGCAAATAGTTATGACCACCATTCAAAAAACTATCGAGATTTCGGCGGATCATCGCCTTCGCTTGGATTTACCCCTTCCGGAAGGCGTTCCCGCCGGTTTGGCGGAAATACAGGTCACCATAATCCCTTACCCGGAAACACCCCAAAAACGAAAACCGTTTGCCGGCTTGGCCGGCAGTCTGAAAGACAGCCCGATATTTTCCCGCGATGGCGTGGAATTACAACGCGAGATGCGTGATGAATGGTAAATTTCTCTTCGATACCAACTCTATTGTTTATTATTTGCAGGGACGGCAGGAATGGGTCGAATTCATCGACCATCAAGATTTGACAATCCGCTTCGTAAGCGTAATCACAAGAATGGAACTTTTAGCGTACCCCGGCATATCGCCAAGCGAAGAAGAGCGGATTCAGAGATTCTTGTCCGATGTGTTCGTTGTCCCGCTTGGTGACGGCATTGAAGCAACCGCCATTGCGATCCGGAGGGCTAAACGTCTAAAACTCCCTGATGCCATAATTGCCGCCACCTCAATTTTCTTGACCGCGACTTTACTGACCAATGATTTGCATCTGACTGAGCTTATATGGCCGGGTTATCAAACGTTGGGACCAAATTAACATTTATTGCCGTCTACTCCCGTTACCCACATTCCATCCCCCCACC
>JAVBQR010000092.1:0-5698 GCA_031548865.1 Planctomycetota bacterium
GGTAAGGTGGTCAGTCAAACCCCGGCGTGCTCTAGGATGGCCTAACTACCCGCCTTCTTCTCCTCCGCGACCCGTTAAATCGCACTGGCACGCCTTAAGAAATTCCCTCTGGACCCCGCATGACCGGGATTTCCATTCGGGTACCGCAACAACTTGCTCTGCGCAGAGCACAACTTCTGATGATGGGTTATAGCCGTGTTCACGCGTGGCAATATAAAAATTTGGAAAAATTTTTGCATTTAAGGAGCAAACGCCACGGTAGCGATCGTCTATCGGCCTGGATTCCGGCGAGTTATGCTTCCTCCCGGTTGAACGCTTGCGGCGCCGGAATGACGGGTGGGGGGGAGTCCGGTGTTACAGGGTCCGGTGTTGCCCTGTCCTTGCCTGGCTGTTACCGCCGACGGGTGGGGAGGGGTGGGCGTCACTAGATACGGAGACAGGAAGTTTCCCGAAAACCAAAGTGGTTCCAGTATACACTTGTCATTCCGAACGGTAGTGAGGAATCCGGGGGTCGCGCGGCGCCGAGTAAGGAACCGTCCCCATTTGGCTCGTTGGCACCATGGCAAACAAGCCGAATTCAGAGCGTTTGGGGAAACGCCAACGAGCCGAATGCAAGAGTGCATTCCCCAGAGTAACGCGACCCACGGGTTCCTCGCTACCGCTCGGAATGACAGGTGTAATGCGGTTTACGACAATGGAACGTGCTTATAGCCGTACTGAAGCGTATCCTCCGCTGGCCGAATACCGGGGACGCGAAATTTAATTATCCAAACCGCCGGATAATTAAACATCATGTCCCCGTTATACATAACAGCGCCCTTCCATAACCTCATTCGCCGTGAATGGCCGGATCGTAGAGGTCGTTCTCCACCAGGAGAGTCTTCCAGTTGTCCTTGGTCATGATGATGGGGTCGGTGAGGTAAGCCGGGACGTCCTTGACGCCGTTATTGAGGAAACCGTTTGTTTCGACCTTTTCCCCTTTCGCGGCCTTCAGAGCCACATCCACCAGGGTGTGCAAGGTCGACTTGGAGGACACGAACATGCTCATCGACTGTTCGCCGGTCTTCAAGCGCTGGATGGCGGCGACTTCCGCGTCCTGGCCGGTGATAACGTAATCGGTCACGCCATTGGCTTTCAGAGCCTGGATGATGCCGCCGGCCAAGCCGTCGTTCGGGGAAAGGATGGCGGTGACCTTGGCGTTGGGGTTGCTGGCGAGGATATTTTCGGCGCGGGCCTGGGCCTTTTCCGGGAGCCAGTTCTCGGTCACGCACTGGGCGAAAGAGGAGCCGCCGATGACCTTGAAGGTGCCGTCGTCGATTTTCGGCTGGAGCTTCGAGACAGCTCCTTCGAAGTAGTGGATGGAATTGGAGTCGTCGGGAGAACCGCCGAAGAGCATGATCGCCCCCGGTTTCGCGTGGTCGACGATGTACTGGCCCTGGATTTCACCCAGCCGGCGGGGGTTGATCGCCACGTAGTAGTCGACGTTAGGGGTATTGGTGATAATGCGGTCGTAGCAGATGACCGGCACCCCTTCCTGCTTGCATTCGTTCGCCAACACCGCGGCGGCGGCGCCGTCGCAGGGGCCGATGATCAGGGCGTTGATGCCTTTCGTGAGGAGGTCTTCCACCTGCCGGGTTTGCTGAGCCTGGTCCGCATCGGCGGCTTGGGCCAACATGGGAATCCCTTTCGCCTTAGCGTATTCCCTAATCACGTTGAAGCCGAACTGCCACGACGCCTCGCGGAGCGTCGGGAACGAAACGCCCAAAGTCACCTTTTCTCCGCCGTAGGCCACTACAGCCGATACCATGAAAGCCAAGGCCAATGCCAAACAGATTTTCTTCATGACCGCTCCTCCTGTTTATTCCGGTTGAAATGGACTTCTACAAATAAAGCGCGAATAATGCTTGAGCGATGCGTGACATGAAATACAAATGGGGAGTTAATTCTACAACGCCAGATTTGCGGGAACCGCTCCGCAAATCTGGCGTGAATATACCGCTCGCGGTGTTCGTGGTCAAAAGCAGCGTGTGCCCTGCGGCACGATCAATAACTGAAGTTTTGCAAAGTGACGATTTAACCACCAAATATTCATGCTACTTTTGTGGAAATGGTTCCCGCAAAAATAGCGTTGTTATACCGAACGCCTATTGAAATTGTGAAAATGTGTCTCGTCCCGTCAGACTTCGTCAGCTCGCTCGGAAATAACTTTTTCTGCCTAACCACCGGCTGAAAAAGTGATTTCCTCCCTCGCTTCCTCGTCTGTCGGGACGATACGCATTTTCACAATTCCAATAAACGTTCGGTATAGGACTGGTGTCAGATTAAGATTACGTGAGATAATGATTGATGATAAATCACAACACCATTTTCGTCAATCCAATATTGAGGAGCTTTGCAATGCCTCATTGCTGTCGGCGGTTGGATGTTGTAAACTGTCGATTCGGGTAATAGAAGTAACAAAGCCACGAATTTCAGCCCCGGAACCCCAAACATGAAAACCGCAACCATCAACGGGACAACGCGTTTCATTCTGTTCACCCTGGCCGCCATGATCGACATGGTCGCCAGTACCCTCTTGTTCGTCACCCCAATCCGCGCCGCCCAATTGGGCGCCTCCTATTCCCTTAGCGCCGGCACGGGGGTCGCCTGGGGGCTCGGCGCCGCCCTCATGACCCTCTTGATGGGAAAATTCGTCACCCAACGCAATGCCGCCTACCTGTGCATCGCCGCCTGTCTCGCGCAGGCGGCGGTTCATGTCACGATTATCCTTTTCGCCACGGACATGACCGTGCTTCTCCCTCTCCTCTTCGCGGCGGGGCTGACCCATACCATGTATTATGTACCTTATCAGGTGTTTTTCAAAACCGTCGACTCCGGTGACAGCGCGAGCCTCCAGCAGAGCGTGGGCATCTACACCTTTTCCTGGAGCGTCGGCATGGCGGTGGGGCCGTTCTGGAGCGGCTTCCTCTTCCGGGAGACGCTGGCGGGACTCGCGGGCTGGCAGCTCTGTTTTGTCTTCACCGTCCTGACTTGCCTGGTGGTGGCGGCGGGCATTCGCCATGTCTACCACCAGGGTTCGCACGCGGTGCATAATTCCGTCCCGGCCCGAAACCATAACCCCGATTTCGCCCGCCTCGCCTGGGTGTCGGCCTTGTGCGGCACTTTCGCCTTCTCCCTGGTCCGTAGCCTCTTTCCCGCCGGCGCGGTGCGCCTCGGCGTGTCGGAAGACATTCAGGGCGGGGTGATTTTCTGCATGGGAATCTGCCAGGCGCTGTCGGCCCTGTTGTTGACGCGGATCGCCCGCTGGATGTACAAACCCGGGGTGTTGGGGTTGGAAGGCGCTTTCGGGGCGGCGGGCATGCTCTGTTTTCTGGTCGCTTTTCTGGGGTGGCTCTCGGAGGGTTGGATGTTGGCGGCCTTTTTCGCCGGGGCGATACTGTTCGGGATTTACTCGGGGTCGTACTACTTTTATACCGGCTTCCACTGCCTGGTGCATCCGGAGCGGGCCGGGGTGAATATCGCGGCTAGCGAAGGGATGATGTCGGTGGCGAATGTCATCGGCCTGCTGCTGGGGGGCGCCATGGCGGACCGCTTCGGAATCAACTCCCCGTACCTCGCGGCGGGGGCGTTTGTGGCGGCGTTCACCATCCTGCAGGCGTGGCTGCATAAGCGCCGGCCGGCGCTTGAGCCGACCGGGGAGGAGCTCGTGGCGGCTGGGGCGGCTGCGGAGCGTATCTATGCCGACGGCGTTGCGAAATAGCAAAAATTTGTTAACACAGAGGGCACAAAGTACACAGAGGACACAGAGAACCACAAAACCATATTTGGTTGTTGCGGTTCTCTGTGCCCTCAGTGTCCTCTGTGTTAAAAAGCATTTTCACCATTTCGTTTCGCGACTGTAATACCAAATGAGCGTATTCCGGCTTCAAGCCAGTTTTGCCAGCCTGCCCAAAATATCCTCCGCCACCTTGTCTATCTTCTGGGTCCCGTCGACCTCGATAAATACCGGCGCGTCCGCACCCTTCTCGGCCATCTTGCGGTAATAGCCGGACAAAACGTCGGTCATCTTGTGGTATTCGGTGAGACGCCGGAGGACGATTTCCTCCTGGTCGTCGTCGCGCTGGATCAGGGGTTCGCCAGTGACGTCGTCCTTGCCGGTGATCTTCGGCGGGTTGTGCTTGACGTGATAGGTGCGGCCCGAGGCCATGTGAATGCGCCGCCCCGACATCCGGTCGACGATTGAATGGTCCGGGACCTTGATTTCGACAATCGCGTCCAGCCGCACTCCGGCGGCGTTTACCGCTTCGGCCTGCGCCAGGGTGCGGGGGAAGCCGTCGAAGAGGAAACCATTTGCGCAGTCGGGCTGGGCGATACGCTCCTTGACCAAACCGAGAATGAGATCGTCCGACACCAATTGCCCCGCGTCCATCACCGCCTTGGCCGCCTTGCCGAGATCGGTACCTGCCTTCACCGCCGCCCGCAACATGTCGCCGGTGGAAATTTGCGGTATCTCGAATTTTTCGCAAATAAACTTGGCTTGCGTGCCTTTTCCCGCGCCGGGCGGGCCAAGCAGGATAAGTTTCATAGGCATTCTCCTAAATAGCCTGTTATCTAGAAAACTCCACATATTAAAAAAGGTCTGCGGCAGCCCATCCTTGGTACCGCCGCCGGTTGTAAAGCGCCTAATATAAAGCCAACGCCGCGAATTGGCAAGGGAAACGTCCCGCCCGTCCGGCGGCGCCGACCGGATCGGCGGCGGGCGTCCGGTATTGCATTTAATGCCGGTCTTGAGGAAAATGGGGAATTACTTTGCCAAATGGAAACCGGAGATTAATATGAAGAAAATTGTACCGTTCCTTATGCTACTCGCCTTTGCCCTGACCCTGTCCCATTTCGCCCGCGCGGGGGGGGAACGCCTCAGCCGCGAGGAGGAAGCCGCCCTCCAGCAAGTCCGCACCTTTTCCAAGGCGTTTTCCGGGGTCGCCAAAATCATCCGCCCCGCCGTCGTCAACATCAAGGTCGAACGCCGCGTCACCATCCGCGGCTTCAACGACCCCATGGAATTCTTCTCCGACCTCTTCGGTCCCGGCTTCCCCGGCTTCCCCGGCGTCCCCAAGGCCCCGCGCGGCCCCACCCACCAAACCCAGGTCGGGCAAGGCTCCGGCGTCATCGTCGATCACAAGGGTTACATTCTCACCAACAACCACGTCGTCGGCGACGCCGACGCCATCCGGGTCATCCTCCTGGACGGCCGCGAGCTTCCGGCCGAACTCATCGGAGCCGATCCCGGCTCGGACGTGGCGGTCATCAAAATAAACGCCGACAACCTCACCGTCGCCGCCCTCGGCGACTCCGACATCATCGACGTCGGGGAATGGGTGCTGGCGGTGGGGAATCCCTTCGGCCTCGACTTCACCGTCACCTCCGGCATCATCTCCGCCCGCGGCCGCTCCGGCATGAACGTCCTGGAAATGGAGGACTTCATCCAAACCGACGCCGCCATCAATCCCGGCAATTCGGGAGGCCCCCTCGTCAACCTGAAGGGGGAAGTCATCGGCATCAACACCTTCATCTATTCCAATAACAACGGCAACTCCGGTTCGGTCGGGGTCGGCTTCGCCATTCCCTCGAACATGGCCAAAAGCATCATGCAGAGCCTCATCTCCCACAAGCAAATCACCAGCTCCTACCTGGGCGT
>JAVBQR010000108.1:0-16121 GCA_031548865.1 Planctomycetota bacterium
ATGGATCTGGACTTTTGCAAAATCACCATTCAAACCGCCGAATGGCGATTTTGTAAAATTAAAAACCCCTGAAATTCAGGCAAAAATGATTTTTGCAAAGTGGCGATTGGCGGTTAAATCGCCATTTTGCAAAAGTCCAGATGGATAATGCTTCCGCGCTTCCTCGACAGCCATGTTCACCCTGCATCGTCCCGGTAGGACAGGTGTTTTGTTTTTGTCACAAGGAGTAATGCCTATGCTTATCACGAAGAAAGTTCTTGAAGAAATCAAACTGCGCGATCCCCACGAATCCGAATTCATCCAGGCGGCGGAAGAAGTCCTGGGCAGTCTGGCGCCGGTCCTCAAAGAGGAAAAGGCATTCGCCAACTCCGGGCTGCTTAAGCGCATCGTCGAACCCGAACGCACGATTATTTTTCGCGTTCCCTGGACCGACGACCAGGGCGAGGTCCACGTCAACCGCGGCTACCGCATCCAGTACAACTCCGCCATCGGCCCCTACAAGGGCGGCATCCGCTTCCATCCCACCGTCAACCTGAGCATCCTCAAGTTTCTCGCCTTCGAGCAGACCTTCAAAAACAGCCTCACCACCCTGCCCCTGGGCGGAGCCAAAGGCGGCTCCGACTTCGACCCGAAAGGCAGATCCGACGCCGAGGTGATGCGCTTCTGCCAGTCGTTCATGAACGAGCTGTACCGCCACGTCGGCGTCAACACCGACATCCCCGCCGGAGACATCGGCGTCAGCTCGCGGGAAATCGGCTACATGTTCGGCCAGTACCGCCGCATCTCCAACGAATTCGGCGGCTTCTTCACCGGTAAGGGCATCACCTGGGGCGGCTCCTTCATCCGTCCCGAATCGACCGGCTACGGCAATGTCTACTTCGCCGCCGAAATGCTGGCGACCCGGGGCGACGGCCTGAAGGGGAAGACCTGCCTGGTGTCAGGCTCCGGCAACGTCGCGCAGTACACGGTCGAGAAGCTCATCCAGTTCGGCGCCAAACCCATCAGCCTCTCCGACTCCGACGGCACCATCGTCGACGAAGAAGGGATCAACGCGGAAAAATTGGCCTTCGTCCTCGATCTGAAGAACGTCAGGTACGGCCGCATCCGGGAGTACGCGGACAAATTCAAGTCGGCGAAATACCTGGCTGGCCATAGGCCATGGGGCGTGAAGTGCGACTGCGCCTTCCCCTGCGCGACCCAGAACGAAATGTCGGCCGAGGAAGCCAGGACGCTGGTGAAGAACGGCTGCAAGCTGGTGTCCGAAGGGGCCAACATGCCGATTGTCAACGAGGGCGTGGATTATCTCGTCAAGGAAAAGATTCTATACGGCCCCGGCAAGGCGGCCAACGCCGGCGGCGTCGCCACCTCCGGCCTGGAAATGAGCCAAAACTCGATTCGCCTGTTCTGGTCGCGCGAGGAAGTCGACGAGAAGCTGCTGGGCATCATGAAGGCGATTCACAAAAACTGCCGGGAAACCGCGGCCCGCTACGGACAGCCCGGCAACTACGTGATGGGTGCCAATATCGCCGGCTTTGTCAAGGTCGCCACCGCCATGCTGGCCCAGGGTATCATCTGAAGGCATAGGCGGGTAGGGGTCAAAATCGGGAATAGTTGACGCATATATCCTTAAACCATATAATTCCAAATGCGCCCATTCCAGTCCGGGAAGGCGCATTTTTTTGTAAGGCAAGGCGGAGGGGAAGCTTTCCGGCATTTTTCCGCCGTCGCATTGAGGAAGCTAAATGTCTATCAGCGATTCGGTATTGGAGGGAATGAGCAAGGTTTTTGCCGTGTTTTTCGGCTCGGCGAACGACCGCGAACTTAAACGCGTCTGGCCGCGCGTCATCGAAGTGAAAAAAGCCTGGGAACAAATGCGCCCCCTTTCCGACTCGGAAATCCGGCTCAAAACCGCCGAGTTCCGCCGCCGCCTGATCCAGGGCGAAACGGAAGCGGACATCCTCCCCGAAGCCTTCGCCGCCGCCCGCGAAGCCAGCCACCGCACCCTCGGCGGCGGCCGCATGATCGACGCCAAATACGATGAAATCGCCCTGGAAAACGGCCGTTTCGTCTATAAACCGGTCGAAGGCAAGATCCCCCTCTTCGCCCACTTCGACGTCCAGGTCCTCGGCGGCATCGTCCTCCACGAGGGGAAAATCGCCGAAATGGTCACCGGCGAAGGGAAAACCCTGGTCGCCACCCTGCCGAGCTACCTGAACGCCCTGCGGCCCACCGCCGAGTGGACCGCCCTGGCCCGCGAACTCCAGGGCGAGGACGTCGGCAAATGGGTCTTCAAACCCTACGGCCGCTACCACGACGCGGAGGGGAAGGAAATTTACCTGCAAATGGACCACCTCTGGCCGGCCGGACCCGATGACGTCGCTTTCCAGACGCCGGAAATCATCGTCCCGGTGTCGCGGGGCGTGCATGTCGTGACGGTGAACGACTACCTCGCCCAGCGCGACGCCGACTATAACCGCCCCCTCTTCGAGTTCCTCGACATGCGGGTCGGGGCGATTCAGTCCGGCATGGACTCGGAGGAGCGTTACCCCATTTACCGCGGCGACGTCGTCTACGGCACCAATTCGGAATTCGGCTTCGACTACCTCAGGGACAACCTGAAAGTCCGCCACGAGGATCAGGTGCAGGCCGACCGCAATTTCGCGATTGTCGACGAAGTCGACTCGGTCCTCATCGACGAGGCCAGGACCCCCCTTATCATCTCCGGTTCGACCCACCAGACCGCCGACAAATATTATCTCGCCGACCGGGTCGCCAAAAAACTGAAAGGCGGCGGGCAAAATGCCGTCGAGGACCGCATCCTCTCCCTCATGAAGGAAGAAGGCCTCCAGCGCGAGGACGCCCGCATGCGGGCCGAGGAGGACTGGGACTACGTCTTCTCCGAACGCGATCACACCGCCAAATTGACCGAACGCGGCATGCACCAGGCTTTGCGGCTCCTCGGCATGCAGGACATCTATTCCGGCGAAAACCTCGACATGCCGCATTACATCGACAATGCCCTCCGCGCCAACGCCCTTTACAAGAACGACCATCACTACATCGTGAAGGACGGCGAAGTTTTCATCGTCGACGAATTCACCGGCCGCGTCATGGAGGGCCGGCGCTGGTCGGACGGCCTGCACCAGGCGGTAGAGGCGAAGGAAGGCCTGTCCATCAAGGATGAATCCCAGACCGTCGCCACCATCACCTACCAGAACTTCTTCCGCCTCTACGATCGCCTCGCCGGCATGACCGGCACGGCGATGACCGAAGCGAAGGAATTCGACAAAATCTACCACCTCGGCGTCATAGCGATCCCGACCAACCGCCCGCTCCGGCGCATCAATTATCCGGATCTCATCTACGGAACCCTCGCCGAGAAATACAAGGCGATTATCGAGCACGTCGCCGAGGTCCACGCCAGCGGCCAGCCGATCCTCATCGGCACGGTGTCGATCGAGCGTTCGGAAGTGATTTCCGACATGCTCCAGAGAAGGGGCATTCAGCACGAGGTCCTCAATGCCAAGAACCACGCCCGGGAAGCCCTGATCGTCGCCGACGCCGGCAAGATGGGTTCGGTGACGGTGGCCACCAACATGGCCGGCCGCGGCACCGACATCAAGCTGGGGAATTTCAGCGACGCGGAGCTCCTGGAACACTGGCAGAAGCGGGGCATCGCCCCCAGGAAGGGGATTGACGTCGCGATGCCGGCGGAGGATTTCCGCCGCGAACTCTTGCGCGACTGGGTCGAGCATTATCTGCGCTATGACGAGAGTAAAGTCAAGGACGTCCCCTTCGAGGCGAAGAGCCCGGACGAGTGGGAAAAGGAGCTGCGCGCCTTCTGGGGCGAATGCGGCCTCCACGGCCCGGCCCTGACCGACAACGTCGCCGGCCTCGGCGGCCTGCACATTGTCGGCACCGAGCGCCACGAGGCGCGGCGCATCGACAACCAGCTGCGCGGCCGTTCCGGCCGCCAGGGCGACCCCGGTTCAAGCCGCTTCTTCCTCTCCCTCGAAGACGACACCATGCGCAGGGTCGCGGCGGACAAGGTGAAGCGTTTCATGCAATGGGCCGGCCTGAAGGACGGCGTGCCGATCGAATCGAAGATGGTGACGAAAACCGTGGAAAACGCCCAGCGGAAAGTGGAGGAGCGGAATTTCGAAATCCGCAAGAATCTTCTCGAGTACGACGCGGTGATGAACGAGCAGCGGACGGTGGTCTACGGCCGGCGCCAGCAGTGGGTAGAGGGCGAGAACCTCAAGGAGTCGATGCTCGAATACTGCCACCATTACCTAGGACGCCTGGTGGCGAAGGAACTGGAGAAGCCGGCGAACGAATGGGATTTCGCCGCCTTGTCGGACGATATCCGGAACATTTTCCTGTTCCAGGCCGATGCGGCGAAGATGAAGGCGCTGTCCACGGAGCCGCAGGGCGACGAGAAAATTACCGACTACCTCGAGGAGGAATTGGACAAGGCATACGGGGAGAAGGAAAAACGTATCGGCTCCGACACCATGCGCGTAATAGAAAAGCTTATCCTCCTGGAGACGGTGGACCGGAAGTGGATGGACCACCTGTACGCGATGGATCTCCTGAAGGACGCGATTCATTTGCGTTCCTTTGCCCAGCAGGATCCGAAGGTGCGCTATAAGATTGAAGGCTTCGAGATGTTCGGCGAGATGTGGGAGAATTTCGAGAACGAGGTGGCGCAGCTCGCGATGCGGGTGAATCCGGCCGAGGAGATGGAGGTCAAGGAGAAGGTGCAGGTGAACGAGGCGGTGCAGCAGGATTTCGAGGCGCATGCGAACGAGGCGAACCAGATTGGCGCGAACATCGGCGGCGGCGGCCGCGCGCCGATCCGTAACGAAGGGAAGAAAGTGCGGCCAAACGACCCGTGTCCGTGCGGGAGCGGGAAGAAGTACAAGAAGTGCCACGGGCGCTAAGGGTTCACCATGGTCATGAGGCGACGGTGCCGAGCTGCTGTTCTCCGGTTGTTTTAAGGTCAGTCTCATGCATATTTCTAAACTTGGAGCCAGAAATTGGAGGAATTTCACCCGATTCGAGGTGGAAGTGGGCGAGACCGTATACCTAATAGGCCCCAATGCCTCAGGGAAATCCAACTTCCTCGATATTTTCAGGTTTATGCGCGATATTGTGAACCCGATGGGCGGCGGACTTCAGCATGCCCTAAATGTGCGTCAGGGATTGGCAAAGATCCGCAACTTGGCGGCGCGGAAATCTCAACAAGTGGAACTATCATTCACTTTTAGAGAGGCGCGACCACCATCCTCAGGAACAGAATGGCGCTATAACCTCGCTGTCAACTCGGAGGGGCATGGAAAGCAGCGTCCATTGGTGGTGAAAGAGGAGGTGTATAGGGACGACGATCTACTGTTACGCCGCCCAACCAGGGGCGATGAAGAGGATAAAGAGCAATTGACGGTCACTTACCTCGAACAGGTAAATATGAACCGGGAATTTCGTTGTATCGCCGAATACTTTCAAGATATCTTGTACCTGCACCTGGTTCCTCAACTATTGAAGTACAATAACCAGCTTTCACCCAAAATAATTGAATCGGACCCATTCGGTCAGGGATTCCTGGAGGATATTGCCCGGACGCCAATCAAGGCTCAAGGTATCCGTCTAGGGCGCATGAAGAAAATCCTGCATAATGTTATCCCCCACTTCGCGGATCTAAAGTTCACGCGGGATAGCGGAGGAAGACCGCATCTGGAAATGCGCTATTCGCACTGGCAACCCGGTGCCGGCTGGCAAATGGAGGATCAATTCTCCGACGGGACCCTGCGACTCATCGCGTTAATATGGATTCTGCTTTCCAATAGAAGCATGATTCTTCTAGAGGAGCCGGAACTTTCCTTGCATAGAAAAATTATCGAGCAAATACCGCGTCTAATACATAATGCACGACAGTATACCAAAAGGATCGGCGGGCAGTTGATCGTCAGTACTCACAGCGAGGCACTGCTCTCGGACAAAAGCATTGATGCAAACTACTTGATACTAAACCCGGGAACATCCGGGGAATCCACGACAATTGAACCTCCTTCAGAAGCGGAACTTGCCGCGATGACCGCCGGACTTTCTCCCGCGGATGTCTTGCTTCCCAAGACAAGCGATTCAATTGGAATCATCAACGATGGATGAAATCCGGGTCTTTTCTTATGTCGAGGATGAACCATCCAAGCACGTCCTCATCAAATTGGTGGAGAGGCATAATCAAACCGGCGGTCGCATGGTGTTGTTCCATCCCGGTTTTCCAAGTGTGACAGGCGGGTTCGGTCAAATAAAAAAGAAGTGCGATGCATTTCTGAGGATGGCTGATGCGGATCGGCATACGCTTTTACTGACCGATCTGGACAACGCCGAATGCCCGGCCACGCTTATCAAGGATTGGTTTTTCGTTGGCGGCGACAATACGGCTGTTTTACCGCCACAAGTCATATTCCGAGTGGCAGTGAGAGAAGTTGAGGCGTGGCTCATGGCTGACAAGGATGATTTTGCCAAGTTCCTTGGAATCTCCAGTTCCAATTTTGCCGATGCTCCGGAAACGCTCCCCGATCCCAAACAGTTTTTCTTGAATGTATTGAGGCGTAAGGCCACCAGAAAAAAAATTCGCGACATGCTCCCAACCGGTAAAGCGCATATTGGAGTGGCCTACAACGAAAAACTTTGCGAATTCATTAACAACTTCTGGTCGATAGATAGAGCCTGTGCTAAAGCTCCAAGCTTACAAAAGGCTTTGTCGGCGCTTGGAAGGCTATAGGTTCGATCTTGCGCCCCTTCTTTCTCCCTAAAGGCCCCCCATGAACCTCCTCGACGCCGCCTACGCCCTCAGCATCGGCCCCCACTACCTCTACCACCGCTATGTCAGCAACAAATACGGTCCCAAAACCGCCGAGAAAACCGGCCGCCTTCCCGATCGTTTCAAGACTTCCGAAACCGTCGCCCTCGGCTCCCAGAATCCCTACTCCGACCCGCCCTGCCTTTGGCTCCACGCCGTCTCCGTCGGGGAAACGCTGGCCGCCCGCGACCTCGCCGACACCTTCAGCCGCGAAAACCCCCGCTGGGACCTCCTGGTCTCCACCACCACCGCCACCGGCCGCGCCCTGGCGGAAAAGAAGTGGGGCGAACGCTCCGTCTTCTATTATCCGTTGGACTTCTCCTGGATGATCGAGCGCGCCTTCAAAGCCGTTCGCCCCAACATGATTGTCCTGATGGAACTGGAAATCTGGCCGAACTTCCTGGCCGAAGCGAAACGCCGGCGGGTGCCGGTGGTGGTCGCCAACGCCCGCATCACCGACCGCTCCATGAAGCGCCTCCGTTTCGTCCCCTGGCTGGCGCGGGAAATGGTCGAGTCGGTCCAGGCCTGGCTGGCGCAGACCGAGGAATATGCCGGGCGACTCCGCGCCCTCGGCGTGCCGGAAACCCGCATCGAAGTCACCGGCTCAATCAAGTACGACGCCCTTCCCATGGAGTTGGACCTGGACTTGGTGGAATATTACCGCCGCCTATTCGGAGTCGGCGGGAAACGTTTCGTCGAAGGGGGCGACTTCGTGGTGATCGGCGGCAGCACCCACCCGGGCGAGGAAAAAACGCTTTTGCAGGCGGTCAAGGAAGCCTCTCTGAACCGCCCCGGACGGACCGTCACCGTCCTGACCCCGCGCCACCCCGAACGCCTGAACGAGGTCGAGGAAATGGCGAAAGGCTTCGGCAGGGTGGCCAGGCGAAGCAAACTGCGGGAACCGGAACTGGCGGCGGAAGGGGAACGCCCGGACGTCATCCTCGTCGACACCATGGGGGAACTCGCGAAAATCTACGCCGCCGGCGACATCGTCTTTGTGGGCGGAACCCTTTTGCCGCACGGCGGACAGAATTTCATGGAGCCCTGCGGCCTGGCGCGGCCGACGCTGGTGGGGCCGAACCTGTGGAATTTCGCGGAACCGGCCGAGCTCCTGAAAAAGGTGGACGGCTTGAAGCTGGTTGCGTCCGGGGAGGAATTGGCGGCGGCGTTGAAGTCGTTCCTGTCCGACCCCCGCGAAGCGGAGCGAATGGGGCTGCGGGCGCGGGAAGCGCTTCTGAAGGAACGGGGAGCCACCCGGAAAATGGCGGATCGCCTTAACGCCCTGGCGAAAGCGGCGGGAGGTTCGCGCACATGAATTACGAGCGGAAATCCAAATCCAGTCCCATTATCGTAACCTCCCAGGAACCGACCGTCTCCGGTTCGGAAGGCGGGTCCTACCGGGTCATCCGCCTGCTGGGGCGCGGCACCATGTCCAGCGTCTACCTGGCCGAGCAGATGTCCATGGCCCGGCCGGTGGCGTTAAAGATCCTGTCCCCGGCGCTGGCCGGCGACCCCGAATTTGTCGAACGCTTCCTGCGCGAAGCCCGCGCCTCGGCGCGCCTGAACCACCCGAATATCGTCTCCGCCATCGACTTCGGCGAATTCGAATCCCGTTTCTTCCTGGCCATGGAATTCGTCGACGGGTCGCCGCTTTCGGAAATGCTATCCCTCGAGGAAAAGCGGGTCATCTGCATCGGCCTGCAGGTGATTGCCGCCCTGGAGCACGCCAACAGCCATCACGTCATCCACCTGGACGTCAAGCCGGCCAATATCATGGTCTGCAAGGACGGCCGGGCCAAACTCACCGACTTCGGCCTGGCGATGATCCTCGAGTCGCCCGGCGTCGCCCAGGCGTCGCGGAAAGCCGTCGGCACCCCCTCTTACATGGCGCCGGAACAGGTGGAGGGGGGGAAATTGGATTGGCGGACGGATCAGTATTCCCTTGGCGCGAGCCTTTACGAAGCGGTGACCGGCATCAAGCCATTCCAGGGGAACAGCGTTTCGGACATTTTGGTGAAGCGATTCTTCGAGAAGCCGGAACCGGCCTGGAAAACCGGCCGCAAAAAGGTGTCGAAAGCCTTCTCGGCCGTCCTCGCCAAAATGCTGTCCCGCTCCCCGGACGGCCGCTACCAGTCGTTTGCCGAATTGCGTAACGATTTTGACCGCCTCGCCGACGGGAGACGCCCCCAGTACGCCAAAATGGCCCTGGCCAATTCCAGCAACCAGCCGCACGCCCTGGCCTGGAGTTCGTTCGGAAGCGGCGGGGTCATCGACCGTATCGACAAGATGATCTGGCAGCTGCGCTGGAACTGGTTGATTTATTCCTGTTTTCTATTCCTGGCCCTGATCGCCGTGTACGGTGTGCTGCACGGGCGGGAATTGGTCGGTCCCATGCCGCCGTCGGTGGTGCAGGAGGAACGGGTGGTTGAAGCGGGAGTTTTGCCCCAGGTGGTCGGCGACGAGGTGCAGGAGCTCTGGAACAGCTCGATGCGGCTGATGATCAAGGCGGAGCAGGATCCGACGGTGGAGAATATCCGCCGGGCGATTTTCGCCTTGCGGCTCATCGCCACCAACCGGGACTATGCGGAAACGGCCCATGCCCGGGCGGCCCGCAACCGCATCGCCTACCTGGAACGCGAGCTCCTGGAAAAGGGCGCGGATTATCCGGGCGATCAAAACACGCTGGACGCTCTCAGCAACGCCAGGGCGAACGGCATTCCATGAAAGCGTCCCGAGAAGAAGAGGGGAGAAGCCACGCCATGCCCGCCGTCCTGCCTATAATCGCCTTGGTTCTGCTCTGGACCATCCCCCCCGGCGCCGCGGGATCGGCCGCCGAATCTGCCTCCGCAGCCGCCCCGATAACCTCCGCCGCCGCGGCGGAACCTTGCGCCGACCTTCCGGCCTTTTGCCGTTGGGAGGTGCGCCGGATCGAAGAGGCCTGTGCGGCTGGCCTCGCCGCCGCGGCCAGCCCGGATGAGGCGGCGGAGGCGTTACGCCTCAGGAACGCGGAATTGCGGACGGTTATGGAACGGACCTATACCTCGGTGTTGACCTGGCTGTTGGGGAGGGGCGATTTGGCCAGGGTGTTGGAGGAGGACCAGGCCGAATTCAACCAGCTGCTGCATGCGCTTCCCGCCGGCGACGCGAAGGAGCTGAACGGGATTGCCGACAAGCTGCGGGATCGCCTGCGGGTTTTCGGCGCCATCACCGGGGACGGCTTCGCCCCGACGGGGATGGAAGAATAGCGGCCGACGAATCCCGCTAGCTATCACTTCGACTCAAGCCCTCGCCCAACCGAACGCGCATTTCACCGCCTTCGCCCAGCCGGCCAGCAATGCCGCCCGCTTCGCCTCGTCCAGGTGCGGCTTGAAGACCTTGTCCACCGCGACATTCCTGACGATATCCGCCTTGTTTTCGTAGTAGCCGACCGCCAGGCCGGCCAGGTAAACCGCCCCCAAGGCGGTGGACTCGATCATCTTCGGCCGCACGATGTCGGTGTTGAGGATGTCGGCCTGGAACTGCATGAGGAAATTGTTGGCGGAGGCGCCGCCGTCGACGCGGATTTCCTTCAGGTTCACGCCGGCGTCGGCCTGCATGGCCTTGATGACGTCCGCCGACTGGTAGGCGATGGACTCGACCGTGGCGCGGATGAAGTGCTCCTTCTGGACGCCCCGGGTCAGGCCGACGATGGCGCCGCGGGCGTACTGGTCCCAGTACGGGGCGCCGAGGCCGACAAAGGCGGGAACGACGTAGACGCCGTCCGCGTCAGGGACCTTGTTGGCGTAGGCTTCGGCGAAGGCGACGTTGTCGATCATCCTCAGGCCGTCGCGGAGCCACTGAATCGCGGCGCCGGCCACGAAGACGCTACCTTCGAGGGCGTACTCGACCCGGCCGTCCGCGCCCCAGGCGATGGTGGTGAGGAGGCCGTTCTTCGATTCCGTCACCTTGGTCCCGGTTTGCATCAGGATGAAACAGCCGGTGCCGTAAGTGTTTTTCACCATCCCCGGTTCAAAGCAGCATTGGCCGAACAGGGCCGCCTGCTGGTCGCCGGCGATGCCGGCGATAGGCACTTCGCCCCCGAGGATTTCCGGGTGGGTCTTAGCGTAGACGCAGCTGGACGGCTTCACCTCGGGGAGCATCGCCTTGGGGATGCCGAGTTCCTTGAGGATTTCCGCGTCCCATTCCAGCTTGTGGATGTTGAAGAGCATGGTGCGGGAGGCGTTCGAGTAATCGGTGACGTGGACTTTCCCTTTGGTGAGGTGCCAGACCAGCCAGGAGTCGACGGTGCCGAAGAGGAGGTCGCCCTTTTCCGCCTTGGCCCGGGCGCCTTCGACATTTTCGAGAATCCAGCGCACTTTGGTGGCGGAGAAGTAGGCGTCGACGATGAGGCCGGTTTTGTCGCGAATGATCCGGTCGAAGCCTTTGGCCTTGAGGGTGTCGCAGTATTCCGCGGTGCGGCGGCACTGCCAGACGATGGCGTTGTAGACCGGCGTCCCGGTGTGCCTGTCCCACACCACGGTTGTCTCCCGCTGGTTGGTGATGCCGATGGCGGCGATGTCCTGGGCGTTGGCGCCGATGCGGGCCTTGGCTTCGGCGATGACCGCCGCCTGGGAGGACCAGATTTCCATCGGATTGTGTTCGACCCAGCCGGACTTGGGGTAGAATTGCTTGAATTCCAACTGCGCCGCCGACTTGACGTTGCCGCCCTTGTCGAAGAGGATGCAACGGGAGCTGGTGGTTCCCTGATCGAGCGCCATGATGTACTGGGACATTGGTTCTCCTTTTGAAACAGGCGGCGGGAAGTAATTATGAAACCGCGGTTTTCACAATTACGCCCCGTTCCTGGTTTATTTCCCCTCGACCGGAATCGACCGGGTCGCAATGATGTCCACTCCCGTGCCGCAAACGTCCTTCACCACCACCTGCCCCAGTCGGACCGGCGCCGCCAGGCTGACCCCCGCGAGCGACTTCACGCAGTCCAGGATCAGCCTTTTGGGAATCGGCGACCTGGTCTTGACCGGCGCTTGGGCGACCGGGCCGCCGGTGACCGGCACCGACGAACAGACCATCCGGGTCGGATTGGCGCTTTCCATCTTGGCGTAGGCGATTCCGCGTATGCACTGGTTGCCGGAGATTTCGGCCGCTTCGCCATTCGCCAGTTGCACGGTCAGGTAGCAGCCGATGGGGCAATTGATGCAGGTCAGGTGCATATGTTCCATATTCATGGCGCCTCCACCGCGATGCGGATTTCCCGGGTGTCCGGGTGCGCGAACCAGGAGCGCTCCAGGCGAACCGTCTCCATCTCCCCCGGCGCGAGAATCCGCGCCTGGCGGTGCAGGACCCGCTCCCGGTCGAAATAGACCGCGAGGCCATGCTCCCGGTAGACCTCCCCGACCCGGAAACGCAAATCCAGATCCTCGTCGAGATTCGCCGGGTTTACCGAAAAGGGAACGCTGTAACGCACGCCGTTCCCGGTCCGGACCGGTATGCCGTCCCGCTTATAATCCTTTCCCTTGACGAATTTCGCGGCGTTCCGGCCGGCCAGGCGGCTTTCCGCCGAGACGAAGTCGACCAGGTCGTGGACGTGCAGGACGTTCCCGCAGGCGAAAATCCCCGGGACGCTGGTTTGCAAGCTTTCGCCGACAACCGCGCCGCCCGTCACCGGCGACAGCTCCACGCCGGCGGTTTTCGAAAGTTCGTTCTCGGGAAGGAGGCCGACGGACAGCAGCAGCGTGTCGCAGGGATAATGTTTGCTCGTGCCGGGGATCGGCCGCAGCCGGTCGTCGACCTCCGCGATGTCCACCCCTTCGACCCGGTCCTTCCCGTATATCTGCGTCACCGTGTGCGAGAGGAGGAGGGGAATCCCAAAGTCGTCCAGGCATTGGACGATGTTCCGTTTGAGCCCGCCGGAGTAAGGCATAAGTTCCGCGACCGCCTTCACCTTCGCCCCTTCCAGCGTCAGGCGCCGGGCCATGATCAGGCCGATGTCGCCGGAGCCGAGGATGACCGCTTCCCTCCCCGGCAGGTAGCCGTCGAGGTTGACGAATTTCTGCGCCGTCCCGGCGGTTAAGACGCCGGCGGGACGGGTACCGGGAAGGTTCAGGGCGCCACGGGGGCGCTCGCGGCAGCCCATGGCGAGGACAATCGCCCCGGCGGCGATTTGCCGCACGCCGTCCTCGCTCACGGCGGTGACGACCCGGTTCGGGGAAACCTCCAGCACCATCGTCCCCAAGCTGGCCTCGATGCCCAGTTCCCGCAGTTTGGCGATGTCCCGTTCGGCGTATTCGGGGCCGGTCAGATCCTCCCTGAAACGGTGCAGGCCGAAGCCGTTATGGACGCACTGATTGAGGATGCCGCCCAGGGATTTATAATCCCTTTCCAGGATGACGATGTCCCGGACCCCCTCCTCGTAGGCCCCCTGTGCCGCCGCCATGCCGGCGGGACCGCCGCCTATTATCGCCAGTTCGCGCTTTTCCATTGCCTCAGGCCTCCTGCCAGGCGGCTTTGTTTTTGCACAATAGCAGCCGGCTCTCGCCGCCGCGTTTCGTGATGACGGTAAGCGGCACGCCCATTTCCGCGGCGACGATTTCGGGAAGGCGCATCGAGCAGAAGCCGCCCTGGCAACGCCCCATGCCGGCCCTGGTGCGGCGCTTGATGCCGTCCAGATTATACACCCCCAACGGCGAACGGAGCGCCCCGAGCACCTCCGCCTTGGTCACCGCTTCGCAGCGGCAGACCAGATGGCCGTAGTTCGGATCCCGCTTTATCGCCGCCTCCTTTTCCTCGAGACTCATATGCCGGAAGCGCGGGGTGGCGCGGCGCTGGGGCTGGAATTTCCCGTTTGTCTGCGGCTTGAGGTATTCGACCACCATCCGCGCCAGGTCGGCCCCGAGGGCCGGGGCGCTGGTGAGGCCGGGCGATTCGATGCCGACGGCGTCGAAAAAATTGGGAAGGCCGGGAATTACCGCGCCGACGCTGAAATCCCGTTTGGTCGTTTCATGGGCGCGCAGGCCGGCAAAGGAGGTAATGGTTTTACCAAGCGGCAAGGCGTCGAGGTCTCGGGAAGCCAGCTCCAGAATTTTCCCGAGACCTGCTTCCGTCGTCGCCACGTTCTCCTTGTCGGTGATATCGTCCGAGGTCGGGCCGCAGAGGATGTTCCCGTCGACGGTCGGCGTCACCAGCACCCCTTTCCCCTTCTCGCCGGGGAGTTGGAAAATGGTGTGGCGGACCAGGCCGTTTTCACTGCGGTCCAACAGGAAATATTCGCCGCGGCGGGGCTGGATGTTCAGCTTGTCCTTGGCGAACAGATTGTGGAAGAGGTCCGAATAGAGTCCGGCGGCGTTAACTACCGCCTTGGCTGCATAGACGCCTTGATTGGTGAAGATGCGGAAACCCTCGTTCCCGCCGGCGGCGCCGAGCTTTTCCAGGCTGTCGACCTGGTGGCCGAAGTGGAACTTCACCCCGTTCGCCGCCGCGTTTTCGGCGAAGGCAATGGTCATTTCATAGGGGCAGACGATGCCCCCGGTCGGGACGTCGAGGGCGCGGACCACCGTGTTCCCGATGTGCGGTTCGCGGCGGAGGATTTCATCGCGGTCGATAATCTTGAGACCCAGCACGCCGTTCCGTCTCCCGCGTTCGAGAAGCCGGTCGAGGCCGGCGGGGTCGTCGCCGGCGAAGGCGATAACCAGGCTGCCGTTCCGCCTGAAGGGAAAGTCCAGGTCGAAGGCGAGTTCGTCGAAGAGGGGGTTCCCGGCGCTATTATACTTCGCCTTCAAGGTTCCCGGCTGCGCGTCGTAGCCGCCGTGGACAATCCCGGAGTTCGCTTTCGACGCCCCCGAGGCGACGTCGAAACCACGCTCGAAAACCGCCACCTCCAGTTTATAACGCGACAGTTCCCTGGCGACTACCGAGCCGATGACGCCTGCTCCCAGTATCGCGACATCCAGCATGCTCCCGCCTCCCTCATGAGCCGTGAATTGCAAAATTCAATAACGAAAACATCTTACCATGCGCCTATGAAAAATACAATTTCACCGATGACCGTTCCCGATACAAAAAGTCACGTCCGTTCAAGCGCTTGAACGGACGTGACAATAAAACATAGGAAATTCCCAGGACCCGCGCCGGTCATTTCTTGATGCAGAGAACCCGGTACTTGCCGTCCTCGATTTCGACGCCGTGGGTGTCGTGGCCGAAGCCGGGGCATTTCGAATCGAACGTTTCCAGCGCCTTCAGGTAGCCGAGGAACGGTCCGTCGGCGGGGCCGAAATTCTCGCCAGGCATCAGCAGCGGAATGCCCGGGGGATACGGAACCACGCCTGTGGCCACGGTGCGGCCGGCCAGTTGATCCAGGGTCAGCGACTCGACGTCGCCGCGGACCAGGTGCTCGAACGCCTCCACCGGGCTGAAGTCGGGCTGCGGCAGACGCGAGAAACCTGCCGCCATGTTCTTGGTGGTCTCCGCCTCCTTCATCACGCCGAACATGTAGCTGGCCAAATCCTTCAGGCCGCGAATCCCTTTTTTCCGGTAGAAGGAGCCGTGTTCCTCCCAGAGTCCGGGCAGGCAGCGCTCCAGCGCCACGTTGTCGTCGTGATCGGTCTTGAAGTCGAGAATGGCGTTCACGAGCGTTCCCCATTTGCCTTTCGTCACCCCGACGGAGAACAGGAAGAGGATGGTGAAGTCGGTCGTCTTTTCGACGACGATGCCCCGGCCGTCCAACCAGGCGGTGAGAACGCTCGCCGGAATCCCCCAGTCCTTCAATTCGCCGTCCAGGCCCATGCCGGGAGTGAGGACCGAGACCTTGATGGGGTCGAGCATGCAGTAGCCGTCCTCGACATTGCCGAAACCGTGCCAGGCCGCGTTCGGACGGAGAATCCACGCTTCGGGTCCGGATTCGAGCATCTCCGCCGGAGCTTCGTGGAAGGGGACGTTTTTGCCGCCCAGCTGCACCGTGTCCGGCTGCCAGCAGTTCGCGAACCACTCGCCCTTCTGCGCGAACTCGGCGTTCATCCGCGCCATCATGTGGCGGAACGCCACCGCTTCCCTGATGCAGTCGCCGGTGAGGGCTTCGCCGCCGGGGCCGTCCATCATCGCGCTGGAGATGTCGTTCGAGGCGATGATCGTGTACAGCGGCGACGTCGAGGCGTGCATCATGAACGATTCGTTGAAGCGGGTGTGGGGGATGGGGTTCCTGCCGTCGCGGACGTGAATCATCGAGGCCTGGGAAAGGGCGGCCAGCAGCTTGTGGGTCGATTGG
>JAVBQR010000194.1:0-7056 GCA_031548865.1 Planctomycetota bacterium
TACAAGGCGGACATGACCAAGTTCCTGCGGGCCATGGTCAAGTTCCCCGGCGAAAGCTGCGGGGAAAAGGAAAAGATTAATTGCGCCGCCGCCGAAATGCGCCGGCTCGGCTTCGATAAAGTCGAAATCGACAAGATGGGCAACCTCCTCGGCTACATGGGCACCGGCAAGACCCTCATCGCCTTCGACGGCCACATCGACACCGTCGGCATCGGCAACAAGGAAAACTGGAAGTTCGACCCCTACGAAGGCTACGAGAACGAAGAGGAAATCGGCGGCCGCGGCGTCGCCGACCAGGAAGGCGGCATCGTCTCCGCCGTTTACGGCGCGAAGATCATGAAAGACCTCGGTCTCCTCTCCGACAAATATACCGCCCTGGTCGTCGCCTCGGTGCAGGAAGAGGACTGCGACGGCCTCTGCTGGCAGTACATCATCAACGAAGACAAGGTCCGCCCCGAATTCGTGGTCATCACCGAACCCACCGACGGCGGCATCTACCGCGGCCAGCGCGGCCGCATGGAAATCCGCGTCGACGTCAAGGGCGTCTCCTGCCACGGTTCCGCCCCTGAGCGCGGCGACAACGCGATTTACAAAATGGGCGAAATCCTCGCCGAAGTCAAGGAACTCAACAACCACCTGCACGTCGACCCGTTCCTGGGGAAAGGCACCCTGGCCGTGTCGGAAATCTTCTTCACCAGCCCCTCCCGCTGCGCCGTCGCCGACTCCTGCGCCATCTCCATCGACCGCCGCCTGACGGACGGCGAAACCTGGGAAAAGGCCCTCGACGAAATCCGCGCCCTCCCCGCCTGCAAGAAGTACGGCGCCGTGGTCAGCATGTACAAGTACGACCGCCCCTCCTGGACCGGCCTCGTTTACCCCACCGAATGCTTCTTCCCCACTTGGGTCATTCCGGCCGACCACGCCATCACCAAGGCGATGGAAAAGTCCTTTGAAGGCATGTACGGGAAACCGCGCACCGACAAATGGACCTTCTCCACGAACGCGGTCTCCATCATGGGCCGCTACAAGATCCCCTGCATCGGCTTCGGCCCCGGCAAGGAAAACCAGGCCCACGCCCCGAACGAAAAGACCTGGAAGTCGGAACTGGTGCGTTGCGCCGCCGTCTACGCGGCTCTCCCGACCATTTACTGCGAAGACAACAAGAAGTAAACAAGATTTCAAAATCACCGCGCAAACCGCCGCGCGGCTATTTCGAAAAAAAATTCATCCTTGTATTACAGTTGCATGTTGAGGTAACACGTGACTTCGAGTCCTGTTACGATTACACCTCCCCGCGCGTCATTCCGGCGTCGCATGCGTATGCTGCACCCCATACGGGCGGTTTCGCCGGAATCCAGCGGGTTCATCCTTCTTTTTGTTTGGAGAAATAAATGAAAAGCTTCGACGCCCTCGTCAACCAGATCGCCCACTCAGACGTGTCCAAGATGTACATGAACGACTTCCTCCTCACCTGGGAGAAGAACGACACCGAAATCGCCGCCACTTTCGCCGTCGCCGACGCCCTGCGCAACTTGCGCGAACGCAATATCAACACCAAGGTCTTCAACACCGGCCTCGGCGTCTCCCTCTTCCGCGACAACTCCACCCGCACCCGCTTCTCCTTTGTCTCCGCCTGTAACCTCCTGGGCCTCACCGTCAACGATCTCGACGAAGGCAAGTCGCAGATCGCCCACGGCGAAACGGTCCGCGAAACCGCCAACATGGTCAGCTTCATGGCCGACGTCATCGGCATCCGCGACGACATGTACATCGGCAAGGGGAACACCTACATGCGCGAAGTCGCCGCCGCGGTGCAGGACGGCTACCGCGAAGGCGTCCTGGAACAGCGCCCGACCCTGGTCAACCTCCAGTGCGATATCGACCACCCCACCCAGGCCATGGCCGACATGCTCCATATCATCCACCACTTCGGCGGAGTCGAGAACCTGAAGGGCAAGAAGATTGCGATGACCTGGGCTTATTCCCCCTCTTACGGGAAGCCCCTCTCCGTTCCGCAGGGCATTATCGGTCTCATGAGCCGCTTCGGGATGGACGTCGCCCTGGCGCACCCGAAGGGCTACGAAGTCATGCCGGAAGTCGAAGCCGTCGCCGCGGCCAACGCCAAGAAGTCCGGCGGCAAGTTCTCCAAATCGAACTCGATGGATGAAGCTTTCGAAGGCGCGGACATTGTTTATCCGAAGTCCTGGGCTCCGTTCGCCGCCATGGAAAAGCGCACCAACCTTTACGGCAACGGCGACACCGACGGCATCAAGGCCCTGGAAAAGGAGCTTCTCGGCCAGAACGCCGGCCACAAGGATTGGGAATGCACCGAAGCCCGCATGAAGAAAACCGCCGATGGGAAAGCCCTCTACATGCACTGCCTCCCGGCGGACATTTCCGGCGTGAGCTGCAAGGAAGGCGAAGTTTGCGCGAGCGTGTTCGACCGTTACCGCATCCCGATGTACAAGGAAGCCGGCTACAAGCCCTACATCATCGCCGCGATGATCTTCCTGTCCAAGTTCAAGGATCCGGCCAAGATTCTGCGTTCCCTCGAAGAACGCGGCTGCAAGCGGATTTTCGATGGCTGCTGCGGCAAGTAATTTTGCCGGATCGATGCTAAGAACCTCTCCAGGTGTGTTTAAGTGCGTGCGAACCGCTGCGTGGGCGGTTCGCACGTATTTTTGTTGAGAGGTATGGGCCGGGCATGGTATGATGTGATAGCCGACGGAACAAGGAGTGCAGCCATGAATATCTCCATTAAGACATTAGAGAAGCGACTGCCTGAAGTTATGAAGGCGTTGGGTAAAAATGAACCGATTATTCTGTCGCATGAGGGCAAGGAATTCGCCTTGTTGCAACCTTTGACTGACTTTGAAGAGAGAATGCAACTCATAAAGAACCATCCCGCCGTTGGCATGTGGGCGGATCGCGAGGATATGAAGGATCCGACTGAGTGGGTGCGCGAAAAGCGGCAGCGCCGGCGTGAAAGACTATTTCACCCTGCCAGTGGGGATGATGAATGATTCTCGACACAGATGTGGTAATCTGGCTGTTCAGAGACAATTCCAACGCTATGAGCCTGGTTGCGTCAGTGCTGCAGCTTGAGATTGCTTTGGCCACGTGGCTGGAATTAGTGGAGGGCGTCCGTAATAAGCGAGAACTGGCGGAGGTAAAATCCCTAATCACCGATCTGAAGATTAGGATACTCCCCCTTACAGAAAGCATTGGCCAACGCGCCGGATTACTTATGGAAGAGCATGCCTTGAAAGGTGGACTGGACTCGGTGGACTCTCTCATTGCCGCAACGGCTCTCATCAACAATTTACCACTCGCCACTGCGAATCGAAAACATTTTAAGGACCTTGGTATCGATTTGTTGATTTTCAAGCCATAATAAGCAAACGGACCCCCGCATGCCCGAAGCCCCCCTCCCTTTCCCCGAACTCCTCGCCCAATTCCAAACCAACCCGCGTTCGCTCCTTCGCCAAACCCCCGGCATTTGGCCGGTCAACAAACCCAGCGGTCCCTCCAGCAATCTCATGGTGGTGCGTGCCAGGAAGGCGCTCAACCTGAAACGCGTCGGCCACGCCGGTACGCTGGATCCGCTGGCCTCGGGCCTGCTGCTGCTGCTGTCCGGAAACGCGACCCGGCTTTTCGACTATTTGCAGGAGCGGCCGAAAACTTACCGGGCCGGGTTCAAACTAGGGCTGCGCACCGACTCGCAAGACATCACTGGAACGGTGCTGGCGGATTATATTCCCGAGCGGAACCCACAGTTGTCCGAAGCGGAAGTGACGGCGGCGCTGGCCGGTTTTCTCGGTGAAATTCTACAGACCCCGCCCATGCACAGCGCCATCAAAAAAGACGGACAACCCCTTTACAAACTCGCCCGGCAAGGGCTCACCATCGCCCGCGAAGCCCGACCGGCAACGGTTTACGCTTTAAAGCTGGAGGACTTTACCGGTACCGAGGGGATCCTGGAAATGACGGTCTCGAAAGGGTTTTATGTGCGGACGCTGATTGACGATTTAGGCCTGGCGTTAGGCTGCGGGGCGGTGATGACCAGTTTGCTGCGAACCCGGATTGGCGAATTCGCTTTGGAGGATTGCGGCGGTGCGGGAGGGTTATTATTGTTTTGATAAAGCTTCTCGCCTGGTGCACTTTTTATCATTACGATAACATCGTTATATCTTATTGATAAAGCCCATAAAGAACAGCGGGGCATTTTCCTTTGCAGTCACCCTAACTTCCGGTAAACCGGTAAGATGCCGCCGGCGCTCGAGAACCGGGGTTACTGGCAATAAGTTTGCACCCATACCATTGCATCCTATCCGCCATTCACTTACCAGCCAAAGGAGCCCAGCATGGACCCGAAAGACGTATCCTTTTTCTACAATCCGAAGAAAGTCGCCCCGGGAAAAGGCGCCAGCCTCGCCAATTACTCCGCCGCCGAAGCTAAAAAAGTCCTTAATTACCACAAAGGTTTCCGGGAATACGCCCCCACTCCGCTCCTCAACCTGAAGTCACTCGCCAAAAACTTCGGCGTAGGCAGGCTTTACGTCAAGGACGAGTCGAAGCGCTTCGGCCTGAACGCCTTCAAGGTATTGGGCGGAGCCTATGCCTTGGGCCGCATCGTGGCTGAAAAACTCGGCAAAAATATCGAGGACCTTTCGGTCGAGGAAATCCGCTCCCCCGAGACCAAAAAGAAAACCGGTACCATCACCTTCGCCACCGCCACCGACGGCAACCACGGCCGCGGCGTCGCCTGGACCGCCCAGCAGCTCGGCCAGCACGCGAAAGTCTACATGCCCAAGGGTTCCGCCGAAATCCGTGCCCAGAATATCCGCGCCACCGGCGCCGAATGCACCATAACCAACGAAAACTACGACGGCGCCGTCCGCATGGCCAATGCCGCCGCCGAAAAGAACGGTTGGGTCATGGTCCAGGATACCGCCTGGGAAGGTTACGAAAAAATCCCCACCTGGATTATGCAAGGTTACATGACCCTCGCCATCGAGGCCCTGGAACAAATGCGCGCCGACGGGGTCGACGCTCCCAGCCACCTCGTCCTCCAGGCCGGCGTCGGCTCCTACGCCGGGGCGGCACTGGGTTACTTCGCCGCGACTCTCGGCGACAAGTGCCCCGTTACCAGCATCGTCGAGCCCCGCCTCGCGGACTGCATCTACAAATCGATGACCGCCCAGGACGGGAAGCCGCACATCGTCACCGGCGACATGGCCACCCTAATGGCCGGCCTGGCCTGCGGCGAACCTTCCACCGTCGGTTGGGGCGCCATCCGCGACTACGCCAGCGCCGCCATCGCCTGCGAAGACTACTTTGCGGCAAACGGCATGCGCATCCTCGGCTGTCCCCTCCCGGGCGACCCGCAGATCACCTCCGGCGAATCCGGCGCCTGCACCACCGGCATTTTGGAATACATCTGCAAAATGGGGAAGGACATCAAGGAGAAACTCGGCATCACCGATAAGTCGAACATCCTCCTCATTTCCACCGAAGGCGACACCTCGCCTGAACTCTACCGCGACATCGTCTGGCACGGGAAGTACCAGGACGGCGGGAAGAAATAATATCTAACGATAGCGCGAAGCAAAGCGGGGGGATGCGCATTGCATCCCCCCGCTTTTACACAGACATGATTGGGATTCAGTCAAACCGTCTCGGTTAATGCCAAAATTTCCTCGATGCTCAAACCTGTCAATTCGGAGATTTCCTGAATAGGGTAGTTTTTCTGCAATGCCGCCCGCGCCATTTCCCTAGCTTTTTCCCGTTTCCCTTCCGCTTTTCCTTCCGCTTTTCCTTCCTCTTTCGCCATGCGATTCCGATAAGCGTTGCGTGAGGCTTCGTCGCGACGGGCATCCTCGCGGGCTTGGGCTTGTTGGCGCACCGTTTCGTCGGCGCTTAAATCCTGCAACTTGGTGTACAGCCTGGACAGCGCGGGGTTATCCTTGACAGTCATGGCAAATTCTCCTTCGCTTCGAGCCGCAAAAAACCGCATCCAGGACCACAGCGGCGTTGAATCGGATTCGGCCGGTACTTTGGGGATTTCGAGAGTGTGAATCTCCAACAAGCGGCGGGGAAAGGGCACCTCCTCCTTGGGGTCATACAGGCTGAAACAATGATGATAGGCCTTGGCGTTGTCGATCAACCGGTGGTCGGCTATCACGATGCAAATCACCCGCTTGATAATGCGGGGGATAGCCCATTATTAATCCTTTGTCGATCCACGGCGCGGACTCATCCGCCCAATATTATACCATGCCACGCACCATAACGTGTTAAAAAAGCGACGGCCGGCCCCTACCAGCCGCCGTCGCTTTTCAAGTTGTTTATACGCCAGCTCCCCCAGCCGGCGTTCAATCCCCCGGCTTGTGGTAGGTCCATTCCAGCCGGCAATCGGAACACTTGATGGAATTGAGCACGTTGTAATAGCTCGTGTAGCCGCTCGAGGTGTCGGTCTTCGCCAAGGTCATGGCGTCGTGAATGTGGGCGTGGTCGTAACAGACCGCCCGGCCGCACGCCGCGCACACTCCCCGCGCCTCGTTATCGCAGAACCAGCATTTCATGGGAGCCTCCTAGGTGTACATTTAAAGAAAATCTGGCCGACCGCACGCCCGATTCACTTTAAAGGTTCAGGCCGCCTAGTGAATTCATGCGCCGGCTTTCGCCTTCTTTTCGCCCCTGGCCTTCGAAGTGGCGGTGCGCGCCTTGCGTTTCTTGGGGGCGGCGGCGCCGTCCGCCGCTTTCGCTTTCGCGGCAGGCTTCGCGGCTTTCTTCTTTTCGGCGACTTTCTTCGACGCCTCTTTCTTCGCCGATGCCTTCTTTTCCTTAGCGGCCGCCGGAAGCGGCTTCTTCAACCAGAGGGAGGAACTCACCCCCTGGCCCTTCAGGATCTTCGCCACCGTCGCCGACGGACGGGCTCCGACCGAGAGCCAGTACTTTGCCCGCTCCACGTCGATACGAACCGGTTCCTTGGTCGACTCCGGATCGTAAAACCCGAGGTCTTCCACCGGACGTCCGTCGCGACGGGTGCGGCTG
>JAVBQR010000180.1:0-32381 GCA_031548865.1 Planctomycetota bacterium
GGGATCAAACCCCCGCAACCAAGTAGAGGCGCGTGGAGAAACCTTAAACACTATTTCAACGAGTTATAACGTTACGTGATCGGTCTTGCGTATTATCGACTACAGCAACAAAAAGTCGCTGCCGACTCCGAATCAGCTGGCGGTGGGGGTGGAGCTGACGATCCCGCCGTTCGAGGAGATGAAACGCTGAGGGCGGTTTTGACCCTGTTGCTGCGCAACTCAAAGTAAGTCCGGCCTGCCCAAACAAAAACGCCTGTCGGTCCATTCGGGACGACAGGCGTTTTTATTTTGATATTGTTTCGTTTTTGCAATCTCACCGGGCTTATGCAAAACTTCGCTGCGCTACAACACCCGGTTCATCTCGGCCAGGGAGGCTTTGCTCAACCCCGACAGCGACGGCACCTCGAAACAGTTCCCCACCACATCCTTCAGGACAATCACATCCGGCTTGGGGTGAAAAGTGTTGTTCTCCGGCGACGACATGAGGAAACGCCGCCGCCCGACATCGGTCTCGACATCCCAATAATAATTGCCGAAACGCGGCCGGACCGAATACACCGCCGTTATCCTGGGTAGAAACAGGGACCCGGCCAGCTCCTCCTCCGCCACCCGCCGCGATTCCCCCGACAACGCCGACAAACTGGGGAAATACCCGACCTCCCGCTTCTTGTCCGCCAGCATGACCGACACCGGCCCGTCCTCCCGACCCGACAGCGGCCGGGCCCAAACCACCCGCGCCGCCACCGCCTCCCCGCCTCCGGCCGGACAATACATCACCCTGCCGTCCTCCCGCCATAACCGGCCGGCCGGCGCCGATTCGTCGCACGCCGCCGCGGCGCAAACGTCCTCCGGCGGCGGCCCGCATTCCGGCGCCTCCTCCGGCGGTTCGTCATGTTCGTGCAAAGCCGGGGCGAGGGGTTTACGCAACAGCCGCGCCGAGGAAGATCCGGTAGTCATGGCGGTTAGTCCTGTCCGTAACGCGGCGCGTAATCCAGCACCTGGAAATTTTTCAGGCCCGCCCGCGACACCGTGAACACCACCCGCTTTTCGCGGTTTTCGTCGGCGATGATCCTTTCGTAAATCTTCTTGGCGGTCTCGAAATCGTCCACCGGCTCGCCGTCAATCGCCTCGATGATGTCGCCTTTCATCAGACCGGCCGAAGCGGCGTTGCCGGGATGCTTCACCGCCTGGATGTAGACCCCCCTCGGCTTGAAGAAATGCAGCATCGGGGTGGCGAATTCGTTAATGGCCTTGATGGTCATGTTCCAGCGCCGGCAGTCGAAGTCGTCCCCCTCCACCAGGCCCTTCTCCATCGGTGTCACCGTGCGGGCCAAGGCCCCGCCGGCGGCGGAGTGCAAGGCGCCGGCCCGGAGTTCCATGCCGGCCGGCACCCCGATGGGAAGCTCGGACAGGAGCAGGTTGATGCCGGGAATGTCCTCGTGGTTGATTCCCCTGACCTCCCGGCCGTTCACCGACAACAGCATTTGCCCGACCTCGATGCCGGCCTGGTCCGCCGGCGAATTCGGGTCCACGCCGGCCACCAGCACCCCCTGGTCGCCTTCGTAAAAAATGTTCTTCTCGAAATCCTTCAGCGGCTGGAGGTGGAGGCCGGTCCAGGCCCGCTTCACCCTGCCGTCCCGGCGCAGGCTGTCCGACACCGACTTCACGGTGTTGGAGGGGATGGCGAAGGCGAGGTCGCCGCCGAAAATGAAGCCGAGGGAGTTAATCCCCACCACCCGGCCCTCGGTGTCGATCAGGGGGCCCCCGGAGTTCCCCGGGTTAATCGAGGCGTCGGTCTGGAGCCATAGATTGTAGCCGCCGCCGTGGCCGGGGAGAAAACGGTTCACGCAGGAGAGTATCCCCATCGACACCGAACGCGACAGCCCCCACGGCGCCCCCATCGCCATGACGAACTGTCCTTCCTCCAATTTGGAACTGTCGGCCAATTCCGCATAGGGGAAGCGCACGCCGGGCGCGTCCAATTTCAGGAGCGCCAGGTCGGTGTCCTTGTCGGTGCCGATGATGTTCGCCTTGCAGACCGTCCCGTCGTACAGGAGGCAGCGGATGTCGACGGCCTTGTCGACGACGTGCCAATTGGTGATGAATTCGCCGTCGGGGGAAATGATCACCCCCGAACCCGCCACCTGGGCCTTTTCCTTTTTCCCCGCGTCGTAGCGTTCGGCGATGGGCATCAGGAAAACGACCGAGGGAAAAACCTGGCTTTTCGCATTGGCGATTATCTGCCGGAGATCCCCGGGGTTCGCGGTAAAGCCCGTTTCGGCGGCCGGAGCGGGCCGGACGGACGGAAAAGCGCCGAGGATGGCGGCAAAAGCCAAGGCGGCAGCGGCAACCGCATAGCGATCAAGACGCTGGTTAAGGCGCATGCTGGGTCCCTTCAAACAAGAAAAAAAAAGGGGCGACTCCGGGCAGTGGTTTGGAGAAGCCCAAATGGACATTCGTAACTTAAGTTCTGGAGTTTTGCAAAATCGCCATTCAAACCGCCGAATGGCGATTTTGTAAAAGCAAAAACACTGGGAAATCTGGCAAAAACGATTGTTGCAAAGTGGCGATTGGCGGTTAAATCGCCACTTGGCAAAAGTTCAGTTAAGTTCTGCCCGAGTACGGAATAAACGCTATTCTCCACTGTCCTCCGGCACCGCTTTTCCTTCCCCGATCATGTTCACCGCCCCGCCGCCCAGAAGCCGCTCGCGTATTTCCCACGCGACCGCCGGATTCGCGGCCAGGAACTCCGCCGCCTTTTCCCGCCCCTGGCCAATCCGCGTCCCGCCGTAACTGAGCCACGCACCGCTCGCGGACAGAATCTTCGCCGCCACCCCCAAATCCACCAGTTCCCCTTCCCGGAATACGCCCCGGTTGAACAAAATGTCAAACTCCGCCTGGCGGAACGGCGCCGCCACCTTGTTCTTCACCACCTTCACCCGCACCCGGTTCCCCTTCGCCCCCTCCGCCCCCTTCAGGGTCTCGATGCGGCGGATGTCCAAACGGATCGAGGCGTAAAAACGGAGCGCCCTGCCGCCGGGCGTCGTCTCGGGACTGCCGAAGGAGACGCCGATCATCATCCGTATCTGGTTGATGAAAATAATCACCGCGTTCGAGCGGTTCACCGCCGCCGTCAATTTCCTGAGCGCCTGGCTCATCAACCGCGCCTGGAGGCCGACGTGGGTGTCGCCCATCGAGCCTTCCAGCTCCGCCCGCGGGGTCAACGCCGCCACCGAATCCACCACCACGATGTCCACCGCGTTCGACTTGACTAGGAGCTCGCAAATCTCCAGCGCCTGCTCGCCCGAGTCCGGCTGGGAGACGAGGAGCCGCCCCAAATCCACCCCCAGTTTCTTGGCGTAGCCCGGGTCGAGGGCGTGCTCGGCGTCGATGATCGCCGCCGTCCCCCCCGTCGCCTGGGCGCTGGCGATGGCGTGCAGGGCCAGGGTGGTCTTACCGGACGACTCCGGTCCGTAAATCTCCACGATGCGGCCCCGGGGATAGCCCCCCGACCCCATCGCCAAATCGAGACCAAGCGACCCCGAGGAAATGGCCGGCACCTCCTTGCGGATGCTTTCGCCGAGACGCATGATGGCGCCGACGCCGAACTGCTTCTCGATCATCTCCAACGCGGCATCCAGGGACGGCGCCACCTTGCCGTCCGGTTTCCACTGGGATTTGGCCATACCGCCACGCCCTTCCTTGCTTTAAAGGTCACTCCCCGTTTTTGCCTGCCGCCGCCCGGGCCTTTACCCTCTTTTCGGTGTTGGTCCCGGGCGCTTCCGCCGCCGCCGTGTCAGACGCCCCGGCCGCCGCCCGGGCCTTTATCCTCTTTTCGGTATTCGTTCCGGGCGCATCCGCCGCCGCGTCAGACGCCCCGGCCGCCGCCAGCGCCGCGGCTTCCGCCGCCGCCCTTTCCGCTTCCGCCTTCTCCGCCGCCGCCTCGCGCTCGAGCTTGGCGGCGTTCATGATTATCGCCGTATGGCTCTTGGCCGGCGGCATATCGTCGTAGGCGGTTATCCGGTGCATCTTGTGCCGCTCGTCCTGCAGGATGGACAGGGGGCCTTTCACCGCGTCCTTCACCTGCCCCTCCACCGCGCTGAAATGGGTCGACACCCCCATGTGCAGCATTTTCTTGACATTGATCTGGTTCAGCATCCCCACCTGCGACCTGCCTTCGATGCGGGCGCGTTCATCGATGAGTTCCTGCAGGCTTTCGCGAATCAATTGCAGTTCCGACACCAAATCGGCCAGAATCGTCTTCTGCTCGGTGGAGAGCTTGGCGCTCATCTCCTTAGCCGCGAAGAGCGGTTCCAGGAGCACCTTCGCCGACTGCAGGCGGTCCATGTATTCCGCCACTTTGGCGCGGATTTCCGACTTGCGGTTTTCCTCGGTCCAGTTCAAACCCGCCATAACCGCGGTCGCCACCCCCATTTCGGAACCGAGCGTGTCCGCCTCGACCCCCTGGAAACCACACACCGAACCGCCGATTATCGCCCCCGAGGTGACTGTCACCCGCCCCAGGGCCTTGACGTTCGAGTTCATGATCTCCTTGGTGGCGACGACGTCCCCCGAGGCCTCGACGCTGGCGTCGTCGAGGTAATGCACGGTGAGGTTCTTGCAGGTGATGATGGCGGCGTTCTTCCCCTTGACGCCGCCGGTAATTTTTACGTTCCCCTCGGAAGTGATGCGGCCGGCGCCGACGTCGCCGAACAGTTCCACGCCGCGTTTGGCGTTGACGTAGAAGCCGTCCAGGAGCGAGCCGCGGATGGTGACTTTCCCGACAAAGTCGACATTCCCCACCGCATAATCGATGTCGTGGCCGATTTCCAGGCTGGGGCTTACGGACAGCACGCCCTTTTCATAGACCAGCCGGCCCTCGACCTCCGAGGAGAAATCGCGGCCGTTCGAGGATATGACCACCCCGGGCCCGGGCTGGACAAGGATGTTTTCACCGGGCACGGGAGGGATTTCGTGGCCGAAAATGTTCCGGCCGGGGCGGCCGGGACCGGGGGGGCGGATGCTGGCGACGCGTTGCCCCGTGAAGCAGTTTTCGATAAGGTTCAACTGCTTGAAGTCGATGCCGCCGGTGTCGTCCTGATCGTAGCGGGGTTCAAGGCTGGTCGGCTGGACGTGGAATTCGATGGAGGCGCTTTCGCCCTTGCGCATGGGTTCGCCGCGCGCGACCTGGAAATAACCGGTGAAGGGGCTGGGCCCGTTCTGCCGGTTCAGGAAAAGGAGGATGCCGGCTTCGACAAAGCCGGTGGTGATGCCGGAGTGGGCCATCAGGGACACCACCGTCTCCCGGGTCAGGCCGGTCCAGGCTGGCCCGGGCAGGACGCGTAGAAACGCGCGCATGTGGTCCAGGCTGCAGGCCAGGTGCGCGTCCATGCTGTCGTCGCGGTGGTAATAGAGGGTGCGCAGAGGCACCGCTTCGCCCTGATAACCGGGAACGGTCAGGTCGGGGGTGCCGCCGATGCTGGCTGGAACCGCGCTCATGGTGCTGATCCCTGAAGTTTTGCCTGGTGGCGATTTAACCGCCAATCGCCACTTTGCAAAAATCGTTTTTGTTTGAATAACTAAGTTTTTGATTTATCTGAACTTTTGCAAAGTGGCGATTTAACCGCCAATCGCCACTTTGCAAAAATCGTTTTTGCCCGGATTTCAAGGGTTTTTGCTTTTACAAAATCGCCATTCGGCGGTTTGAATGGTGATTTTGCAAAAGTCCAGATTTATTCCAAAAAGCCATTCGGCGGTTTGCCTGGCGATTTGGAAAAAGTCCGCCTACAAATCGCCGTCGGTTATCAGCCCCGCCTCCGACCAGCGTTTCAAACGGTCCCGGAGCGAACGTTCGCTGATTCCCAGCGCGTCCGCCGACTTCGCCCTGGCGCCGCCGAAATACCTGATGGTCGCCTGGATGTACTCCCGCTCGATGTCGTCCAGGGTGCGCGGGGCAAACCCCTCGCCCCCGCCCACCGCCGCCTCCACCGCCGTCTGGTTCGGCTCGCCCACCACCGCCCCGGTGGACAAGGCGTTAATCCGCCCCGGCGCCAGCGGCAGCATCACCGTTCCCCCGCCCATCATCTTGAAGGCGGACTTGGGGAGCGCATTCTCCACCTGCGCCACCTCAATCGTTTCCGTCCGGCCGAGGACCGCCAGGCGTTCCATGATGTTATTCAGTTCCCGCACATTGCCTGGCCAGTCGTAGCGGACCAGGAGGTCCATCGCCTCGCCGGAAATGTCCCTGACCCGCACCCCCTCCTCCTGCCGGAAGCGTTCGAGGAAATGCTTCGCCAAGCCGGGGATGTCCGACTTCCGGTCGCGGAGGGGCGGAAGTTCCACGGAAATCACGTTCAGGCGGTAATAAAGATCCTGGCGGAAGTCCCCGACTTCGATGCTCTTTTCCAAATCCCGGTTGGAACTGGCGAGAATCCGCACGTCCACGGAAATCGTCTCGGAGGATCCGACCCGCTCGAACTCCTTTTCCTGCAGGACGCGGAGGAGCTTCCCCTGCAGGCCCAAGTCCATTTCCGACACTTCGTCCAGGAACAAGGTGCCCCCGTCGGCCATTTCGAAACGGCCGATGCGGCGCTTGTCGGCGCCGGTGAAGGCGCCTTTTTCGTGGCCGAAGAGTTCGCTCTCCAGGACGCCCGCCGACAAGGCGGCGCAGTTCACCTTAATTAGCGGCTTGTTCCGCCGCGGGCTCTGGGCGTGGATGGAGCGGGCCACCAGTTCCTTCCCCGTGCCCGATTCCCCGCGGATAAAGACCGTCGCCGACGACGGCGCCGCCTGGCGGATTTCCTCGAAGACCGTCTTCATCGCCGGGCTTTTCCCGACGAAGTCGGTCAACTTGAACTTGTTCGCGAGTTCGCTTTTCAGGTATTCGTTCTCGGTCACCAGGCGGTGGTGCTCGAGGGCCCGGTTGATCGCCACCTCGATTTCCTCGGCCTTGAACGGTTTCATGATGTAATCGAAGGCGCCCCGTTTCATCGCCAGGACCGCCGTCTCGATGGTGGCGAAGGCGGTCATCATGATCACCGGCAGCTTGGGGTCGAGGCGCTTCGCCTCCTGGAGAAGCTCCATGCCGTCCATTTCCGGCATGCGCATGTCGGTGAGGAGAAGGCTGGCGGAGCCGTCGGAAATGCTCGAAAGCGCCTCCGACGCCAGGCCGAAGCCGAGCACGTTCAGGTCGGGGCGGGAGAGCGCTTCCAAGAGGCTGTCACGCATGAATTCGTCGTCGTCGACGATGACGATTTTGTCTTTCGGCATGGCGATCCCTTCGAGGGAGAAATATTAACAATTTCGTTACGCGCCAGACGGCCTACCAGTAGACTATCTTACTATAAATTACGGCAGACCCTAAGCGTATCTCCGGCTCCTGTTCCGCCGCATTCCTCCCCCCACTGTCATCCCGGCGTCCATGCGTTGAACCGGGGGGTTAACGATGGCGTGCCGGGACCCAGCGGGCAAAACAATAGCTACGAAACAATTACACCCACACGCAAAACATTGAAAAACATTTACAACTGAACTTTTGCAAAGTGGCGATTTAACCGCCAATCGCCACCTTGCAAAAATCGTTTTTGCCCGAATTTCAAGGGTTTTTGATTTTTCAAAATCGCCATTCGGCGGTTTGAATGGTGATTTTGCAAAAGTCCAGGTATAACTCACGCCCCCGGCAGGTTGAAGGTCACCTTCGCCCCGTGCGGCTGATTGTCGCCGATGTCGATGCTGCCGCCGTGGTCCTGGATTATCTTGTGGACAATGGCCAGGCCGAGGCCGGTGCCGTCCTTCCGGAGCGTGAAGAAAGGATTGAAAATCTTGTCCTTGGCGTCGGCGGGAATCCCGGGGCCGGTGTCGGCGAAACAAATCGAGACGCCGCCGTCCCCCGCCTCGTTGTGCCGCACCACCCCGTGTCCGGCGCCCGCATCCGGGAGAGGCAGGGCGCGGACCGATACGGTCAGACCGCCCCCCGGCTGCATGACCTGGACCGCGTTCAGGACGACGTTCAGGGCCGCCTGGACCAGCTGATCCGGATCCAGCATGCGCGGGTGATCGTCCAGGATATCCAGGTGCACGGCAATCTGCTTATGCTCGATTTCCCGCGCCGCCATGTCCACCGCACCCCTGAGCACCTGGCTCAGGAGCGCCCGGCGCGGCTGCAGGGGACGGCTGCGGGTAAAGGTCAACATGTCGGTGACGATGCGGTTCAGGCGGGTGACGGCGGCGATGATTTTCTTGCAAGTCGCCTTTTCCGCGCTGTCGTCGGCGAATTTCCGCCCCAAACTCGAGGCGTAGAGTTCAATCCCCCCCAACGGATTGCGGATTTCGTGCGCCACCCCGGCGGCCATTTCACCCAAAGCGGCCAGGCGATCATGGCGGTTGGCGCGTTCCTCCAGCCTGCGGATTTCGGTCAGCTCGGAGAAAATCTGCACCGCCCCGACGTTCCGCCGCTGGCCGTCCTCCGCCTCGTTGAAGATCGGGCTGGCCGAGGCGGAAAAAATCCGCTGCCGGCCATCCCGGTCCGGGACGCGGATTTCCACCCGCGAAAACGCCTTCCCCTCCTGCATGGAACGCATGAGCATCATCGCGAATTCCCGGCAGGGTCCGGACAGGAGATCCGTGACGCTCATCCCCTCCCGCTTGGCGGGCAAGGGGCCGCAGAGCTCCTCCAACACGTCCGCGGCCGGATTCCAGGCCATCACCCGCCGGGCCAAATCCACGGCCACGATGCCGTCGGCGGAGGACTGGATCACCCCGGAGAGGTAATTCTTGAGGGACGAAACCTGGGTGACGGTGGCGGAGAGCTCCAGGTTTTTCTGCTGCAGTTCCCCGGACAGTTGCATGACCTGGCGCTGCAGGAGCTCGTGCGAGCGCTGCAATTCGGCGGTGACGTCGGAGTAGGCCTGAATGATTTGCCCCAGCTCCAGGAGTTCCGGAGGCGGGGCGGCCTGGTTTTTCCCGGGCGGTTCCGGGGCGTTGCCGGCGGCTTCGGACATGGGTTCAGCCTTTTTTGTCCGAATAGCGGGGCGTGGCGGGAGGACGGTAACTGGCGGCGCCGCCGTAGGCCTTGTTGAGAATCTTCCCGCGCTGCAGGTTGCCGATGTCAATCGACACCTTGTTTTTCTGTTTTTCCAGGTAGGCGCGGGAGACGTCCTCGAGCTTGATGATGGCGTCCAGGGTCTCGCGGATTTTGTTCCAGGCGTTTTCCACCAGGGCGTGGTCGGCATTGCCGGCGCGGTCCCGGAGCCCGCCTTCCCACTGGGTGCGGAAAGGTTCGGCCTGTTTGGCGAGTTTCTCGTTCTGATCCATCAATTTCTGCTTGTCGCCCAAGAGCGAAAGGAGCTCGTCTTCCTTGTTTTCCTCCACCAGTTTTTGCTGCAACTGCGATTTCGCCAAGATCTTTGCGCAAACCTCCGCCTGGGCGTTAAGGAAGCGCGCGAGTTCCCTGGCGCATTGGGCGGGGTCGAGCGGAAGGGCCATAGTGACGTTCTCCTCGGTGGACTTTAGGCAAAAATTCGTGTTCATTATATCAAAAATCGTTCCGGATAGAAATAATTATCCACCGGCGCGGGCTTTTACCGAGCCCAAAAACTTTACGGGAAAGCGAGCGGCGGTTGGCACGGTTTCCGCTAAACGGACCTCACGGCACCTTGTACCCGTCGGCCATGTCCTGCAGCCTCCGCTCCGCCATGCCCTTCCAAAATGCCGGGCCGATGTCCAGCATGCCGTCGGATCGGGTGTCCGGGGGCAGCAAATCGGCGATATTCACCGCCATCCGGTAATGGTTCGAGGCGTCGGCGGGAAAACCGAGCCGGTTCAGGCAGTCGCCCATGTTGAGCATCGCCTGGGTCCCGAACGGCGCGCCGAAACGATCGTAGAGATCCTGCCAAATCCGGTAGGAATCCTGGTAATAGCCCTGCGCCGCCCCGGCGGGACCGCTTTCCGCCGACGCGGGCCGTGCCGCCGCCGCCGCCGCCGCCGCGGCGGCCTGCGCCGCCCGCGCCTTCTCCCCGGCCTGGAAGTATTCGTTCGCGAGCAGAAGCATGGAATTACGCAAAACATCCCGGAGTTCCACCGGACTGTGGGTCGGCCCCTCGTCGTCACCCAGCCGCGAGCGGGGCAGGGGCGCGTTTGGCTGCCAGCTCCCGCCTTCCACCTCCTCCCGAATAACCGCCGAGTTCAGCTGGAAACGATCCAGGGTCGCGTCGAACAGGACCTGGGCGTAGCGGGTCCGGTCCCGCATATTCTCCAGGTGCGCCCGCGCCAGAGCGTTCAGGCTGTCGTCGCCGCCCGCGTCGGCGAGGGCGAGCAGGGTGTTCGCCAGCAGGTACTCGGTCTCGAAGCGCGAGGCCATGGTGTCGGCGTAGTCCTCCGGTTCGACCCGCACCGAAAGCCCCGGCCCCCCGGTCGTCCCCCCCCGCAGCAACGGATAACGCTCCAGGGCCTCGACCAGGTTGACCCGCGCCGTCTCGTACAGCGGCACATAGGACGGACGCTGCACTTCCCCGCCGGCGGGTGTTTCCCCCGCCTCCTTCTGCTGCTCCCAGCGGCGGCGGGCCTGTTCCGCGAAGTGGTAGCGCAATTTCCCCAAATCGAAGGTCGCCCAGCGCCAGGCGCGGGCGGTGGGGTTGATCCCGGGGCTCTGGCGCAGGTAATTGAAGGCCTGGAGGGCGGTGTCGATCTGCGGATCGCCGTTCGCGTCCAGGCGCGGCAGGGGCGGCGCGTCGGCGCCGAGAAGCTCCGGCTGCTCGTGGGTGATGCCTTCGTCCATCAGCATGCGGCCGATGTAATACATCGATTTGTAGCGGTCGGGGGTGCGGCGGGGAATGTTGCGCCGGAAGGCCCGGATCGCCTCGGGAATATTCCCGAGGAACCAGTCGGCGCGGCCCAGGAGGTTCTCCGCCCGCACCACCGACATCGCCGCATCCGCGCCCGAACCGGCCGAATGGCCGTAACGATCCAGGAAACGCAGCTGGCTCTCCACCGTGCGTTCCAGCAGGCCGGAACGGAAAAACGCGTCGCCGGCGGCGAGAAGCGAGTCCATCTCGCGGCTGTAACCCCGGGCCTTCAGGGACACGTCCAGGTAGGCGCGGGCGGCGGTGGCGGTGAGGGACAGCGCTTCCAGGTGGTTCCCCTCCCGCTCGCGGATTTCCGCGAGGCTTTCGTAATTGTTGGCCAGATCGTAAAGTATTTCGCCCGGATCGCCCTGATAATCGTTCATGGCGGCCAGGAAGGCGCGGTTCGATTCCTCCAGCATGCGCCGGCGTTCCCCGGGTTCCTCCTCGGGGGCGGCCGCGGCCGCCCGCGCCCAGCGCTGCCCCAATTCCATCAGAATCGTCCGCAGTTCCTCGACATCCACCATCGGCATCGCGGTGAGTTCGGGACCGGGCGGAAAGGGGGTGTAGCCAAGATTGTTTTTGCCGGCCTGGTTGGAAAGGTCGTACGGCCATGCTTCCTCAAGGAGCAGGCGATTGCGCCAGACCACGTCCTCCCGGGTGAGGAGCTCCGCCGGGGAGGCGAGCAGGTAATTCAGGTAGAGGTTGCGGTTCAGCGGCGGAAAATCGGCGGGAGTGTAGAAGTCGCGGCGGCGGAGAATCCCGTTCATCGCCCGGAGGAAGCGGTTGACGTAATCGTCGTCCAGGCGCCGGCCGCTGGCGGCGTAGCCGGCTATGTCCCTGCCTTCCTGGGACAAACTGTCCCACACCCGGCGCCATACGCCGGGCTGCTCCCGGTTGGCGTTGTCCCCCAGCCGGACGGCGATTTTCCGCCAGTCCGCGTCCTGAAGTTCGAACCACAGCGGCGAGGAATGCACGTAGCCGCCGAGGACGAGCATGTCGGCCCGGCGCAGGTCGCCGCGATCCAGGGCCAGGCGGGCGAGGCCGAGGCGGGCGGCCAGGATCGTTTCCGGCCGGGACAGGGGATCGAGCAGGCGTTCCAGGCGGGCTTCGGTGTCTTTTTTGTTCCCGAGGTTCCAGCTTTCCCGCGCCGCCTGCACCGCCGCCATATCCCCGGTCTCGGTGCCCCGGCTCACCGCCGCGACCTGATCGTAATAACGCAGCGCTTCGGTGAGGTAGCGCCGGCGGCTTTCGCCGGGGGTGACCAGCCTGCCGCCGGCCAGGGCGGACAAGGTCCCCCCGACCACGCCCGGCAGGACCTTGACCCCGGGGAGAATCATTTCCGGCTTGGCGATGCCGTCGCCTATCGCTTCGGGAAGCGCCAGCGTCCGGCTGGGCAGGGGTTGTCCGGAGAATTCCTCCAGCCAGCCCTTGAGAGTCCGGCCGGCGGCGGCGAGCTCGTCGACCCCGGTCGGTTCGCCGACCTGCGTCAGGCTGGCGAGCCGGGAATTGGCCCGGGCGAGGCCGAGAATGGCCGCGTCGTGCTCGGCTTTCCCGGCGGAGCTGGAATCGAGGAGTTCCCGGTAATAGTTCACCGCCGCCTGATAGGAGCGCTCGGCCTCGCCCGGATTGGCCTTGCGGAAAACCTCGCCGTCCTGCATGGAAATGTCGGCGAGGCGGCCGACGACAAAGGCGTGGGTGCGGCCCTCGGGCACGGCGGTAAGGTAGCGCAGATACCAGCCCTTGGCCCGGTCCAGGAGGCCCAGGCCGTCGTAGGCCTTGGCGAGAAGGAGGTCGAGGTCGCGGTAGTCGTCGGGGCCGAGTTCGAAGGCCTGGCGGGTGAGGTCCTGGCGGAACATGCCGCCCTGGACTGAACTGCGCACGTCCTCGCGGCGGCGGCTGTCCTCCAGGCGGCGGAGGTCCTCCAGGTCCTGCCTGGCGAGTTCGGGACGGTGGAGGTTGACCTCGGCTTCGGCGCGGCGGTATTTGATATAGTCCTCCCGACGCTGGCGGCGGAGGGTGACTTCGTCGTTGTCGGGGCTGAGGATTTCCTCGGGTTGCATATGGTCGCGGTAGCGGTTGCCGAGAAAATTGGCGTCGATGTAGCGGGCGAGCTTATCCGGCGGCGCCTCGCGGTTTTCCCAAACCTCCGCGTCGTTGTAGGCGGCTTCGGCGTCGGCCCAATATTTGTCGGCCATGGGGGGATTGGCGCCGGCGAGAATGCGGTTCGCCTCGCCGAGTAGGAGGTGCGGATTGATGAATTCCGGATAGTCGCCGAGGGTGTCGCGATAAAACACAAAAAGGTTCAGGAAGGAATTCCTGGCCGCCAGGGCTTCGTCGGCGGGGCTGGCGGCGACCAGGGGGAGATCCGGGTTGATTACCCGGTAGAGGCGGTCGAGGCCGTCGTAGTAATACGATTCGGCGGGCGGGAGCTGCCGCGTTTCCGGTTCGGGATAGACCCACCAGGCGTAGGCGGCGAGCCCAAGGGCGAGGCCCAGGAAAATCAGGGGATGCCAGTGGATTAACCCGCCGATTAACCCGCGGACGGCGAGGAGGATTTTATTGGGGCCGGCCTTGGCCGGCGGTTTCGCCGCCTCGGTCTCGCCGTCCCCGAGTGGTTGCCGGGGTTTGCCGGCCTCGGGTTTTTTCCCGGGGGCGTTCGCGGCTTCGGTGAAGGCGGCGGCGAAAATCGACGTTTCACCCGCGTCCTCCGGCATCTTGCCGGCGGCGGGGCTGGCGGGGGCGTTGGCCGCCGCCGGGTTGGTTGCCGCTGCCGGCTTGTCCGCGTCGGCCATGCGAGAGGAACTCCGGGGATTTCGCCATGTGCCACGGAAAAAAGGTCCAGGTTACAATCGTATGGATAATTATTCCCGGTTCAAGGCCGGCTTGCGAATGCCGTGGCGACTGTCGCTGGTTAAGCTTCTAAGCGGGTGTTATTAACTGAACTTTTGCAAAGTGGCGATTGGCGGTTAAATCGCCACTTTGCAAAAGTTCAGTTACAACACGCTCTGACACCACCATGTAAGGGAAATCGCGAGGCGGCGGTTTATAGCCGCTTGCCAAGCCGGCGCATAAATGTATTATGGAACTGGACTTTTGCAAAAGTCCAGATGGAACTGACATTTTGAGTAAATCGAGCGGCAGTACGCTCGATATACTCAAAATGTCCCCCAATACCGCTCTCTGGAGATACTTTGTCCTTCTTGGCGCTCCTCAATCCCTCGCGCGCGTTCCTCGCCATGTCTACCGTCCTGGCGGGGTATTGCCTGATTCGCTTTTATGCCTATACCGCCGGCAACTTGCTGGTCATGCCCTATCTGTTGGTTGCCGGCGCCCTGCTGGGCATGGCCGATTTCGCCTGGGGAATGATTTTCACCGCCGCCGCCGAAGCGGAGGACCCGTCGCGTGAGTTCCCTTCCGGCACCCTGTCCACCACCGCCGCCTATCTCATCGCCTCCTTCACCACCCTGGCGGGACTGATGTGCGCCATGACCGGCGGCTATAACGCCTTTCGCGCCGCCGGGGTGCTGATTCTCCTCACCCTGATCCGCGCCTCCCTGTTTCGGAAAGTCGAGGTGGTGAGCCCGATATTACGGGGACTCGGCTTCGGGATGCTGTTTGTCATCGGCATGGCCGCCCATCCCTCGTTCATCGAAATGCTTTTCATCGGCGAAACGCGGATTCCCCTGGTCTTCTTCATCTTTTACATGATTGTCGCGGCGGTCCTGTCTCAGGTGCGGGATTCCTCGAAACCGCGGGCGGTGCCGTCCACGGAGGAACTGTCCAGCGAGACCGCCTCCCGGCTTCTCGAGATGCGCGACGACGCCATCGACGGCCTGGTCGCCTGGTTTGCCGGGGGGGCGGTGGTGCTCCTCCCGCTGCTGCTGGCCTGGATTATGCCCTGGCGCTGGCTGTCGTGGACGATAATGATTTTCCTGTCGGCGTCGACCCTGTTCCGGCTGGTGCCGGTTCTCGTGTACCGCACCCGCAAGGATTTGAACCGTTTCGTCGAGTCGGTCTTTCGCGGCGGGGCGCTCCTGAACGCGGGGGCGGTGGCGAGTCTGGGCGACTATTACCGCAAGGTGGAGATTTACCGGGAGTGGCAGATTCCCATGCCGGGACGGGATGAACTGGCGGCCATCATCGTCATCGCCCTGCTGGCGGCGCCGGCCTGGCTCCTCAGGAACACCGCTCCGGTGGACGGATAGAAAAGGCAGAAACCATGGTCGATAAAAACAAACGTCCCCAGCCCCGCTCCCAGCGCCTTACCCTCGCCAAATCGACCCCGTCCGAATGGTTCGGCTGGACCGGCGTCGCCGCCATGTTCCTCCTGGTCGCGGTGCGCGTACCCCTTGCCAAAGGCGCCTTCTACTTCCCGCTGTTGTCGCTGGGCGAATGGCTCCTGCTGCCGCTCGGGGCCGCCTCCCTGTCCATGGGGCTGCTGTCCCTGTCGCGAATCAAAGAAAAAACCCTGCTGCCGCTCTGGCTCTCCGCCATCGTCCCCGCCGTGCTCTGGCTGGCGGCGGCGGCAGCTTCCATCGCCATCAACAACGAAGGCCAGGCCGGAGGCGACCTGCTGCTGTCCTGGGCGGTCCACCTGGTTTTCCCCAGCCTCGCCTTCCTGCCCCTCCTGACCATTCGGGTCTGGCGGGACCGCCTGATGTGGGCGCTTACCGCCGGCATCGTCGCCAACGCGGCGATGATATTCTGGCAGGGGCGGTCGCTAATCGGCCTGCCGGAGCTGGAACGCTTGGGACTGGGCGGGTTCCTCATCAATCAGCATGATTACGCCCTGTATATCGCCGCCGCCCTGCCCCTGATCGCCGCCTGGCGCGGGGGACGCACGGGGAACGCCTTCGCGACGCCGTTTTGCACCTTCCTCCTGCCGGCTTTGGCGCTGGCGGCTTGCCACTCGGTGGGGGGGCTGGTCGCGGCGGTGGTGGGGCTGGTGGTGGCGTGGGCGGCGTGGCGGAGTTACGCCTGGGTTTTGGGGGTGTTCCTGGTCTTGTTGATTATGGGCTACGGCGCGACTCAAACGGCGGAACGGGAATTCAAGGAACGCCGCTTGTTGATTGCTTCGGCCGCGATGGGGGGGGACAGTTACCAGAAAGCCCTGAACACCTTTCAGGTGCGGCCGTATATCGGCACCGGACCGGAGTCGTATGTGAGCCACGAGGATCACGAAACGGTGGATATGCGCCGGGCGAGTCCGTGGTATGCGACGCTCCTCGGGGGTACGGGGTTGCTGGGTTTGGGGATGTGGCTGGTGATGCTGGGCGAATTGGCGGCGCGCACCATGGGCCGTTTCGGGAGGCGTTGTTTGTGGCACGGCGGGGTGCTTGGGGCGATTCTCGGGGTGGGAGTGGCGGCGGTGTGGACCGACGCGCTGCCGGAGGGGGCGGGGGCGCTTATCGGGGTGATGATCGCCTTGTCGATTCTGGAGGAGCCGGAGGAATTGCCGGCGGGCGTCCAGAAACGTTTGCAACGGCAGATACGGGGCGAAACGAAGCGGCTGGAACGGGAAAGCGCGGAGAAGGAGCGGGATACGGATGTGGTTCCCATGGAGTCGACATAGAAAAAATAGGAAAGGGGTATGACTATACTGAGTGCGAAACGAAATTACTAATATCCTTTTTCACCACAGAGGCACAGAGGACACAGAGGTTCACACAGTCCTTAAGAATTTGGGATAAACAGAAATACATGCTATATATTAAATTAATTTGAACCGCCCACGACCTTTCTTTGTTGTTGCTCTGTGAACCTCTGTGTCCTCTGTGCCTCTGTGGTGAAAAAGAATTTTCACCATTTCACTTCGCGTTCGGTATAATACTTCGCAAATCTGGACTATCGACATCGACGGCATACTAACACTGGTGGGCAGAGGTGCACGGTTGTTGGACGATGATGAATTCGATGATGACGCAGTTTATTCTTTCGAAGAGGTTTTCCCCAACTCCACCCCTGGCCGTCGTCTCCGTGGTTTAAGAACCCGCGAGGGAATCACCCAGCAGGAATTGGCCGACAAGCTCAATATTCAGCAACATCAGGTGGCGGAAATGGAAAGCGGCACGCGTAAAATAGGCCTCGCTATGGCGAAGCGCATCGCAAGAGCCTACGATATTTACTATAAAGTTTTTTTATAACTGAACTTTTGCAAGGTGGCGATTTAACCGCCAATCGCCACCTTGCAAAACTGCGGTTACGCCAGCGATCCGCTGATAATCCCTTCATCGTATTGCCGCACCGAATCCGCCAGCTGGCCGTAATAATGGCTGAGATCGGCCCGGAACCGGTCCAGCGCCAAACGGTCCCGCTCCCGCTGCAGGCCGAGCTGATCCATAAGCAGCATGCCCTCGCGGTCGAACGCGTAGCGCAGGTCGGCAGCCCGCGTCTCGACCCCCGCCTGATCCAGGGCGGCCTGTACCCGCGACAGGAACTGCCGCCGCGCCTCCAGGGTTAGTATGGCCAGCCGGGTCGGGTCGAAGAATATGAACTCCAGCGGCGTGACTATCGCCATTTCCCGCAAAAATCCGGCGATTTGCGTGCGGTTGTAACTGGCCAGGATATCCTGAATCCGGGTCGCCTCCCGCGCTCGCGGGGAAATGGGGGTGAACCGGAAACCGTTGCCGTCCGAATACCACAGCATCTGCGGCATGAACACCCCCTCCCCGAGATACCAGCGCTCGATGTTCACCGCCATGTTTTCGCGCATTTCCATGGTGATGTTGTCGGCGCGGGAAATGCCGAGGTAATCGTAATAGGCGTTCTCGCGCCGGAGGTAGGCGAGGCGCTGGGCTTCGAGAATCCGCTCCTGCAGGACGCTGGTGTCAGGCGGGGCGGTGTAATTCCCCGGCGTGTCGAACTGGAGGGTGTCGAGGGGGTTGTCGCGGTCGCTGGTGTTGGGGGCGTTGCCGTTCATCGGCATCTGGTAGCGGGTGAATAAATCCAGCCAGGCGATGTAGCGGGCCAGGGCCGGCCGATTGTTGCGGATTTGCAGGGAACGGAGAAATTCCAGCAAGGCCCGGTTGCGCCGGGTTGCATCGGGATCGAGGGCCAGGACCTGGTCGGCGCTAAGAAAACCCCGCGCCGCGATATTTTCCCGCAGCGCCCGTTCCGCCCTCAACCGGTCGTTTTCCGACAAAACGGCGGCGTCGCCGGGCGAATAATCCGCGGCGGCGGCGCGGTTTTCAGAACTGGCCGTGGCCCGGCTTGGCGACGTGCCCTGGACTTGTTCCACCGGCGGTGGGGAATAGGGTTTTTCGGCCTGTTCGGCCGCGTGGTTAGGATAGGTTACATCGTAATAGGGATGAATACTGGACATGGTGGCGTCTCCTTGTGGACTTTTACCTAAAATCGGGTAACACCGCCGCCCGCTTAACTTTAAAAAGTCCACTTCCTGGCACGATTCCGGCGGAAAAGGTTTTTTTTCGCCGTAAAATTTTCTCTTTCTTTAATATAACTATCCCGCCAACCGCCCCCGCCCTTGGTTATCCTTTCCAAAAAGCCTGCCGATTCCGCGAACGGTTTTTCCGCCGCCGCGACAATATAACCGATAATGCTTGACAATGCAGTGAATAAAGTTACTACTTAAGGAATACGGGATTGCTTTTAATTTTTGCTGAAGGTTGTTTTGGCGAAAATTCATTTCCTTGGAGTGATTTTCACTTCAACGGCACGCCCACGCAGCTCTGCCCGCTAATTCAAGAAATGAACGCTTCGCCCGACCGCCTCCGGCCCATTTATCCGTCTGGAGAGAAAGGAACGCACACCATGATGACCGGTGAACAGTACGTGGACAGCATTAAAAAAATTAATATGGAAATTTACATGTTTGGCGAAAAGATCCCTTCCGCCGTGGACAACCCCATTCTCCGCCCCTCCCTCAACTCGGTGAAAGCGACCTACGATCTCGCCCAGAAACCCGAATACGAAGATCTCATGACCGTGAAATCCCACCTCACCGGGAAGAAGATAAATCGTTTCTGCCATATCCACCAGTCCACGGACGATTTGATCAAGAAGGTGAAAATGCAGCGCCTCTGCGGCCAGAAAACCGCCTCCTGCTTCCAGCGCTGTGTCGGCATGGACGCCTTCAACGCCCTTTGGTCCACCACCTACGAATGCGACGAAAAGCACGGCACCAAATACCATCAGCGCTTCAAGGATTACATGATCAAGGTCCAGGACAACGACTGGGTCGTCGACGGCGCCATGACCGACCCCAAGGGCGACCGCGGCCTCGCCCCCTCGCAGCAGAAAGACCCCGATCTTTATCTGCACGTCGTCGAACGCCGTCCGGACGGCGTCGTGGTCCGCGGCGCCAAGGCCCACCAGACCGGCATCACCAATTCCCACGAAGTCATCGTCATGCCCACCATCGCCATGCGCCCCGAGGACAAGGACTACGCCATTTCCTTCGCGGTCCCGATGGACACCAAAGGCCTATACATGATCGTCGGCCGCCAGTCCTGCGACACCCGCAAGCTCGAAGGCACCAAGCTGGACGTCGGCAACTGCGAATACGGCGGAGTCGAAGCCCTGACCGTGTTCGACAACGTTTTTGTCCCGAACGAACGCATCTTCCTGGACGGCGAAGTCGACTACTCCGGCATGCTGGTCGAACGCTTCGCCGGCTACCACCGCCAGTCCTACGGCGGCTGCAAGGTCGGCGTCGGCGACGTCCTGATTGGCGCGGCCGCCCTCGCCGCCGACATGAACGGCGCCCAGAAGGCCTCGCACGTCAAGGACAAGCTGATTGAGATGACCCACCTCAACGAAACGCTCTACTCCTGCGGCATCGCCTGCTCCTGCGAAGGCAAGAAGACCAGCTCCGGGAACTACCTAATCAATCTGCTTCTCGCCAACGTCTGCAAGCAGAACATCACCCGCTTCCCCTATGAAATCACCCGCCTCGCGGAAGACATCGCCGGCGGCCTGATGGTCACCGCCCCGTCCGAAAAGGACCTCCGCCACCCGAAGCTCGGGCCGGTCATCGAGAAGTACCTGAAGGGCGTGGACTCGGTGTCGACGGAAGACCGCCTGAAGGTGTTGCGTCTCGTGGAAAACCTCACTCTCGGCACGGCGGCCGTGGGCTACCGCACCGAATCGATGCACGGCGCGGGCTCCCCCCAGGCGCAGCGGATTATGATTGCGCGGCAGGGGAATATCGAGGCGAAGAAGCAGTTGGCCAAAGACATCGCCAAGGTAAAATGAACCCGCCGTTCGGGAGCCAAGGGTCTGCCCCAACGCTCCGGACGAAAATCCTGCGGTTTGCGCGGCGCATATTGTAAAATATGCGCCGCTGCTATTGCCTGAAGTTTTGCAGCAGGTCACGTCATTGAAAAGAACAGGCCGGGGGGCTTTGCCATTGGCTGAAAGGACGCTCCTATGAAAATTGCGGTGAAGTACTGCGGCGGCTGCAATCCCTATTACGACCGGGTGGCGGCGGTGGAGGAGCTTCGGAAGGAATTTCCGGAAGCGGAGTTCAGCGGCGCGCAATTTTGGGAGGCGGAAGAAAACGCCGCTTCACCCGGAAAGGCAACGGAGCGCCCGGATCTGGTGCTGGTGGTGTGCGGCTGCCAGGCGGTTTGCGCCGAACACGGCGGGCTGGAAGGGAGGGCGGGGAAAATCGTCACGGCGAGCGCCGGCGATTTCGCCAAGGTGCGGGACAAGCTCCGCGGCCTGCGGTGCGATTGCGGCAAAGAGTAGGTAGACTCCGGCGCCGAAATATCCGCCGTGCGCGTTCACAATCCCGGATACTCGATTGACGAGCAGAACGAAAAGTAGGAAAATATACCTGTCTCTACACTCATGTACCCAGATGTAGACTGGACTCGACCATGCTACGCGCTTACAACGCCTTCACCCGGGAAGCGCACTATTCCCCACTTGCCGTCCGGGATATCCAGGCGCAAATCGAAGCATATCCGCTTGAGGAAAACAGCCTCGGGATCCTGGTCTGCGAACAAGGTTTTATCGATAACGGCGTCGCCGCCGCCGTCGCCGCCGTTCTTCCCTTCCCCTGCCTCGGCATCAACACCACCCATTCCGGTGTGCAAGGCGCGGCCGACGTACACCTGTTGTCCCTGCTGATCCTCACTTCGGAGGACATTTCCTTCGAGCTCGCCCTTTCCGAACCCAGTCTCGACATCAACCGGGAAAGCCCCGCCAATCCCTTCCGGAACATCCGGCTGGACGGCGCCGCCCCGCCTTCCCTAATCCTGGCCTTTTCCCCGATGCTTTACGAACTCGGCCTGGACGAGGGGGTATTCCTCGGCCTGCTGCGGGAAGTGACCGGGGACATTCCCGTCTTCGGTTCCCTGGCGGTGAATTACATCGACGGCGACTACACCGGCTCCCGGGTCATCCACAACCGGCAAACCCACCGGGATCGCGCCGTGCTGGTCATCTTCCGCGGCCCTCTCGATCCGCGTTTCGCCTACGGCACCATCCCCCCCGGCTGCGTCATCGAAGAGGAGGCGGTGATCACCAAGGCCCGCAACACCACCCTCATGGAAATTAACAACCGGCCGGTCCTCGACTACCTGCGGGAACACGGCCTGTTTTTCGGTGAAAAGCTCACCGGCGCGCACGCCTATCCCTTCAGCATCGATCCCGGTAACGGCAAGCCGCCCTTCAACACCACCAGTTACGCCATGACCCCCGAAGGCCATCTCCTTTGCGGCAAAATCATACCCGTGGGCGGCGTAGTCTCCCTCATCGCCCAGGACTTCGGCTCGGTCATGAAAACCGCCCACGAGGTGATTCGCGGGATAAAGGACTCCGGCCCCGCCCAGGCGGTCCTGCTGTTTTCCTGCCACGGGCGTTCCCTCAACCTCGGCTTCGAGGACATGGCCGAGATCGAACTGGTGCAGAATTCGTTCCCCGGCGCCCCGCCTTTTCTTATCGCCTACTCCGGCGGGGAAATTCTCCCGGTGGAGGACGAAGCCGGCCGACGCGGGAGCAAGCTCCTGACCCACACCCTGATCGCCTGCATTTTGTGAACGGATCCGGTATGGACGACTTGAATGATCGCCTCCTGCAACTCACCCAGGACCTCGCCCGCTCGGCGATGGAGAGGGACGAAGCGGTCCGGGAAAGGAATCAGTTCGCGCAGGAGGTGAAGAAGCTGCAAAACCTCATCCTCAAGGCCAAGGCCTCCTCCACCGCCGCTACCACCCTCACCGCCCTGCTGTCGCGGGAAAAGACGAAGCAGGAAAAGTATCTGGGCCTGCTCTTGAAATACTGCTCCGACATGATCCTCATCCTCGATCGCGAGGGAAAGCTTGCCTACTGCACGGAAATATTCCTGAAAAACGCCGGCATACCCGGCTTCGGGCTGGTCAACGGCCGGACCCTCGGGGAGATTATCCTCCCCTTCGAAGCGGAGCAGAGCGGCAGAATCATCGCCACCGTCGAAGCCGCGGTGGCGGAGAAATGCTCGAAACGTCTGGACATCCGCTCCTTCATGTCCGGCCGCGATTCCCCGCGGAGCATTTCCCTCACCGTCACCCCCATGCAGGATGAAAAGGGCGATCCCGAAGGCGTGGTCATCGTCGGCCACGACATGACCGATATCAAAAACGCCAAGGAGCAGGCGGAAGAGGCGAACCGGGCCAAAAGCATCTTCCTCGCCACCATGAGCCACGAAATCCGCACCCCTATGAACGCCGTCCTCGGCATGTCCGAACTCGCCCTCAGGGAATCGCCCCCGGACGGCATCCGGGATAAAATCCTCTCCATCCGCCAGGCCGGCGACAGCCTGCTCACCATCATCAACGACATTCTCGACTTCTCGAAAATCGAGTCCGGCTGCATGGAGCTGGCGGAAGCCCCCTACCGCCTCTCTTCGCTCCTCAATGATCTTATGGGCATCATCCGCCCCCGCAGCCTCGAATCGGCGGCGGTCTTCACCGTGAACGTCGACAGCCGCCTCCCGGACCTCCTCTTCGGCGACGAGGTCCGGCTCCGGCAAATCATCCTGAACCTGCTCTCGAACGCCTTCAAGTACACCCACGCCGGTTCGATCTCCCTGATCGTCTCCGGCGAGGTCAGCGCGAGCGAAGTCGCCCTTTCCTTCTCGGTCGTGGACACCGGCATCGGCATCAAGCCGGCGAACATGAAACACCTTTTCACCAATTTCGCGCGGCTCGACAACACCGCCAACAAGGGGATAGAAGGCACCGGCCTGGGGCTGGCCATCGCCAGGAACCTCGCCAACCTCATGGGCGGCGACATCAAGGTGGAAAGCGTCTACGGCGAAGGCAGCACCTTCACCGCCACCGTCCCGCAACATTTCAAGGTTTACCAGCGCTTCGCAAAGGTCGAAACGCCGTCCCGGAAAAAGGTCGCCGTCTTCGATTCCTGCCAGGCCAACCTGGAGTCCCTGCGCCGGGAAATGGAAAACCTGGGCGTTTCCGTCGAGACCGCCGTCGACGCGGACTCCTTCCGCAGCGCCCTGGAGAACGGCGGCGAATTCACCCATCTTCTCGTCGAGGCCTCCCAGGTCCGCACGGCGCGGGAGGTTCTCGCCGATCTCCCCTCCCGGGCCAGGTTCATCGTCATGTCCCGAACCGGACAGGGCGGCGGGCACAGCGGCAACCATCTCGAACTGCCCTGTTATTCCCTCTCCCTCGCCGATCTCCTGAACGAAGCCCGGGAAAACCGCACCGACTACCGCGAGCGGGTCCTGGAGGCGCGCTTCACCGCGCCGGAGGCGCGGGTCCTCCTGGTCGACGACATCATCACCAACATCCGGGTCGCCGAAGGCCTGCTGGCGCCGTACAATTTCCAGATCGACAGTTGCACCAGCGGCGAACTCGCCGTGGAACACGTGCGGCAAAATTCCTACGACCTGATCTTCATGGACCACATGATGCCCGGCATGGACGGCGTGGAGGCGGCCAAGGCCATCCGCGCCCTCGGCGATCCCGAACGCTGCGTGGTCCCGATTATCGCCCTCACCGCCAACGCCATGTCCGGCACGCGCGAGATGTTCCTGGAAAACGGCCTGGACGGTTTTCTGGCGAAACCCATCGAGCTCGGCAAGCTCAACGAAGTGGTGGAAAAATGGATCCCCATGAAGAAGCGCCGGGAAAGGGATCTTTCCGGCCAGGTCCGCGCCAAGAAAACCCCGGGCGACCCGGCCGCCGAAACGCCGGCGCCGCTGCCCGCCATTCCGAACATCGAAGGCCTGGAGACGGCGCTGGGGGTGCGGGCGTTTCGCGGCGCCGAGGTCTATTTCGGGCGGATTCTCAAGAGTTATGCGGGTAGCGCCCCGCACGCCTTGGCGAAGATGGAGGAGGCGTTCCGGGGCGGTTTGGACAACGAAGAAAACCTGCGCCGCTACACCATAGCCATCCACGGCCTGAAAGGCAGCTCCTACAGCGTTTTCGCCAATGTCCTGGGGCGGAAGGCGGAAGAACTGGAGAAGGCGGCGCTGGCGGGGGACCGGAGTTTTATCGGCGATCACCACGCCGAGTTCGTGGCGGCGGCGGAGAAGCTGCTGGGGGAGGTCGGCCGGCATTTGGCGAGGATGGAGAAGTCGGTGGAGGGGAGGGTGTTGCCCCACCGGCGGGAGCTGGACCGCGAAGGCTTACAGGCGCTGCGCCAGGCCTGCATGGACTACGACGCGCAGATTGTCGAGGAGAGCTTGCAGGTATTGGAACAGTGCGAGTACGACAGCGAGGCGCAGGAATTGTTGGGCTGGCTGCGGGAGCAGGCGGCGGGGTTTTGTTATGACGTGATGCGCGAGAGGCTGGACGGATTATTGAAAGCGGACGCCTGAGCGTCTGCAAAAAGGAGAAGATAATGAGAACGGTTGTAGTGGAGGAGTTGACGCCGGAGGCTTTCCGTCCTTTTGGCGCCTATGCCAATATGCTGAATCCGGATATGGAGTTCCTCGGCGAGAATCCGGTCAAATTTTACCGGGATATGGTCCCCCTGGCGATACCGCATCCGCGTTCCCTGCCGACTTTTTCGGTTTGCCGGGTCGAGAAGCGCCCCCTGGTCGTGGATGTAACGGAAATGCACACCTACACGGCGGAAGGAAACCTGCCGCTGGACGCGGATGCGCTCATCCACGTGGCGGTGGCTACGCCGAACGGGGTTTGCCCCAAGGAGCGGATCCGCGTGTTCCGCGTGCCCCGGGGAACCTTCTTCACCATCAACGCCGGGGTCTGGCACCATGCGCCGTTCGCGCTGGGGGCGGAGGTCCTGAACATGCTGGTGGTGCTCCCCGAGCGCACCTACGCGAACGACTGCGTGGTGGTGGAACTGAATAAGGACGAACACGTCCACATCAAGATGTAGTCCTGCAACGCGGCATTTGCGGGAACCGCATCCGCAAATGCCGCATGAAGTTAGGGTAGCCAGACATCCGGAAGGGAATGGTGAAAAACGGCGCGATGTTCCTTTCACCTGAACTGTTGCCCGGATTTCAAGGGTTCTTGATTTTACAAAATCGCCATTCGGCGGTTTGAATGGTGATTTTGCAAGAGTCCAGATACCTAAAAAAAACCGCCGCTGCTCGCGGCGGTTTTTTTTTGCGCCTCGTCACATCGCCTGCCAGCGTTCCGGCGGTTTCCCTTTCCCTCCGAACCAAACCCCCAGCACCGGCCAAATCCGGCAGTGATCCTGCCAGGAACTGAACGGGGAGTATGAGGAATTAATCGAGGTGAAATAGAAGAAGCCGTCGCCCTTGAAGCAGCGTTTCACATAGGTACCCGGCATGCGTTCGCGCCGTTCCCAGTCGTTGTCGATAATCGAGACGACCACCACCCCGCCGTCGCCTTCGAAGCCTTCCCGTTCCCGGTCAATCATCACATACTGGCCGGGGAGGATGAGCGGGGACATGGAGTCCCCCTGGACTGGTACGAGAGTGAGGCCCGCAGGGTAGGCCATGGGTTCGGAGGCGTCGTCGGTATCAGGCACTCGCGAGCCGTGCGAATCGTCGGCGGCGGCGAGCCCGCGCACCGGCCATTCACCGCTTCGATTAAGTATCGGTGCGCCTGGCGCGGGTGAGTTGCCTTCGTTGACCATGCCCAATGCCTTATACCCGAGGTAGAGCGTTTCGGCATTTGGGAGTCTGGCGACGCCGTCGTTTCGTCCCCAGTTTGCGAATGCTTGGGGTGAGACGCCGATCATGGCGGCGAGTTCGAGGTCTTTTTTGTGGGGGAATTTCATTTTTAATGAATTCCTTAACCAGTTCCCTGTAAAGGGATGCGGCGGCATGGTTAATTTTCTCCCTTCTTTCGCTTGACTAACTTCATTGTGCTGGTATAATGTAGTCATGTCGTACACCCTCTCTTAATTTTATAATTAAAGGGTCCCCCTCATGACCGCAATAAGTAGTTGCTTCCCTTCGATTAAACGTAATCAGTGAATTAATCCTCTGTTATTTTTCCATAAACTACCCGCGATTTGGATTATATACCAGTAAATACCCTGCATTGCGGTTTTATGTCGGCTACGAGGTCCCTGTTGGTTTAATTCGAAATTTATATATAAACTTTATCCGCAGCTTTCTCTTTATTATTACACGAAAGGTCAATAATGTCAACGCTTAAAATCAATTATCAGCAACTTTTTCCCAATCCTCCTGTCTGGAGCATGGAAATTTCAGAGGAAATTTACCGAAAAGATGCCATAAATGGTTCACGAATAACATCTTCCATGCTAAGAGAATTTCGCCGCTGCCCCGCCAACTATCATGATATTATTCTCAGAAAAAAAACTCCCCCTAGCGCAAATGGCTACCGAATCGGCCGCGCCTTCCACAAATTGCTCCTTGAAGGTAATGTTGCTTTTCGCGCTGCCTTCATGATCGCCGGGCCGGTAAACCCCCGGACCGGGAAAAGCTACAGTGTGGAGAGCAAGGCCTTTTCCACCTGGTTGGAGGACACCCGCTTCGATCCCCAGCGGGTCATCACTCCGGCCGAGGAGGCAATCCTGGGGCGGATGTACCTTTCCGTGCGGCGGCATCGTGAAGCTGCCGCTCTTCTCGCCGAGGGTTGGCCCGAGCTTTCCGCCCAGGCGGAGTTCGCCGCGCTGCCCTGTCAGATCCGTCTCGACTGGCTTCGCCCCAATCAGCAGGTCATCGATCTCAAAACCACTTCCGATCTCGCCCGCTTCGAGGCCGATGCCCGGCGTCTCGGTTATCTGCACCAATTCGCCTTTTACCGCGAGGTCGCCCGCGCCGCCGGCGCCGGGGATTTGGAATTTATCGCCGTCGTGGTCGAAAAGAAGGCGCCTTACCGCACCGGCGTCTGGAAGTTTACGCCGGCGGCCTTGGCTCCTTATGCCGCCGAGAATCTCGCCGCCTTGCAATTGCTGCGGCGTTGTGCCGATACGAACAATTGGCCGACCGGTTACGAGGCGGTACGCGCTTTCCCGCCGGCCGGGTTTCCCCGGGCTTGGTTGAATTAATCAGCCTTGAAGCAGTTGTTATCAGGTCGAGAAAATTACACGTCAAATTAATTATATAACCTTTGGCAGCCAATTGGGAGAAAATTTATGCGTAATTTTTACATCGACGCACAACTTACCTTTATTTCCTTGCCGGCGAATGAAATACCGCCAGAACCGCGCATTTTTTCGCAAGCCCGGCCTTGGCTGCTTCTCACTCCGCGTCGCCTCGAGCGACTCGCGGAATTGCTTGGCCTTGAGGATTCCCGCGTCGCGGACCTGTTCCGCCAGGTGCGCCGGCATTCGCCGGAAGCGGCCGAATTTTGCCGCCGTCTCGGTCAGCCGCCGCCGCCGGAAGTCGGCGGAGAATTTCCCCTCGCCGTCTGCCCGGTTTGCGACGGCGTGCACCGTCCCCATCCGGACGAATATGAATTGGCCTGTCCCGCCTGCCGCCGGCGTCAGGAGGAGCGCCGGCGCCGCGACGAACCTTCCCCGGGTGTGTTGCGGGACATCCAGGCTGACGCCGCCGCCCGGAGTTGGATTCGCGAGAACGACCCGGAGTCCTTCCGGGACGGGGTGCTGTCCCCGAACTGGAAGATCAATGAAACGCGCCGCCTGGAGCGGGATTGGGATCGGGCGGTGAACCGGATCCTCATGGGCGGCGCATACCGGGTGGTGGCGCGGGAGTTCGCTTGTTCAGTTGGGCTGTTGCATAAAAAGGTCAAGGGGCGGGATTCCTGGCAGGATAACTGAAGGGCCGGCGGCGGGAATTGCCGGTTGACACCGCGCCGGGGAAATTTATGATTTGGGATCTTACAATTTCCCGTTCGTAGGTTTGCCTTAACCTGAATTTTTTCCCTTTCCCCACAGGTCTCGCCATGATTAATTTCCGCGAAGCAGAAGCCAGCGCCGCCAAAACCTATCTTATCGAAGTAGCGGTCCGCAATCCCGACATGGACATCGAGGCGAAGAACGCCCTCCATGATTTGCGGGAATACGGTCTGACCGAACTCACCCAGGCGCGATCGGTGCGTCTTTATTCGCTGCACGGGGAGTTGACCCCGCGCGAGGTAGATCGCATCGCCGCCGAGTTGTTGGCGGACCCGATTGTCGAGATGTTTTCCGTGAACCAGAACGTCTTCCCCAGCCGGGACAAACTCGACCACGTCATCGAAATCACCCGCCGCCAGGGGGTGATGGAACCGTCGGAGGCGTCGGCATTGAAGGGGGTGGCGGAGCTCGGTTTCAAGGCGGAGTGGCTGCGGACCGGGAAGCGTTTCATCTTCAACGGTCCGGTGTCGAAGAACGCGCTTTATACCGCCGTCACCAGGATTCTCGCCAATCCGGTCATCGAACAGGTGGCGATCGATTCGCCGCTGAAGCTGGTGAAGAACACCATCGACACCTCCTACCGCGAGCGTCGGGAGATTGTCCTGAACGGGCTTTCGGAAAAGCAGCTCGAGGAGTTGTCGCGGACCGGGCAGCTTTATATGTCCCTGGAGGAAATGCGGGTGGTCCAGGATCATTTCCACGGCCTCGGCAGGAACCCCACCGACATCGAACTGGAGACTATCGCCCAGACCTGGTCGGAACACTGCAGCCACAAGACCTTCCGCGGGAAGATGCGCTACCGCGAGAACGGCCGCGACGTCGAGGTCATCGACAACCTGCTCAAGTCGACGATTGCCAAGGCGACCCGGGAACTCGCCCGCGATTGGTGCTGGTCGGTGTTCGAGGACAATTCCGGGGTCGTCGACTTCAACGGCGACATGGGAATCGCCTTCAAGGTCGAGACCCACAACCATCCCTCGGCCATCGAACCGTACGGCGGGGCGGGGACGGGTATCGGCGGGGTGATTCGCGATCCCCTCGGCACCGGCCTTGGCGGGAAGCCGATTTTAAACACCGACGTCTTTTGCTTCGGCCCGCCGGACACGCCGGCGGACGAGGTTCCGCCCGGGGCGCTCCACCCCTTGCGGGTTTTCAAGGGGGTGGTGGCCGGGGTGAGGGATTACGGGAACCGGATGGGGATTCCCACCGCGAACGGGGCGATTTGTTTCGACCGGCGTTATATCGGGAATCCGCTGGTGTTCTGCGGCAACCTGGCCCTGATTCCCCGCGACATGGCGAAGAAGCGTTCGCCGAAGCCGGGGGAAATCGCCTTGGTGGTCGGCGGCCGCACCGGCCGGGACGGCATCCACGGCGCGACATTCTCATCGGTGGAACTGGACGAGAATTCGGAAATGCTCTCGTCCGGCGCGGTGCAGATCGGGAATCCGATTGAGGAGAAGAAGGTCACCGATTTTCTCCTGCGCGCCCGCGACGCCGGGCTATACTCCTGCATCACCGACTGCGGGGCGGGCGGGCTTTCCTCCGCCCTGGGGGAAATGGGCGGCGAATGCGGGGTGAAGGTCAACCTCGACAAGGTTCCCCTGAAGTACGACGGCCTCGCCTATTCGGAAATCTGGATTTCGGAAGCGCAGGAGCGGATGGTCATAGCCACCGACAGCGCCAACCTTCCCGCCTTGCAGGCCTTGGCGAAGGAGGAGGACGTGGAGGTGACGGCGATAGGCGTTTTCACCGACGACAAGCATTTGTCGTTGTGGTGGGAAGGTTCGGAAGTGGGGCGGCTGGCGATGGAGTTCCTGCACGAAGGGGTGCCGATGCCGACCCGCGAGGCGGAGTGGACAACCCCGCGCCACCCCGAGCCCGACCTCCTGGTCGGGGAGAAATACGGCGAGACCCTGCTGGCGCTCCTGGGACGCTGGGACACCTGTTCCAAGGAATGGGTGATCCGCCAGTACGACCACGAGGTCCAGGGGGGATCGGTCCTGAAGCCGCTCGTGGGGGAGGACAATTCCGGTCCCGGCGACGCGGCGGTGATTACCCCGATCCTCGGCCAGACCCGGGCGATCGCGGTGGCGAACGGTTTGGCGCCGTCCTATTCCGACATCGATCCCTACTGGATGGCGGCGGCGGCGATCGACGAGGCGGTCCGCAATCTCGTCGCGGTGGGGGCGCCATTGGACCGGACGGCGATTCTCGACAATTTCTGTTGGGGCAACTGCAACAAGCCGGACCGCCTGGGCGGGCTGATTCGCGCGGCGCGGGCCTGTTACGATCTGGCGATGGCCTACGGCACGCCGTTCATATCGGGGAAGGATTCCCTCAACAACGAGTTCGCGGTCCAGGGCGAGGTGATTGTCATCCCCGGGACGCTCCTCATCAGCGCGGTGTCGGTCATGCCGGATTGCCGCAAGGCGATCAGCATGGATTTGAAGAACGGCGGCGGGGCGATTTACCTCTTGGGGACCACCCGCGAGGAACTGGGCGGCAGCGCCTATTTCGCCTTGCGGGGGCTGATCGGCAACCATGTGCCGAAGGTTTATGCCAAACAGAACCGTCAGCTCTACGCGGCCTTGTTGGAGACGATGGCGCGGGGGATGGTGCGTTCGTGCCACGACTGTTCCGAGGGCGGGTTCGCGGTGGCGGCGGCGGAGATGGCCTTTGCGGGCGGTTTGGGGATGGAGGTGGATGTGGGGTTGATGGCGGTGGACGGCAGGGGGAAAGGCGGGAACGTGACCTTGGCGGGACGCCTGTTTGGCGAGTCGACCGGCAGGCTGGTGGTGGAGGTGGAGCCGTCGCGGGCGGGCGAGTTCGAGGATGTCCTGCGCCATGCCGGGGCGGAGTTCGCCAAACTCGGCATGGTTACGGCCGAGCCGCGCGTGCGGATTCGTAACGGCCAGGAGACGCTGCTCGATTTGTCCTGCCAGGAACTGCATGAGGCGTGGCGGAAGCCCTTGTACGAGGTGCTCTAAAAAATGCCCCGTTGCGAATACGACCCCGGCCTGAATGCGCTACTTCCCGACCTTCGCGCCGGCTACAATCGCCGGGACGATCGTTATGTCGAATCGCTCCTGGAGGGGGCGATTGCCCGCTCGCCGTGGCGGTTGGATCTGCGTCTCGCCTTGGCGAACCGCCACATCCAGACCGAAAGCCCGGCAATCGCCCTGGGTATTTGGGAAGAGGCGCACGCGCTTTTTCCCAGGGACGTCGACACCCTGACCTACCTCGCCCACTGGAACCGCTTCGCAAATCGCCCCGCCGTCAGCGGGCGTTTTCTGAAACGTCTCGCCGAATTGGATATTATCCGCTCGAATGCCCTGTCCTCCCTGTGGTGCTTGATTGACGCCTGGCTTGCCCATATCCCGAGTCCGTCTCTGCCGCCCCCTTCGGAAATGCCCGGTAAACAGGCCATCGTCACCCTCGGTTATATCCTGAACCCGGACGGGGCGATGGCTCCGGAGTTGGAGAGCCGGCTGGAAAAGACCCTGGCGGCGGCGGAGCGTTATCCCGACGCGGCCTTGCTCCTGAGTGGCGGCGTGCCCCGGGGCGGCCGGGTGGAGGCGGAGGTGATGCGGGATTGGCTGCTGGCGCGCGGGGTGGCGGGGGAACGCATTCACGAAGAAGGCTTTTCCCGGAACATAATTGAAAACGTCATCTATTCCCGGCAGATTCTCGACCTGCTGGCCGTCGATTCGGCGCTGGTGATAACCGGCATGGTGGAGGCGCGGCGGGCGGGCCTGTGCTTCGAGGTCATCGGGGCGAAGTGCGGGTCCGGGTGGCGGGCGCGGGTGGTGTGCGGCGCTGGGACTGCCGGCGCATCCTCCCCGGCTCCGGGCGGGGCGGTGGGGGACAACGAATTGTTGAAGCTTTACCGCGACTCCCTCCGGGCGGAAGGGGTGCTGCTGATGGGCATTTTTCCGCATTTGGCGGAACGCTGAAGCCGAAATGGTTGCGGGGTATTGAGGGTGTCGCGTCGTTTTCCGCCATCGCCTCTCGAATGAGCAGTATCTCTAACTTCATGCGGCATTTGCGGATGTGGTTCCCGCAAATGCCGCGTTGTAGAGTTACGCCGCACCCCTCCCCACCCGTCAGCGGTAACGGCTAGGCAAGGGAACGGCGGCTCCGGGCCCTGTAACGCCGCACCCCTCTCCACACGATAGGGGTAGGGAAGGGCGCGGTAGCCCTCCCCTCCCTCCGAACCGTGCTTGCGGTTTTCCCGCACACGGCTCTCCAAAGCGTGGTTGCTTCATAGAGGTTGGCGATAGAGAATTTGAGCTTTGACCAGGTTGA
>JAVBQR010000150.1:0-14668 GCA_031548865.1 Planctomycetota bacterium
AATCCCGGCGGATCCTTCCCGAGGCCCAAAGGGCGATTTTTTGGGGTAAGGTGGTCAGTCAAACCCCGGCGTGCTCTAGGATGGCCTAACTACCCGCCTTCTTCTCCTCCGCGACCCGTTAAATCGCACTGGCACGCCTTAGTGTACCAAACGCCTATTGAAATTGTGAAAACGTGTCTCGTCCCGTCATACTTCGTCAGCTCGGTTGGAAATAACTTTTTCCGCCTAACCGCAGGCTGAAAAAGTGATTTCCTCCCTCGCTTCCTCGTCTGACGGGACGATACACCTTCCCACAATCCCAATAGACGTTCGGTACGAACCCTCTGGACCCAGCATGACCGGGATTTCCAATCGGGCGAATCGAGCTTCGGCCGAAGCTTCACTACAGACTTCCTTATAGCCGCGTTCAGGCGGGGCAATATAAAAATTTGGAAAAATTTTTTATTGCGTGGACAACAGGACGGACGCATCTCAGTTTTGCTACCGCCGCTCCCTGCCCTGTTACGCCGGACTCCCCCCACACGTCATTCCGGCGTCGCAAGTGTATGCTGCACCCCTAACGGGCGGTTTCGCCGGAATCCAGAGGGATTGACACGGACGGCAGTAGATCCACCAAGTCGTCACGATAAAGAAGTAACTGGACTTTTGCAAAGTCACCATTCAAACCGCCGAATGGCGATTTTGTAAAATCAAAAACCCCGAAAATTCGGGCAAAAACGATTTTTGCAAAGTGACGATTGGCGGTTAAATCGTCACTTTGCAAAACTTCAGTATTAACATCATGTCCCCGGTATTCTCGCTGTGTTGTGCTCGATTTTTTAAACAATTCTGCGAAAGGAAGTTTTCATGTTCTTCCTCGGCATCGATTACGGCACCGGCGGCGCCAAGGCGACCCTGATCGACGACCAGGGCCAAGTCGCCGGCCACGCCTATCGCGAATACCCGATTTTCACCGAAAAGGCCGGCTGGTCGGAGCACGACCCGGAACTGTATTGGCGCTACGCCTGCGAAATGGTTCGGGCCGTCCTCGCCGAAAAGAACACGCCGGCGTCGGAAGTCCGGGGCGTCGCCGTGTCGTCGGCCATGCCCTGCCTGGTCATGGTCGACAAGGAAGGCCGGCCGGTAAACAACGCTTACAACCTGATGGACCGGCGCGCCACCAAACAGGTGGAACGGGTGCGGGAAAAGTTCGGGGACGACCGCGTCTTTGCGGTGAGCAAGAACCGCCTGGACGATCATCCGGGCATAGTCAACCTGCTGTGGGAAAGGGGAAACCGCCCCGACTCTTTCCGGCGGGTGGACAAGGCCCTAACCATCGACGGCTACGTCACCATGCTCCTGACCGGGAAGCGGGTTTGCCACTACTCCGGCGCGGCTTTTTACGGCGTGGCCTATGACCTGCTGGCCCGGGCCTTCAACCGGGAAATGCTGGACGCGTTGGAATTGTCACCGGATCTATTCCCCGATCTGGCCCGCTGCGACGCGGTGATTGGCGAAGTTACCCGCGAAGCGGCCCGGGCCACCGGACTCGCCGCCGGCACGCCGGTGGCGGCGGGGCAGGTCGACTGCAATGCCGGCTGGGTCGGGGGCGGCATGACCGGGGAAGGCGACATCCAGATGAACCTCGGTACCTGCGGCAACTTCGGCATCGTGCACCACGACCATAATTTTTATGAAAGCATGATCGCCTTCGCCTACACCACCGATTCGGAAAACACCTACATCACCGTCCCCACCACCACCACCGGCGGGCAAACCCTGCGTTATCTCCGCGACAATTATTACCTGGCGGAACGGGAGGCGGAAAGGCGCGGCGGCGGCGATACCTACGACATAATCAACCGCGAAGCGGAAAAAATCCCGGCCGGCTGCGACGGGCTTCTGGTCCTTCCCTTCCTGATGGGGGAAAGGACCCCCATCTGGGACGTGAACGCCCGGGGCGTGGTCTTTGGCCTCAGCCTGAACCATGGCCGCGGCCACCTGGCGCGGGCGATGATGGAAGCGGTGGCGTTCGCGCTGTACGATTCCTTCCAGGTCATCAAATCCTCGGGGCGGGCGGTGCAGCCGCCGCTGGTCCTGAACGAAGGCGGCGCGAAAAGCGCCCTGTGGCGCCGGATAATCACCGACGTCTTCGACCTTCCCACCGTCCTGGTGGAACGCCGCAACGGCGCGCCTTACGGCGACGCCCTCCTGGCCGGCGTCGCGGTGGGGGCTTTCCCCGATTTCGGGGTGGCAAAACAATGGACGCGTTACATCGACCGCATGGAACCGGACGCGGCGCGGCACGCGCTATACCTGGAATATTTCGCCCTGTATAAAGAGCTTTACCGCCATGTCAAGGAGGACTTCCGCCGCTTGACTTCATTACGGGAGCGCTGAACTATCCGCCGCCACCGCCAGCCCGACCAGGACACAAAATAGCGGCGTCACGCCGACGCTGGAGTCGTTCGCTAGGGAACAGACTCCATACGCCGCCAGCGCCAGGAAGAGCGGCTCCGCAAAGGCGCTTCGCGTTTTTATGAGCCGCAGCACCGTATACAGCACCGGCAGGCTGAACAACAGTAGACCGGCCAGCCCGACCTGCACCAGAAAGGTCGCCCATATCCCGTGCCCCTTATCCTCGTTGAGGTCGTGGGAAAAACGTTGCCGGTTCAATAATTCACCGTTCGGGAAGGCTTGGGCGAATGTTCCGGGGCCGGTCCCGAAGATGGGCTGTTCGCGCCAGACCTCGAGCGCGCGCCGCCAAATGTAACCCCTGCCGTTCAGAAAGCCCTCGCCGCCGGACGGGATGTACCGCCCCGCCGCCACCGCCGTCCGCAGCCGTCCCCCCGCCTTGTCGACCCAAAACAGCTTGTCGCCGACGCTATGGAATTCCACGGAAAGATCCGGCAACAGCAGGCGCGCCGGACCGGCGGGGCGAAATTTCACGCCGATGTCCGGATCCTCCCTAACCCGCAGCGTCAACCAGCCTGTAGCGTCCGGGACGCCATCCACCAACCTGCTCGTTCCAGCGGATTCGATACGCCAGGAAGGCGCGGTTGATTTCTCCAGGGTTAAAATCTCTCCGCCGCCAAGGCGAACCTGTATACGGTTATTGGCCAGACCGACCGCTTCGACCTGCGGGCGGGAGCCGGCGGCGGATTCGGCCTTGACCAGGCGCTCGACAAAACGCAGGGCCAGTTCCTTGGGCAGTAATAGCAGCAGGATTCCCGCCGCCGCACTGGCCAGGACCACCGCCCGGGTCAACCCGGCCCATGACCACCCGCCGCCGCGCCGTAGCGCCGCATACGCGGCATATGCCGCATACGCCGCCGCCACTCCCACGAGAACGCTGATTGCCGCCCGTGAATTGCTGGCAAAAACCGCCGCCACGGCGAGCAAGAAAGACATCCCCCAAAATATGCGCCAAAAGCGGCTGTCCTCGCGAAACGCCATCCCGAGGGACAACGCGCCCAGCATGGCCATGAGCATGCCGTAATGGTTTGGCTGGAAGACAGTCCCGTAAGCCATGCGGTTGTCGGCAAAGCGATACAGGACGTTAGCGTCGCCCGCCCCCATCAGCCAGTGGCCGAATCCCGTGCGCCATAGCTGCCAACCGAAACCTTCGCCAATGCCAAGCGCCGCTTCAAGCAGGCAAACACCGCCCATGAGCCGCAGCAGGCGGCGTTGTTCCGCTTCCCGGCGGGGAACCTCGGCGGCGTACCAGGCAATGGCGAGGTAGGCAAGTAGGACCGGCGCTCCTTCATAAAGAGTGGGGTAACCCAGCCAGGCGGTGTAGGGAAAGGGTGATAGAAGAGTGGAAACCAGCGTCGCCACCGCCGCTGCCGCAAGTAGACCGGCAAACAGCCGCCGACGCGGCCTCCAGCCGGAGGCCAAAAGCGGGACCAGCGCTAAAACCAGCCATAAGCCAATCCCGACCGTGAACAACGCCTTCCACCAGGAGCGGGTGTCGCCGACGCTGGCCGTGGGCCACAATCCGGCGGCGTCCGGAGCAATGGGTACATAAATGCCGCGCACGATCAGAACCGGCAACAACACCGCGGCGAACAAGGGCAGGAGTTTGAAGTCTCCGAGTTGCTGCAAAAAGCCCTGCAAACATGGTTGGCGCATGCTTATTTCCCCAAGCGCACCGGGCTGGCGTGCAGCACCCCGCGCCATATTTCGGGTTGGTCGGTCCCGTTGTCGCCCACTTCCGAAACAAACACCGTGTTCAGCATGCCCGGGCCAAGCCCTTGCAGCAAGGGATAGGCGTCGCCGAGATCCGCGCTGCCGCCGGGAAGCAGGGTCAGCAAATCCCCCCCCCTGCCGCTTCCAGGCAGGTTCTGTAGTTGCAATAGATATTTTTGCGAACCTGTCTCGGGCAGGCGAAGGAAGAAGTTTAGCTCCCGGGCGTCCAGGACGATTTCTTTGCTTCCATAATTGGTGAAACGGAATGCCAGGCGCGGTTGTTCCCTATCGCCGATCAGCGCCAGGCGGAGTACCAGTTCCGGCCGGCCGGCGGCGGAAAATAGCCAATAAGCCGCGCTCAGGCAGAATGCTCCGGAAGCGGTCCAGAGTAATAGGGCCAGCCAACGGGTTTTCCCGAATTTCACCGGCATGGGCGGGTACTCCAAGCCGAATACCGGGGACACGAAATTTAATTGGCCAAACCGCCGGCCAATTAAACATCATGTTCCCGTTATTCTCAGGTATTCAATGGGTTGTCGTTATTACAGCGGCATTCTTTCGTGTCCCCGTAATTCCATCTTGCCGATAATCCCGGCGCCGTCAAGATTGCCGCTGTGGCGCGGGCGGGGTTTATCCTTGCCGAAAGCCGGGACCTTTTTTATCCTTCGCAAAAGACTTAATGCCGTCCCCTGTCAAAGCGGAAACATGAAAAAACTAATCTACGTCATTCCTTCGGAAGCGGCCTTCCTCCGCCACCACCTGCCTTTGGCCATCGCGGCAACGCAGAGCTACCAGGTTCACCTGGTGGTCCCGGCGGACGGCACGGACACGCGCGCCGGGGACTTGGCCCTAGCCGGACACGGCATTACCCCGCACCGTCTGCCGCTCAGCCGAAGCAGCGCCAATCCCGCCCGGGTGTTGTGGGAGGCGGCGAGGCTGGGGCGGCTGTTCAGGCGGCTGCAAGCGGATTTAATCAATGCCGTCAACCTGAAGGCGGTGCTGGTCGCGGCAGTGGCCAATATCGAAACGAGCCGCCCCCTGATCGGGAGCATTCCCGGACTGGGATACATGTTCGCGGGAAATTCGCCTCGGCAACGTGTGCTTCGGAGTCTAAGCGCATCGGCTCTCCGCGGCGCTTTGTCCCGGCAGCGGCACCGGCTGGTCGTGGCAAATCCCGATGATGCCGAAGAGTTGCTGCGCCGCCGCGTCACAACGGGAAAATGCGTCGAGGTAATTCCATTGCCCGGAGTCGATACGCGGGAATTCCACCCCGCTCCGGAGCCGGTAGTCGGGTTCCGGGTATTGCTGGCGGCGCGGATGTTACGCGAAAAGGGGGTGGAGGAATTCGTCAAGGCCGGGGAAATATTGGCCGGGAAAATTCCCGGCGCCGAGTTGGTCCTGGCCGGCCTGCCCGATCCCGGCAACCCTTCCTCCCTGACCCTGTCGCAGCTGGAACGCTGGTCCGGGGCAGGGCGGGTGTCCTGGCTGGGTGAATGCCATAACATGCCGTTCCTCTTGGCTTCCTGCCATGCCGTTTGCCTTCCCAGTTCCTATCGGGAAGGGGTGCCCCGGATCCTGGCCGAAGCCATGGCCAGCGGCCGGGCGGTGGTGACGACCGACACTCCGGGTTGCCGCGAGATCGGCAGGGAAGCGGGGCTGCTAATCCCCGCCGGAAGCGCAAACGTATTGGCTGATGCGCTATTTTGGTTATGGAAACACCCGGAGGAAAGGCGGGCGATGGGGCGCGCGGGCCGGGAAAGGGCGGCGGCGCGTTTTGACGCTGAAGCGGTTAACGCTCGCCTGCTGGACTGTTATCGGTCGACTTCCTGAGAAAATCAGGCAAACCGCCGCTCGATTTCTTGGAATCGTCCACTTGGGGCGACGCCTTGTCGGTAAATCCTTATCAACCACGCCAGCGTCCGGGGGTACGGTTTTTTGTTCTGTACAAAAAAAGCCGTACAAAATAAAAAGAAATGGCCCGGTTCGATTTTTTATTAATCCAACTCTCGGAGGGAGACGCCCATGCCGTTGGTGACAAGCAGGACCATGCTCTTGGCCGCGCAACAGGGCGGTTATGCCGTTCCCGCCTTCAATGCGGAAAATATGGAGATGTTCCAGGCCGTGGTGCAGGCGGCGGAAGCCTCCCGTTCCCCCGTCATGCTGCAAACCACCCCCACCACCGTCACCCATATCGGCCTGGCTATGGCGGTCGGTATGGCCCGCTGTTTGGCCGAGCGTTCGCCGGTGCCGGTGGCGCTCCATCTGGACCATGCGGAAAAGTTCGACCTGGTGATGCAGGCGATTCATGCCGGATACACCTCGCTCATGATCGACGGTTCGAAGCAGGATTTCGCCGCCAACGCCGCGCTCACCGCCGCAGTGGTGCGGGTTACCCTGCCGATGGGACTGTCGACGGAAGCGGAGCTTGGCGCCATCGGCGGCAAGGAGGACGGGCTGGAAGCCGCCAACGCCTACGCGGATCCCGGCCAAGCCGAAGAATTCGTCAAGGAAACGGACGTCGATCTGCTGGCGGTGGCCATCGGCACGGCGCACGGAATATACAAGGGCGAACCGAAGCTGGATTTCGAGCGGCTCCGGGAAATCCGCCGGCGGGTCGCGGTTCCCCTGGTATTGCATGGTGCGTCGGGACTGCCGGACGAAATGGTCAGGGAGGCGATTGGGCTGGGGATGTGCAAGGTTAATTTCGCCACCGAACTCCGCCTGGCCTTTACCGCCGAGGTACGGGAAATTCTCGCCGCGCCGGGAATTTTCGACCCCAAGCCCTATTTACGAAAAGGCCGCGAGGCGGTGGTCGAATTGTGCCGCAAGAAAATTCGCGTCTGCGGTTCGGAAAATAGGATTTGAATAGGGCGGAATATGACACGGAAAAACCTGAATTGCGTCGCCATCGACTGCGGAAATTCCTCGGTCCGCATCGTACTCGGAACCTTCGACGGATCGTCCTTCCACACCACCCCGGTCGCGCGCCACGAGCACCGCGAAATCCTGGTGAACGGCGTCTGGCACTGGGATATTCTGTTCATGTTCGAGCGCATAAAGGAAGGCCTGAAAAAAGCCTTTAGCCTGTGCGGGCGCATCGACTCGGCCGGCATCGCCACCTGGGGCATCGATCACGGCCTGGTTGGGGACAACGGCCTGCTCCTGGCCAACCCCTTCTGCTACCGGAACGTTTTCGGGCAAAGCGGCCTGTCCCGTTTGGACGCCGCGGAGCGCCGTTTCATGTTCGACATGACCGGCATCCAGTGCGACAAAATCAACAGCGTTTTCCAAATACTCGGTTACCGCGAGCGTTATCCCGCCTACTGGCAGGCGGCCCGGAAATTCCTCCTCATTCCGGATCTCCTGAATTTCCTGCTCACGGGCGAAATGAACAGCGACCCCACCATCGCCAGCACCACCCAGCTTTACGATGTAAAAAACCACCGCTACGCCGAACGGATATTTGCCAAATTCGCCATCGACCCCGATCTTTTCCCGCCGACCGTGGCACACGGGGAAGTGAGGGGAACTTTGCTCCGCACCCTCGCCGACGAAATCGGCGTCAAGCCTTTCCCCGTCGTCAGCGTGCCCTCCCACGACACCGCGGCGGCGGTCGCCGCCATACCCGGCGGCGGCGGTCCCGGGCCGCTGTTCATCAGCTCCGGAACCTGGTCCCTGATCGGGGTCGAACTGGCCCGGCCGCTCCTGAACGACGCGGTGTACGCCGCCGGCTTGGCGAATGAAGCCGGCATCCTCGGCACCACCACCCTCCTGCGGAATTCCGCCGGCCTCTACATCGCCCAGCGCTTGAAGCTGGAATGCGACCTGACCCGGCCCGGATTGACCTGGAACGACATCGTCGCCGGCATCGACCGCCGGGGCGACTGCGGGTTAATCGACCCCAATGCCGAGGAATTTTTCAACCCCCCCAGCATGCGGGACGCCATCGCCCAGGCGTTGCAGCGCAGCGGTGCGGCGGTTCCCGGGGACGACGCGGGCTTTTTCCGGGTGGTTTACGAATCGCTGGGAAGGAGTTACCGGGACGCGATTTGCGGCCTGGAAGCGGTGACCGGAACGGTTTTCCCGGCTGTCAACATCATTGGCGGCGGCAGCAAAAACCGTCTCCTGAACCAGATAACCGCCGATTTGACCGGGAAACGCGTAGTGGCGGGTCCGGCGGAAGCGACGTCATTGGGGACACTCGGGGCACAGCTCCTTTACGCCGGGGCGGCGCAAGACTTGCCGGACATCCGCCGAATCATGGCGGCGTCGGCGGAGGCGGAGGTGTTCGAACCGGCGGGGCGGTGAGGGAAGGGGATGAATTTCGGGGCGTGATGGCATCTGGTTAACTCTACAACGCGTTATAAACCTTCGGGAAGTCCACTTATTGGTATTCCGAAGTGATCTCCCGGTTCCAACGTTCGAGCAATCGGGTTTTGTTCGCCGCGTCCCATTCGTCGTCCTGGTTGACCAGGTTTAGGGATTGGAAAAAGCCCTTGGGGTTCAGGCTATCGACCAGGGGAATAATCTCCCAGTCGTCGAATATGTTCCGCGCGTCCGGGGAGGTGAGCATCCAGTCGTAGAGTTTTTTCGCGGCCTCGGGATTGGGGCCGTTTTTTAATAATGACATTGAGGCCGTTTCATAGCCCGCGCCGTCTTGGGGGATGACCACGCCGATATTGGCGCCCTGATTCTGGAGGCCCAATTGATCGTGGCGGTAGCCGATGGCGATGGGGACTTCCCCGTTGGCGCAAGCTTTAGCCGGAGCCGAACCGGATTTGGTGAAGTAGTCTACGTTGTCGGCGAGGCGTTTCAGATAAGCAAAAGCCTGGTCTTCGTTGTTATCGAAGAGACGAATGATATTGGTGACCATGTTATAGGCGGTGCCGGAGGTGGCGGGGTGGGCGACACGGAGGTGTTTGTGGTACTCGGGTTTAATCAGTTCCGCCCAGGTTTCGGGGATCTCCAGCTTCAGTTCGGCCAGGCGTTCGCGTTCGTAGCAGAAGGCCAGGGGGGCGACGTAGAGGCCGATCCAGAAATTGTCCCGGTCGCGGAATTTTTTCGGGATGTTATTGGCGTTGGGAGAGGCGTAGGGGATGGTCAACCCCTGGTTTTTCAGGTCGATATGCATGGTGCCGACGCCGCCGACCCAGATGGCCGCCTGCGGATGGTCCTTTTCCGCTTCGATACGCTCGACAGCTTCGCCGCCGGAGAGGCGGATCCATTCGACCTTGATGCCGGTTTCCTTCTCGAAGGCGGCGAATAACTCTTCCGCGACCTGCTCCTCGGTGCCGGCGTAGGCTTTGAGCACTTCACCGGCCCGCGCACTGGACAGGTAACACACGGCAGACAAGACAACAGCCGCGATAAATGACAGGCGCATCGATGTCTCCTATGGCGGGAGGACATTAGCTTGCGGCGTGGATTTTTATAGGAAACCGGGCGATGCTATTGCCGGATTTCCTCGAAAGTCCACTCGATGGCAAGCCCCCTTTCCCCGCTTTCGGCAGGTTGAATGCCGAGTACAATACATGTTACCTGAAGCAGCCTGCCCCGTCAATGCGTAGAGACCTCCTCCCGGTCGGGGAATTTGCCAAATAATCCGCCAAACCGCCGCTCCACTTTCGGCAAGAGTCCACATGTAGTGTCTTGCTATGGTAGTCATGATTTCAATAAATACCAAACCTCCAGTAATATCCACGTCCTATTATGGGGAAATTCCGATCAGTCAGTATTGAGTCAAAAAAAAATGAAAAAATTTTCGGAATAATTGGACAAAGTTGGTAAAGGTGTAATAAAATGCGCTTTAACGTGGACTCTAATCCAACTTTTGCCGTCACCCCTAAAATGTACCTGCTTTGAAAGGACCCGCAATGGGAAAATTGGCTCTCAAATGGCGGATATTATTGCCGGTCGGCGTAGTTCTTATCCTTGGCATCGCCCTCATGGTGGCGCTAATCGCCATCACCTACTCGCGCTCCATGACCAATGTCGTCAATCTAAGCATGGAATCAACCGCCTACCGCTACTCGAACCGCATCAAAGCCGATTTGGAAATGTCCCTCGGCGCCGTGCAAACCCTGTCCTCGGTTTTCGAAAACGCCGCCGGAACGCCCCGGGCCGACCGGGATAACTATGTGTCCATCCTGGGACAGGTGGTTTTGGAAAACCGCAACCTGTTCAGCGCCTGGGTCCTTTTCGAAGAAAACGCCTTCGACGGCAAGGACAGGGAATTCGCCGGCAGCGGCGTCTCAACCGATGCCACCGGACGCTTCCTCCCCTATGTTTACATGGACGGCGAGAAAACCAAAACCGAACCCCTGGTTGAATATAATACGCCCGGGGTGGGCGATTTCTACCTGGTCCCCAAAGCGAACAAAAACGAATCCCTGATCAGCCCTTATGTCTATACCGCCGGCGGCAAGGACTTCTACATCTGCACCGTCGCCATGCCTATGCAAAACCAGGCGGGAAAACTACTCGGCATCGTCGGCGGCGATGTGATGATGCAGCCGATTTGCGATTATCTGGACGGGGTCAAGATGTTCAACACCGGCTACCCCATCCTGCTCGACAACAAAGGGAATTTCGCCTATCACCGCGACAAAAGCCTGTGGTCCAAGTCGGCGGAGGGCGTCCTCTCCCCGACCGTCCTCGCCGCTTGTATGGAGACCCAGCGCGACGGAAAACCCCGCGTCCTGGACGACTACTCGCCCGTCCGTAAAACCCACGTTATGATAGCCATCGCCCCGGTGATTGTCGGCGACACCGGCATGAACTGGGTGGTAATCAGCGCCGTTCCCAAGGAGGAGGCCATGGCCGACGTCACCCGGGGCGTGCGGATGATCGTCGGCGTCGGCGTCTTGATGTTGGCCCTGGCGCTCGTGGTTTTGTACCTCCTGGTCAATTCCCTCTCCAAGGTGTTGTCCAAGATCAGCGAAAGCATTTTCGCCACTTCCAATGAAGTGAACAGCGCCTCCACCAGCATTGCCGACGCCAGCAATTCCCTCGCCGAAGGCGCCACCGAACAAGCCTCCAGCCTGGAGGAGACCTCCTCCGCCCTGGAGCAAATGGCTTCCATGACCCGGCAAAACGCCGACAACGCCAGAGAAACCAACGTTACAACCAACGAAAGCAACAAGCTGATCGGGGAAGGGGCCGAGGCGGTCAAAAAGATGTCAGTCGCCATGGGGGAAATTAACGATTCGGCCGAAAAAATCAGCCGCATCATCAAAACCATCGAAGACATCGCCTTCCAGACCAATCTCCTCGCCTTGAACGCCGCGGTGGAGGCGGCCCGGGCGGGTGAATCGGGGAAAGGCTTCGCGGTGGTGGCGGACGAAGTACGCAACCTCGCCGGCCGCTCCGCGCAAGCGGCCCGGGATACGACGGAACTCATCGAGGGGACGGTGACGCGGGTGAAAAACGGCTCGGAAATCGCCGAAGAACTGGAAAAAAGCTTCGCCGACATACAAGGCCACTCCACCAAGGTGAGTCAGCTTATCGAAGCCATCGCCTCCGCCACCAACGAACAGGCGCAAGGGGTGGACCAAGTCAACACCTCGGTGGCGCAAATGGACAAGGTAACCCAACGCAACGCCGCGAACGCCGAGGAGACGGCGTCAATCACCAAAGGTTTGAGCGATCAAGCCGAGCATTTGGATGGAATGGTCCGGAACCTCTCGCAACTGGTCAACGGCGGGACGAACCATTTGGGAGGTTCCGAAGTAGCGCGGGAACAAATCGCATGGAGGCAAACCGGGGCGGCTGACCACAGGATAGCGACCCCGGCGCGAAAACTGCTGGCGCACCGCCAGGATTGAAGCGGCCAAGTAGGCACTGAGGATTACGGGGACATGATGTTTAATTGGCCGGCGGTTAGGCCAATTAAACATCATGTCCCCGTAATTCTCACGTATTCCCCGGGTTGTCCTTATTTCAGCGGCATTCACTGTTGCACCGCTATTTTTCGACAAAGGGCAAGCGCAATTCGACCCGCGCCCCGCGCCCGGATGGGTCGGCCCCGGCTAACATTTCCCCGCCGAATTGCCGCACCCTTTCCCGCAAATGCCGCAGGCCGAAACCCGCCCTTTCCGAAGCGGAGAAACCACCTCCGCCCGGCGCCGGCAGCGGCGCCGGGCCGGCAAATCCCCGGCCGTCGTCCCGGACCGACAAGCGTACCCAGCCGTTGTCGGCCCGGGACAATTCCAGCCAAACCCGCTCCGCCGCGGCGTGTTTGTGGACGTTTTGCAGGAGCTCCGCCGCCGCCCGGTAGAGGAAGATCGCTTCGCCCTCGGCCAAACCGGAAAAATCCCCCGTCTGCCTGAATTCGCAGGCGAGCGCGTGCCTGCGGCCGAATTCACCCGCCTGCCATTCCAAGGCCGCCCCCAAGCCCAGTTCATAGAGAATATTGGGGCTCAAGTGGAAAATCAGGCTCCGCAGTTCCCCCACCGATTCCTCCAAAATCCCCTGGATCTTCACGACCGCCTCTTCCTCCCGCGTTCCTTCCCGGCCTTTTTTCAAACCGCCCAAGCGCATATTCGCCAGCGCCAGGTTCTGGCACACCGAATCGTGCAGGTCGCCGGCAATCACCCGCCTTTCCCGTTCGCCCGCCTCCTCCAAGCGGAGGGACAAAGCGCCAATCTCCCGCCGCGCCGCCTCGAGCGATTCCAGCATGCCGTTCACCGACCGCGCCACCTCGCCCACTTCCCCCTGGTAACCTTTTCCCACCCGGTCGCCCATTTCCCCGATGCGTTTTATTTCCCCGGCCAAACGATCCAAATCCCGCACCAGCCACCAGGACGACAGCCAGGCCAAAAGCCCGCACACCCCCAGCCCCAAAGCGAACCAGAGCCGCGCCGTCTTGAAACCTTCCTCGACCGGCGAAAAAACCTCGCGGGAGGAAAACACCCCCGCCACCAGCCAACCCGCGCCGGGGAGCTCCCGCACCGACAGGAGGGCTTCGGACCCGTCGGCGAGGCGGATTTCGTTAACTCCCCCCGGGTCAATTTTTCCTTCGGGGAGGGGATTTTCGAATCGCTGCAACAGGAGGCGCCGGTCGCTGTGGGCGATTACCGTCCCGTCCCGGGTAAAGACCCCCACCTGTCCGGTCGAGCCGACCCCGACCTCGGTTATCAGCTTGAAGAGGCGGTTTTCCGCCAGATCCACGAGGCCGGCGAGGACGCCCAGCATCTTCCCCTCGGGAGTGCGGAGCGGCGCGGTGAAGGCGGCCACCGCCGGGCGTTCGGCAGCCGGGGCAGCGGGCAGGGGGAGGCGGAACGGCTCCGACGCCACGCCGCTTCCCTGAACGAAAGTTCTTTGGAAAAATTCCTGTTCGGCAAGGTTCGTTTCAGCCCAGCCGTTTCTGGCCAGGCTGTCGGCGCGCACTATCCCCTCGTCGTCGACGGCGATGACTCCGGCGTCGAAGGCGAAGGCCAGTTCCCGGCTGCGTTCCCGCAGCAGCGCGGCCACCTTCTCCATGTCCGCGCCTTCCAGTTGCGCCGCCTCCTTGGCGAGCAAATCCAACCTGGCCCTGAGGTCGGCGTCGAGCGAATCGGCGAGGTGGCCGATCATCTCGGCCAGGTTTGCGGAGACGAGGCCGTAAAGTTTGCCGCGCAATTCGCGCATGGCCAGGAGCCCGGCGACCAGCATGACGACGACCAGGGCGGCGGTGACGGTCAAGGCGAGCCGGGCGGGTAGGGAAAGGGAGGGTTTGGCCATAATTTTGCATTATCTTCAATGAGAAGGTTTCTTGATAGGTTCACGTTGTTCACGCTTGCATCGTTTAAGGAACGGAGCTATAATCTCCGGGATTTAGGGGGTGGTGCCGGTAAAATCCGGCAAAAGCCACAATGTCCAACAGGTTCCGGCGGCGGTTCCGACAAGTTTTATTGTACCCGGCGTTCCGACGCAACCGATAAGTATACGGTAAAAATTATATGTTAAAGGCGTGACATTCTGGCCCCTTTTTATATTGGAGGAATTTACCCATGGCAAAAGTGAAAGTCGGCATCAATGGTTTTGGCCGTATCGGCCGTCTCGTTTTCCGCGCCGCTCAGCACCACGAAAACATCGAAGTGGTGGGCATTAACGATCTGTTCGATGCCGATTACCTGGCCTACATGCTGAAGTACGACACCATCCACGGTCATTTCAAGGGCCAGATCAAGGTCGACGGCAACACCCTCATCGTCAACGACAAGAAAATCCGCGTCACCGGCGAGAAAGACCCCGCCGCCCTGAAGTGGTCGGACGTCGGCGCCGACGTCGTCGTCGAATCCACCGGCTTCTTCCTCACCAAGGAACTGGCCGGCAAGCACATCCAGGCCGGCGCCAAGAAGGTCATCATGTCCGCCCCCTCGAAGGACGACACCCCCATGTTCGTCATGGGCGTCAACCACAAGAAAATCACCAAGGACATCAGCATTCTTTCGAACGCCAGCTGCACCACCAATTGCCTCGCCCCGATTACCAAGGTCATCCACGAGAACTTCGGCATGAT
>JAVBQR010000126.1:0-11603 GCA_031548865.1 Planctomycetota bacterium
CAGCCGCAAAACAATCGGAAGTTCTGGCATGGCGAATCCATCCTTTTTTAGGCGATGCTTCAGCAACACCGACTAAAAAGGACGCCATGCCTTTTGTCAACTAATATCGGAAATTAATAGAGGAAATTCAAAAAGTCCACATTAATAATGTGCAGCAATTGTCAAGAAGTAGTTTAGAGGAATCCGAATGAATTTGTGGTATGTAAATAATTGTAGGGCTGTATGTAGTAATAACATCATTGTCTTCAATGATGGTTTTATCTCGTTTTGTTTCAATCCCATATATAATGGAGTGATAGCCAATAAGCCAATAATCTAGGGGATCTGGCATTTTCTCATCAATGCGAACATTGTAAGGAATATGATCCATCTTGCCGATCCAAATAAAAAACCTTTCCTTGGCGTTATCCACCACCCATTTTTTTGCCCGCACGATTGAATCACGTCTATATTTACTCAAAGAAGAAAATCTAGAATATTCCTTGGTGTCTGATTTAGACTTCATTTATTACTATCGGAAATAGCGCCCATTCTTTGATTGACCACACATGTTCGGTTAGTTTTGCTGCCATTGCTGGTGTCTGTTGCCTGTAGCTTCCATCTTATTCTTTGACGCGCAGAGTTCTGACCGGCCAGCAGAAGTTGTACGCATACATAGAAAACTTGGTGACGGCATTGTGGATGTCCCAGTCCTTGCTGAAGCGATAAGTTTTGCGGACTTTCCGGCTGTTCTTGTGGCGGTCAGTTCCATTGTGCCGTTCGATAAAAGCGGTATTGACATGCCGATTTACCTTTGAAGCTTTTAGGGCTGCATCAAGCTGTTCTTGCGTTCCGAATTGCAGGCGCGTTTCTACCTTCACCACGGTGCCGTTCTTTCGGGTCTTGTGGACGGTGGCGTAAACCAGTTCCGGTGGGGGAATCATTAAAGGCGCCGGAGACCGGCCTCGGGAATAGTTGCGTGGTAGCGCTACTTTGATTCCGTAGGCATGTAGAATTTCCGCCTTGTAGGCACGGTATTCATCGGTTGTTATCAGACGCGGCAGTTGGTCGTTCATGATGCGCTTGACTTCGCGCAACAGCTGCCGGACATGCTTCTGACTGCGTTTGCCGTTCACCACCGACAGTACCAGACGATGCCCCGGGTCGAATGCCACATGGTCCCAGTTGTCGCCGCAACGATTGTCAAACTTTTCGTCGCAGCGGGCTTCCTTTTTTAGTACGAACGACCACTTTGCGTCCATCTGTACCTCTTGGGTGTTCGGGGGAAAAAGCCACCAGTTCCTGATGCGCTTTTTCGGCATGCTCACCCGCAATCCTTGCCAAGCGATTCACGGTGTTTTTGTCCACGCCGGTCAGGCGGGCTGTTTGCCGTATGCCGTTTTGTTCGAAAAGGTGATTCAGAACACCAATGGCCTTGTCCTCTGGAAGACGGCAGTATGAAAGCGCCGTACCTTTGCGCTCCGAAAAATGCGCGCCGCACACAGAGCAATACAGCATGCGAATTGCCTTCTTGTGCCCCGACCAGCCACGTTGGGACAGATTTCCACCGTCCTTTTTGCCGTATTCCGGGCACTCTTTATTCTGGCAGCAGAACTCTTCGATTGGGCGCATGGATTCATCCTCCTGATGTAAATGCATCAACTTGAAACGGATGAATCAATGCTATACAAAATGAATAGGGATTTAAAGTGTTTAGTCTAAACCAGACACCAAGGAAATTCCACTTCCAGTAGATGCGCCAGCGACCGCCGTGGAAGCGTTTCTTTGGGACCGGGAAATCGTTCAGTTTTGGGCATGCTTCCTCCTTCTATTGGTGCGGCTATTGGTGCGGGAAGCATAAATCATTGATTTGGTATAGTCAACAAAATACCGCAACCCCTGAAGGTTGCGGTATTTATATTTGGTCGGGGCGAGTGGATTTGAACCACCGACTTCCTGCTCCCAAAGCAGGCGCGCTGCCAGGCTGCGCTACGCCCCGTGGTAATGTATTGACGCCGATGCGCTACAGAAAACCCCCGGTTATTATTGAACAATGCCTTAGGGCAATTCGCACTGTTTGTCATTGAGGAGGCTCGGTTGTCCGGTCGTTTCCAGGACGCTGCGCCACAGGCCGCGCATCGGATCCACTTTCTTGCGTTTTGAAATCGCGGTGTGAATCGGCACATGCACGAAAGTTTGCTTCCAGTTCGCGATCACCATCTCGGTGCGGCCGGTCATCGCCGCGTGCACCGCGTGGCGCGCCAACTGTCCGCAGAAAACGCTGTCCACCGGACGCGCCGGGACCGAACGGATGTTGTAGCTCGGGTCGATGTACTTCACATTCACCGGAAGGTGTTTGTCCCTGAACCAGTCGATTATGCCGTCCCGGAGGTAGGTGCCGATGTCCTTCAGGCGCACATTGCCGCTCGCGTCGGTATTGACCATGGTCACGCCGGTGCGCTTGAACAAATCCTGGCCCGCGCCTTCCGCCACCACCACCACCGCGTGGCCCCGGCGTTCCAGGCGCTTACGCAGGCTTTCGTAGAATCCGCACGGTCCGTCCAGTTCGAAGGGCGTCTCGGGGATCAGGATGAAATTCACGTCCGGCTGGGCCAAAGTCGCGAAACAGGCGATAAAACCCGAATGCCGGCCCATCAATTTGACCAGGCCGACCCCGTTCGGCGCGCCGTTCGCCTCGACGTGGGCGCTTTGGATCGATTCGATCGCCACCGCGTAGGCGGTTTGGAAACCGAAGGAAGTATCGGTAAAGCTGATGTCGTTGTCAATCGTTTTCGGCACCCCCACCACCGCGATATTAATCGCCCGCTTGGCGATTTCGTCCGCTATCGCCTGCGCCCCCCGCATGGTGCCGTCGCCGCCGATGCAGAAAAGCAGGTTGATGTCCATCCTGTCCAAACAGTCGACAATCTCCTCCGCCGACTGATCCCCGCGGCTCGAGGCCAGGATGGAGCCGCCCTTGTAATGGATGGAGTCGACCGATTCCGGGGTCAGGTTGATGATGTCGTGTTTGTATTTGGGGATGAAGCCTTCGAAGCCGTACTGGAAGCCGTAGGTTTTGGTGATGCCGTATTGATAGTGGAGGCAGAGGGTGATCCCCCGGATGACATTGTTCAGGCCCGGGCAAAGCCCGCCGCAGGTGACGACGCCGGCGCGGCATTTCCGGGGGTCGAAGTAGATCTTCTCCCGGGGTCCCGCCACTTCCATGGAGGGAAGGACGCTTTTGTCGCCTTCGCGCTGCGTGACGTCCTCCAGGAGGGTGTCGTACAGGGTGCGGCTGCCGTCGGGGACAAAGGAAACGTATTTCCCGTACACTTCCGCCATCGGATTGGGGATATGGCATTTGCCGAGCGTTTTTATGTTGAAGTCCGGGGTTTCCATTTTGCATGACTCCTCTGATAGATGTCAACCCCTCGTCATGATGCGCCAGCAGCGGGTTTGCAAATCAAGGACGTTTGTAGGGGTCAAAGAAGCGAACGCTTCCTCCTAACTGATGATTGGGGAACGACGCAAGGGTCTATTTTTACTCTACCTCAAGGTGTTTGGCAAGAACAATGACAACGCTTGAAGCAGGGGCGGCAAAAATGTACCATTTCAGGTTGCGTCAACCCGTAGCGTCAAGACATCCCGCCGGGCCGGGCGGTTTTGCAAAAAAACGTTCCAGTCGCCGGGCGGCGACGGCCGATAGTATGGGCAGTGCTTTTCTTCCAGAACGGCTCCAGTTCTCCCGGGGAGCGGCGGAGGGAAAGGATTGTCGGCCGGGAGTCGTTTCCAGACGGGTGATTGCGCATGACTAACTTTGACAAGACCGAACTTTTGTTGGCGTTGGCTTTCCTGCTTCCGGTTCTGTATTTTTCCCTTTATCTCCTGTTCAGGGCCAGGGGGGTGTTGCGGGTAAATGCCGGAGGCTGGCAGGCGGGAGGGGTGTGGACGGGCCGCCGGCTCTGGTTGCCGGCCATGTGGCTGTTCGGGTTTTTCCAGCCGCTGCTCCGCTTCGAATCGCTGTTGGCGCGCAAATTGGCCCGAAAACGGGACCATGCCGCGAAACGCGAGCAAGGCGTCAGCGAGGTGGTGGTCGAACTGATTCCGTTGGCCTGAAGCAGGGTTTTTACCATCCTACCCATCGTCTCCACGCGCCTGGCACGGGTTCGGTCCCTCATGGAGGGATGGAACCGTGGCCAGGCGTTTTCAATTCAATCTGCAGGCGTTGCTCCGCTACCGCGAAATCATGGAGGACGAGAAACGCCGCGCCTACCTCGAGGCGAAGCGCCTCATCGACGTCGAAAAGGTCAGGCAGCAGGATCTCAACCGCCAGCGGGATCAGGTGCAGGACGAAATACTCCACGCGCTCGAGGATTCCGTATCGGTGCAGGCGGTGATGGCGAGTTACGCCACCGTCGGCAAAATCGACGCCGCCCTCGCCGAAAGCCGCAAGCGGGTGACCGCCCTGGAGGCCGAAGTCGAGAAGCGCCGGCTGGCCATGATTGGCGCCAGGCAGGAAACGCGCATGATGGAGACCCTGAAGGACCGGCGGCGCGAGGAGTTTATCCAGGAAGAGGACAAGGTGGAACAGTCGCTCATCGACGAGCTGTCCATCCAGGCCCGGGGGCGGCGGATCCGTGAGGAGAACGAGGCGGCGGAACTGGCGGAGCAGGAGGGGCACCGCGCCGGTTTTTCCACCGACGCCTATTCCGGCGACGCGTTTTCCGACGACGCGTATCCGGGCGACGAAGCGGGCGGCGGCGGATTTGTCGAAGATCTGGAGGGCTGACCGATGCGCTTCATGTCGACCATGTTCTACATGCTCCTCAGCATTCTCGGGTTGTCGGTCATCAGCCTGGGGGGGCTGATCGCCGTGCAGTATTACCGGGGTAAAATCACCGTCAGGGATCTCCACAGCATTCTCAGGGTGATCGGCGGGACGCACCGGATTATCATCCCCGAGGACACCTACAACCGTTACCTCGAATTCGCGAAGGACGAGGACGCGGCGCGGGCGGAATTGGAGCGTAACCGGGGGCTCCCGGAAACGCGGGTGCCTGCCGCCATGCGTTCGCAGGAGGAACTGCAGCGGCAGCAGGCGAACCTGGAGGTTTTGAACCGGCTTCTCGAGGAGCAGAAGCGGCTTATCGCCCAACTGCGGGGCGAGGTGGACGCCGAGAAGCGGGCGGTGGAGTCCGTGAAGAAGGCGCTCGACGACGAGCGGCAGAAGAACGCGCTGGTCGAGAAGGACGCGGCGACCCAGAAGCTCCGGAAAACCCTCTCGGAAATGGACGCCGGCGACGTCGCCCTGTTCCTGACCCAGGTCATCCGCGATCCTTCGCAGGGCGGCCCGGTCGAGGCGGCGCGTATTTTCCGGGATCACCTCAAGGCGGACTACTCCGCCGAGGTTTTGGGCGAGATGCTACCGGCGGATCGGCAGCAGGTGATTCCGCTTTTGGAAAACCAGTACGCGGGGGTGCCGCCGGACGCGGTGGTGAAACTGTTCACCGACAAGAAAATGAGTTCCGGCGAAATGCTCGTGTATATGCGGCAGATGAGCCCCAGCCAGGCGCTGGGGGTGTATTTGCGCCTTCCCGTCCCGGTGCAGGAGCAGATTTCCCCGGTATTGTTGCGGAATAATTGAGGACGCTCATGGCGGGCAAAAAGGGTTACACGCCGGATCAGTTGCGCCTGGTAACGAAGGTCGCGCGGCTTTACCATCAAAGCGGGCTTAAGCAGCCGGAAATTGCCAAGCGGCTCGATCTGTCGCAGGCCGGGGTGTCGAGGGCGCTGCGGGAGGCGGAGCGTCTGGGCATCGTCCGGGTGGCGGTGCATGTGCCGGACGGGATTTTTGCCGATCTCGAGGCGGAGCTGGAAAACCTTTACCAGATTACCGACGTGGTGGTGGTCGAGCCGGTGGGGGACAGCGAGCGGGATCTCCTGCAGGCGATGGGGGACGGCGCGGCGGCCTGGCTGGAGAACGTGGCGCCGAAGTGCGGGGTCATCGGCATTTCCTCCTGGTCGGAGTCGCTTCTTTATGCCGTGAACTCGGTGCGGCCGATGTCCGGGGGGGTGACCGAGAGCATTGTCCAGGTGTTGGGTGGGATCGGCCAGTCGGTTACCAACAGCGCCGCCACCCGCTTGACCGAGCGCCTGGCCCAGGTGTCGGGGGCGGAGCCGGTGTTTTTGCTGGCGCCGGGGATTTGTTCCGACGAGAAGTCGCGGCGGGCGCTCATGCAGGAGCGTTCCTGCCAGTACGTGTTCGAGTTTTTCCAGCGGATTTCCCTGGTTTTATTGGGAATCGGCAGCCTCCAGCCGTCGCGTTTCCTGTCCGACGGCGGCAACCGGATGACCGAGGCGGAGCGTTTGGAGCTGGAGCGTTCCGGCGCGGTGGGGGATGTGGTGCAGCGCTTTTTCGACGCTTCGGGGCAACCGGTGCGGACGGCCTTCGAGGAGCGGGTGATCGGGATTTCCTTCGAGGAGATGCTCCGTATTCCCCGGCGTTTGGGGGTGGCGGGGGGAATGCGGAAGTTCGAGGCGATACGGGCCGCCTTGCGGGGCGGTTGTTTGACCACCCTGGTCACCGACGCCGCGGTGGCGCGGCGGCTGGTCGCGGAACCGTGAGAGCGAGTGGCGATAAGGTAAAACCTCGTAGGTCGTCTTTGGACAAATTCCGGCAGCGGAACGAGACTCCGTATTTTCGAGTAGGTCAAAGTGCTCAATCCCAAGGAAAGAACCCGTTCATGAAAAACGTCCTCGCCATCGCCGGTTCCGACTCTTCCGGCGGCGCCGGCATCCAGGCTGATCTGAAAACCATGTGCGCCTTAAGAGTCTACGGCATGACTGTCATCACCGCCGTCACCGCCCAAAACAGCCTGGGCGTCACCGCCTTCGAAACCGTCACTCCGGAGATCGTCGCGGCGCAAATCGCCGCCGTCTTCACTGACATCCGCGTCGACGCGGTGAAAATCGGCATGATCGCCAACGCCGGCATCGCCAAAGTCGTCGCCGACCAACTCGCCGCCCGGAAAGCTGCCAATATCGTCCTCGACCCGGTCATGGTCGCCAAAAGCGGCAGCCGGCTCATCGACAAAAAAGCCGAGCAGGAAACGCTCCGCCTCGCCGCCAGCGCCGCCGTGATCACCCCAAATTTGCAGGAAGCCGCCCTGTTGGCCGCAATCAAGGTCAAAAACCACGCCGACATGGAGGAAGCGGCCTTGCGCATCCAAGCCAAAGGCGTCAACAACGTGCTGGTAAAAGGCGGAGCCCTGGCGGACGACGCCGACGACTTCCTCCTCATGGGGGACGAAAAAATATGGCTCCGCCAGCAGCGGATCAATACCCGGAACATCCACGGCGCCGGCTGCACCCTCTCGTCCGCCATCGCGGCCCGCCTCGCCCTCGGCGACAGCCTCCTTCCGGCTGTCCAGAACGCCAAGCGCTACGTCACCCTGGCTATCGAAAATTCCTTTAAAATCGGCGCCGGACCCGGTCCCCTAGGGCATATGGCGGAATTCTACCGGTAGGCGGAATTCACCGTTCCCAAAACGGAACAGGAGCACTAGGCCGCTTGCACCGTCCGCCCCGGCGTCCGGGTCGACGCTTCCCGCGATGTCGTCCGGCGGGATTTCCAGCCAGTTCCGGCCCGCCGCCGCTTCCAGATCCCTTCGCCAAATTATCCCGCCGTCCGCGTCGTACAGGGCGAATTCGGCCTCGCCGGCGCGGTCGACCCAATAGGGAATCAGGAAGGCGTTACGCTCCGGGTGCGTCACCGCCACATAATTCCCCTCGGCGTAGCCGCCCCCTTCGGCCGGTTCGAGCGGTCTCGGCGCTTCCGGAAAACCGGCCGGCAAATCCGGTCGCCCCAGCCCCGCCTTGGCCAAGCCCGCCCGCACTTCCGGTACGCCCATGAACAAATCCCACAACAAACCGCTGCGGTAATTCTCAATCATGCCGGCGATCGGCAACTGGTTGATGGCCAGGTACTCGCGGGCGCACCAATTGTCGGACAAATTCACCGCGTCGTACGGACCGTTCTCGCCCCACGCCATCCGCCGAAGTTCGCCGTCCAGGTTTTCCAGAACCTGCATGGCGTAATACGGCGCATAGGGGATCGAAGCCAAAGCCGCGGTCGGCGCCACATAGCCCCGGTCGTTCTCGGGGGAAAAGGTTTCGTAACCGTCCGGGGTGAGGCAGGCGCTGAGCCCCCACCAGCCTTCGTGGTACTGGAATTCCTCCGGCGCTTCGTAAAGGCAATAGCCCCGGTTCGCCAGCACCCGCAGGCAGTTCTGGAGGAAATAACCTTCCGGCGCGCGCCGGTCGGCGATTTCCCACGGGTTCAGGCCGACGAAGGAATAATGGCCGGCGAACAGCGGGCCGCCGCCGGGCGGAGCCGCGCGGAGGCGGTAACCTGCCACGTCGCGGTCTTGCGAATCGCCCCCTTCGGCCCAATAGTCGTAACTGGCGCGGCCGATGGGGTGGGTCGGCGAGCCCAGGGCGAGAACGTAGGCGATCAGGCTTTCGTCGCTGCCGGCCAGTTTCCCGTCCGGATCGAAACCGTTTTTGCGGCTCCATTGCCAGTATAAACCGGCATCCTTGCCGTTCGTGTACCAGTTCCATTCCACTTCGCGCCAAAGGGTGTCGACGACGTCCCGGAGCTCCCGCTCCGTTTCCGCTTCGGCGTTGAAGTAGGCGCGGGCCATGAGCAGCCCCTGGATTAGAAACGCCGTTTCCAGTAAATCGGCTTCGTCCGCCGCGGCCGATGATCCGGAGGCTCCGGCGGCGCCGGAATCGCCGTTGGCGGCATACAGCCAGCGGGGAAAAGCGCCGTGCAGCGCTTTCCGGGCCGGGTTATCCCGGAGGTATGTCCCGATACGGACGATGCGTTCGGCGGTGTCGTCCCGGTCCAGCCAGTCGCGTTCGACTCCGGCAATCAAGGCGGCAATCCCGAACCCGGTCCCCCCCACCGCCAGCGGCCGTCCGGCTTCGGTGAAGGCGAAGCTGGCTTCGTAGGCGAGGCCGCTCGCGGGGTGATCGTTATCCTGCATATAATCGGTTACCGCCTTCTGCAGCCGGTTCAAGGCGTCGCGGCCAACGGGTTGGTGGTAATAATGCCTACGGCGGCGCTCGCCGCTTTGGGCGGGGAGGTTGGCGATCCAGGCGAGGAGGATTGCGGCGAGGACGAGACGGTAAAGGAAAACCGGGAGGGACGGTACACGGTTGGAAAACATAACCCTGCTCCTTGTTTATATTAACGCAACAGGATTATTGTAAAACATTGACGTTTATTTGCAAGTGGGTATGGCGGGAATTTATGCAGGGAGTTTCCATTATCCCGCAGTAATGCCGGAAAAGCCAGCAAATACAATGTTGAATCAAAACCCTTGAAATTCGGGCAAAAACGATTTTTGCCAAGTGGCGATTGACGGCTAAATCGCCACTTGGCAAAAGTTCGGATCAATCCTTCGCCTTCCCCACCGCATAAACGGCAGTAACCAGAAAAACGGCTCCGAGAACAGCCAGGACCAGGTAAGGCGTGGCGGCGGGAGGGGTGCCGGCGGCGGCGGCGCGGATGGCTTGCGAGGCGTGGGTGAGGGGGAGGCAATAAAGCAGGAGGCGCAGGGGTTCGGGGAGCAGGTCGACGGGGAAGAAGGTGCCGCCGAGGAAAGCCATGGGGGTGATGACGAAATTGCTGAGCAGGCTTTGATCGGAGTGCGATTTGACCAGCATGGCCAGGGTCACCGCCAGGGCGGCGAAGGCGAAGGCGTTCTCCAGTATTCCCAGCCAGAAGTAAAAGCCGCAGCGGAGCGTCACGCCGAAGAGAAGCCCCAGGATGAGGATCACCCCCGCCCCGACCAAGGCGCGGACGATACCCGAGGCGACTTCGCCGAGGACATAGGCGAGGGAGCCGACCGGCGCGGCCTGGATTTCCTCGAAGACCCCGGTGTAGAAGCGGGCGATGTTTATTTCGCTGGCGATGGAAAAGGCCTGGGTCATGGAACTCATGGCGACCAGCCCGGGGAGGAGGAATTCCAGGTAGTTGCCGCCGTCGAGGCGGATTTGCCGGCCGAGGCCCAGGCCGAAGGTCAACAGATAAAGTAATGGCGAGACCCCGGCGGCGGCAAGCAGGCGCACGGCGCGGCGGCGGAGCAGGAGCATTTCCCGTAAAAAGATGGCATAGGCGGTGGAGATGAACATCGGGGTTCCTTAGAACGTGTTGTTGAAATATCCCAGTGGCAGAACGTGCCTCCGCACCCTGTTCTGCTGGATGCCTTCCCACTCGTCATCCCGGCGTCGCAAGCGTGGAACCGGGGTGTAGACAATGGCGTGCCGGGACCCAGTGGGTAAAACCTTGGCTACGAAATGCTTTTAACTGGAGCTTTGTCAAAGTCCAGCCACTACTCCCTCCCGCCCCCATTCGCGTTCACCCGTTCCCCGGTTATCTCAATAAAAGCGTCTTCCAGATTCACCCGCCGCACCACACAAGCGTCGCCCACCCGGTCCATATAGTTGCCCGCCGCCTCGCGGTCCGGCCAGTAGCTCGTCTCCATGTCGGTCTCCCCCACCCTGTCCACCGCCCACTCCCCCAACCGTCGCATCAACTCCTCCGGCCTGCCCTCGGCAACCATCCGCCCCTGATTTATGAAGCCCACCCGATCCGCCAAAAACTCCGCTTCCTCGATGTAATGCGTGGTCAAAAACACCGCCGTGCCGTCCTGCCGGACTTTGCGAATCAGGTTCCACAAGCGCCGTCTTACTACCGGATCCAAACCGCTGGTCGGCTCGTCGAGGAACAATAAACGCGGCCGGTGCAAGAGCGCCCGCGCCAGCATGAGCCGCCGTTTCATCCCGCCGGACAAGGTCTTCACCAAGCTGTCCCGCCGCTCCGCGAGTTCGACATAAGCCAACAGCTCGTCGGTGCGTTCGCGCCGGCTGCGGCGGTCCATGCCGTAAAGCCGGCCGTGAAAATCCAGGTTCTGCCCCACCGTAAGCTCGCCGTCCAAATTGACGTTCTGTGCCGCCAGTCCGCAGAGGCCCTTCACCGCCAGCGGTTTTTCGCCGATGTCCGCGCCGGCAATCTCCACCCGGCCGGAAGTGATGTCGGTAAGCCCGTTGATGATGCGGATGGTGGTGGTTTTCCCCGCCCCGTTCGGGCCAAGGAAGGCGTAAATTTCCGCCTCCTCGACGGCGAGGTTGAGGCGGTCGACGGCGGTGAAGTTGCCGTAACACTTGGTCAAATCGTATGTTTTCAGGATCACGGACAGACCTCGCCGGGTGAGAAGCCGAATGCCACTATACTGGAGACACTTTGCAATTCGGGGACATGTTGTGCAATTGCTTTGGCGGTATAAAGCAATTGCGTTACGTGTCCCCGAATTTCAAAGTATCTCCGGTAGAACAGTCATTGGCGGGGCGTTTTTTGTCAAAGAAAAAAATAATTCTCTGGCGCCGCGTGAACGCGGATATAAGGGAGGCTGTAGTAAAGCTTCGGCCGAAGCTCGCGGTGCCCGAATGGAAATCCCGGTCATGCGGGGTCCAAAGGGAATTTCTTAAGGCGTGCCAGTGCGATTTAACGGGTCGCGGAGGAGAAGAAGGCGGGTAGTTAGGCCATCCTAGAGCACGCC
>JAVBQR010000155.1:0-7862 GCA_031548865.1 Planctomycetota bacterium
AAGCCGAGGTGCATGTCGTAGCAGTAGGGTTGGCCGAGGCCGGGGGCGACGTAGGCGTAGGTGTTGCGGGAACGTTCGCCGGCGATGGCGACGCTCCGGCAGACGAGGACGGCGAGGGCGGCGAGGACCGTTTTTCTCATGATTGGTTCTCCAAGAAAAGGTAAATGAATTCGAGCTGCGGCAACGCAAATTCACTATGCTTTCGGTTAATTCACTGGACTTTTGCAAAATCACCATTCAAACCGCCGAATGGCCACTTTGTAAAACCAAAAACCCTTGAAATTCAGGCAAAAAAGATTTTTGCAAAGTGGCGATTGCGGTTAAATCGCCACTCTGCAAAAGTTCAGTCAGTTAAGTTCGATGTACGCGAGGGTCTGCGGGAAATCGTGGGCGCTGTTCACCTTGCCGTCGTCGGTGACCATGTCGAAGCAGCTGAGAATCAGCTTGCCGTCCCAGATGATCGGTTCGCCGGGCTGGTCGAGCTGGCCTTCGGCGCCGTTCGAATCCGGGCTCTGGGCGATGCGGGTGACGCGACCCATGGGGGTGATTTTCGCGACGGCGTTCGGGGAGAAGTCGGCGACGTAGATATTGCCGGCGCCGTCGATGCACATGCCGTCGGTGGTCATGAGCTGTTCCTGGTTCTGGGCCCAAACGAGATTCGACTTCACTGCGCCGTACTCGTTGAACATCAGCTTGTGGACGGCGCCGTCGCCGAAGTTGCCGACGTAGAGGTTGCCGCGCTTGTCGAAGACGAGTCCGTCGACGCCGTACTGGATGTCGGGGTTGACGGTGATGAAGGTGGCGATGATGTTCGCGTCGTCAAGGGTGTTCTGGACGACAATGCCTTTGGCGTCGGCGGGGAAGCAATAGAGGGCGCTGACGAGTTTACCCGAGAAATCCTTGACCCGGGTCATGCAGCTCTGGGTGACGTAGAGGCGGCCGTTACGGAACTTGACGCCGTTGGGGTGTTCCATGCCGGTGACGACTTCGGTGACTTTGGCGGGTTTGTCGTTCTGGTCGAATTCGATTTTCAGGATGCGGCCCTGATCGACGCATTCGGGGCGGCCGGTCCAGCCCTGGTTGTCGACGAGGTAGAGGTTGCCTTCCGGGTCAAAGTCCAGACCCATGGGGCGGGCGGCGCCGGAGCGGGGGTTTACCGGCACTTCGAACCAGTTGTGGACGCGGCGGTCGCGGTCGATGCGGACCAGACGGCCGGGCATGGAGAGGTCGCCGAAATTGGGGCAGGTGAGGACCAGAACGCCGTTGGGGAGGACGGCCATCGAGTCGGGGGTGGCGACGAGGTCCGAGGGGAGGGTGACGAACAGAATGGATTTTTGCAGATGCTTGGGGACGTTGTAGCGGAGGCGATCGGCGGCGGGCGCGGCGAGGGCGACGCAGAAAGCCAGGGTAAATACCAGGGCGGCGGCGGCGGAGCGGTGCGACATAGTGGTTTTCCTCCAGTTGAGCCAAAAAAGGAATTCATCCTTGGGCTTCCCAAGGCCATTCTCAGGCAGGCGGCGGGGTGGAAACGTTGGCAGTCGTAATAGTGTGGGATAGAGTTTGCGACAAAATTTTTGGGGAAATATTATTCTTGTCGTGTATTAAAGTAATTTGCCTGATTATTAAAGCAATTCGTCTGCCACTAGCCGAAAATGCGGTTCTTTCGCCTAAAAATGCTAGAATTCTTTAATAAAATCCATGACTCGGAAAGCGGATGGAGGTTACAGCGGAAGGAATCTATTACTCATTTTGTGAAACATTACAATACTTTCCCGATTTTGGCAAGGTTTACTTTCCCAATTGTCGAAAATTGCCGTCATACTGCACCGCCACCCCGTCTTCCGGTGCCGGCGGCGGCCAATGGTCGGGAAGGTAACCGCTGCGGGCGAGAAGCGCCTTGGGACGGATTTTTCGCGCTTCGGCGGCGATTTTATTGAAGCGCAGGCGGGTGGAGGCGTTCCAGTCGCGGTGTTCGCCGTCGGCATTGAGGCCGGGATGGAAGACCAGCTGATCCGCACCGGCGCGAAGCATTTCGCCAGCTTGTTCCTCGGAGCCGATCAGGGCGGAGGTAAAAAAACCCGCTTCGGCGGCTTGGCGAATCAGTTCGATTTCCCGGGCGTAGCCCATGTCGGCGGCGTCGAGAAAAGCCTTGTATTTGCCTTCGGCGGGGAGGACGCTGGGGAAGTTTTGGAGAGCCCGGAAGCCGGCTTGGCGGAGCTCCTGTAACAATTGCCGGTGGGTGCGGAATTGGTCGGAGGCGAAGGCGGCGGCAAAAACCGGGATCGCCGTGTCGCGGGGCGGCGGGTTCTCCAAGACCACGCTGTTGGCGTCGGCGTAAGGCAGGAGGCCGATGACCGAGGCGGGTAGGTTATGAGGAAATAGGGCGGTGTGGCTGACGAGGAGCCAGCTGGCGCCGGCATTTTGCGCGGCGGCGAGGTCGGTCGCCAAACCGGCGATGCCCCAGAAGGGGGCTTTTTTTTTGCCGGCTCGTTCGAGAAATTGCTGGATAGCCTGTTTGTCCATTTGGGTAACAGCCTTACGCAAAACGTGAAAGGGCGGGGAGTTTTTCTCAATATGAGCAAGGGAAAGGCCGGTCTGTCAAGGGAAAAGACGGAAAGGGGAGCGGGGACGTTTCTTATGGGCTTTTAAAGAAAAGCGAAGCAACCGCCGTTAGCTTTCCGTTAAAAGTCGAGTTTCTTGTTTGACGTATAACCATATTGACGGTATTATGTTCCAGACCAGCGGACTTTTTTAGAGAATCGAGCGGCGGTCGGCTCGATTTTTTCGAAAAGATCCCGGAACGATAAACATACCAGAATATCCGGCGGAATTGCCGAAATGGTTGGCATGAAATTTGCATCTCCACCGGAAATGCTTTTCACATTCTTATCACCAGACTTATTCTCCAGCCTACGCCAAAATTCTCCGTAACCGTTCGCGGTTTCGATTCAGTCTCGTTTCCCCAAACTTTTTTCATTTACCCGGGAGGAAGCACCGTCATGCCTATCGCCGGAACAACGCAAAAATCACATGTTTTCGAAGTGGATAAACTGAGCGGATTCATCAAGGGCTTTCCACCGTTGCAAAGAAACCTGTCCCACCTGAAAGGCATCTTCAACGATACCGCCGCCTACGCCGCCATGTTGGCCAAGGAAGACAGCAAGGTCTACGACTTCTTCGATCTGCAAATCCCCGAAACAGCCGACGACCTCGCCCTCGGCACCAGCCTGGTTTATCCGGGAAAGGTCGGCGACGAATACTTCATGACCAAAGGGCATTTCCATACCGTCCTCGGCGCCGCCGAAGTCTACTACTGCCTCGAAGGCCACGGTTACATGCTGATGGAAAGTCCCGAAGGCGACTGGGAAGCGGCGGAATTGAAACCGGGCGCTGCCGTCTACGTGCCGGGACGCTACGCCCACCGCAGCGTCAACATATCCCCCACCGAGACCTTGAAAACCTTCTACGTCTTCCGCGCCGACGCCGGTCACGATTACGGAACCATCGAGAAAAACGGCTTCCGGAAGCTGGTCGTGGAAAGAAACGGCAAGGCTGAATTCGTCGACAATCCCCGCTGGAGAACTTGATGTCACGTCTTTTATTGGCCCACGACTTGGGCACGACCGGCAACAAGGCGACCTTGTTCAGTGAGGAAGGCGGCCTCATCGCCAGCACCACCCACGAATACGGCACCGATTACGCCCCCGGCGGCTGGGCCGAGCAGGACCCGGCCGATTGGTGGACCGCCGTGTGCGCCACCACCCGGAAGCTGATGGAAAAGCACGATCCGGCCCGGGTCGCGGCCATTTCCTTCAGCGGGCAAATGATGGGCTGCCTGTGCGTGGACCGCTCGGGGAAGCCTCTGCGTAAGCACATGCTTTACTGCGATCAGCGTTCTACCCCTCAGGAAGCGGCCTTCAAGGAAAAAGCCGGCGGCAGTACGGTCTACCGCATTACCGGCCACCGCGCCAGCGCCTCCTACGGCGCCACCAAACTGATGTGGGTCCGGGACAATCAGCCCGAAATTTACAAAAACACCTACAAGATGCTGAACGCGAAGGACTACCTCACCTATCGCCTGACCGGACGGATGATCGCCGAACCCACCGACGCCTCCAGCACCAACCTTTACGATCTTGTGGCCGGAACCTGGTCGCAGGAACTTGTCGCCGCCGCCGGTCTGGACGGCGAGAAGTTGCCGGAACTTATTCCCTCGACCGGCATCGTCGGCGAACTCACCCGCGAGGCCGCCGAAGCGATTGGCCTCAAGCCGGGGATTCCGGTGGTGGCCGGCGCCGGCGACGGGCTCTGCGCCGGCGTGGGCGCCGGGTCGGTCGCGCCGGGACTCACCTACAATTATCTTGGGTCTTCGTCCTGGATTGCCACCACCAGCGAAAAACCGCTTTACGATCCGGAAGAACGCACCTTTACCTGGGCGCACGCCGTGCCGGGCGCATTCCACCCCACCGGCACCATGCAGACGGCGGCGGCTTCGTACGCTTGGCTGAAACGGGAAATCTGCCACGAGGAAACCTTGGCGGCGGAGGCTTGCGGGCAAAGCCCCTACGAGTTCATGAACCGCACCGCCGCTTCTTCTCCTGCCGGTGCCAACGGCCTCATCTTCCTGCCTTATTTGCTGGGGGAACGCACCCCGCGCTGGAACCCCATCGCCCGGGGCGGCTGGGTCGGCCTCACCATGACCCACACCCGCGGCGATCTGGTCCGTTCCGTCCTCGAAGGGGTGTCGATGAATTTGGGAATCATCGTCGATATTTTCCGGCGCCAGGGCCAGCCGGTCGACAAAATCACCGTTATCGGCGGCGGCGCGAAGGGCGAGTTGTGGCGGCAGATCATGGCCGATCTTTACGATGTCGAAATCGCCAGGCCGAATTTCCTCGAGGAAGCCACTTCCATCGGCGCCGCGATAATCGCCGGGGTCGGGGCGGGGGTGTACAAGGACTTTTCCGTCGTCAATAATTTCTTCCGCATTGTCGACCGGGTCAAGCCGAACCCGGCCAACCGGGAAGTTTACCGGCGGAACAAGCTTTTGTTCGACAAGCTTTATGCGGCTTTGGAACCGACTTTCCCCGATTTTGTCGCGAAGTGACATAAAGGAATCATCCATGCCCGACGCCGGTTCCGCCGTTCCAGTCTCCGTGCCACGCCGATCCCTGCCGGTCATCGGCCGCCTGCAACGTTGGGGCATTTGGGGACAAATCCTGGCCTTGGCGATTGTCTTCCTGTTCTTCGGTATCGGTTCGCACGGGCGCTTCGTCTCGGTTGAAAACCTGCACGCCATCATCGGTCTCGCCGGCATCCCGATTATCCTCGCCTTGGGGATTCACCAAACCGTCATCATCGGCGGCATGGACTTGTCGATGGAAGGGGTGGTGGCGATTTGCGGGGTGACGGTCGGGCTCCTCTTAAAAAACAACATAAACAGTAACGACATCGGCTTCCTTATCGTCCCCATCGTCATGGTGATGGGCGGGATAATCGGCCTGATTTCCGGCGTGGTCCACACCAAACTGAAAATGCCCTCCTTCATCGCCACCTTGGGGATCAACTGGGTGTTTTTCGGCATCGCCATCATGATTAGCGGCGGGCGTTCCATTCCCATCCAGGACACCCGTTTCCAGAAGTTGGTCACCGGCAGCGCCATTTTCGGCATTCCCAATATCGCCTTCATCGCTCTGGCGTTCTGGATTCTCTTTGAAATCTTCCAAAACCGCACCCGCTCCGGCATCGCCATGTACGCGGTGGGCGGGGACGAAACGCTCGCGAAACAGGCCGGCATCAATGTCGACCGCCTGAAGATTCTGGTCTTCATTTTGGCCGGGGTGGTTTACGGTTTGGCGGCCTTGTTCCTGGTGACCCGCCTCAACAGCGCGGCGGCGCGGGTGGGGAATCTCCTGCAATTTCCGGCCATGACCGCGGTGGCGGTCGGCGGCGTGTCCCTGACCGGCGGCCTCGGCATGGCCCGTAACGCGGTCCTGGGCGCCCTGATTATATGCAGCCTGAACAACGGCATGGTGATGATGCAGATTAACCCCTATGCGCAGGAAGCGGTGAACGGCATTGTGCTGATTTCCGCCGTGGCGATGACGATCGACCGAAAGAAACTCGGGTTCATTAAGTGATGGAACTTTTGCCCAATGGCGATTCTGAAAACTTGAGGAGAAGCGCCTTGCCCTCGACCCCAACCTCCGAATCCGTCGTCTGCATGCGCCGCATGTCGAAACGCTTCCAAAGCGTCGTCGCCCTCGACCGCGTCGACTTCGAGGTCAACCCCCGCGAAATCATCGGCCTGGTCGGCGAAAACGGCGCCGGCAAATCGACCCTGATGAAAATCTTCATCGGCCTTTACCAGCCGGACGAAGGCGAGTTCCTGATCAACGGAAAACCGATGCGCTTCAGTTCCCCCAATGAAGCCATGCAGCACGGCATCGGCATGGTTTTTCAAGAAGGCTGCATGATTTTCAACCTGTCGATTCAGGACAACGTTTTCCTCGGCCACGAAGGGAACTTCCAAAAATTCGGCCTTCTCGACAAACGCAGCATGCGGACCCTCTGCCAGAAAATCCTCGCCCGGGTCAAACTCACCCTCGACCCCGACACCCTGATCCGCGACCTCTCCGCCGCCGACAAGCAGATGGTCGAAATCGCCCGGCTCCTTTGGCTTCTCGAGTTCTACGGCGCCGACAACCCGATAATGATTTTGGATGAACCGACCACGGTTTTGCAGGAGAAAGAGGTTGCCACCCTTTTCGAAACCTTGAAGGAAATCAAGAAGAGCGCCTCCATCATTCTTATCTCGCACCGTCTCGAAGAAGTCATCGCCAATTCCGACCGCATCGTCGTCTTCAAGGACGGCCGCTACATCGACCAAATGCCTTCCGCCCAAGCCGACATCCACCGCATCGAGGAACTGATGGTCGGCCGCGGCATGCTGGGGAACCATTATATCGAGGACAAACAGCGGGAACCCGCCAAGCACGAACGCCTCCGCCTCGAAAATGTCCAGAAAGCCTGCTCTTTCGAACCGCTGTCCCTGACCTTGCACGAAGGCGAAATCCTCAGTCTGGTCGGCCTCATAGGCTCGGGGAAGGAAGAGCTCTGCAAATGCCTCCTGGGGGTCGAACGTTTCGACTCGGGGCGGGTCGTCGTCGACGGCCAGGAACGGCATATCCGTTCGCCCGAGGACGCCCTCGCCGCCGGCGTCGGCCACGTCCCCATCGACCGCCGCCGCGAAGGCCTGGCCCTCGACTTCTCCATCGAGGACAACATGAACATGCTCATCCTCGAGCGTCTCCGTTCCTTCGGCCTGATTAGCCCGGCGCGGGAAAAAGAAAACGCCAAACACTGGATGGCGGACATCCGGGTCAAGGCGCCGTCCATCCGCACCAAATGCGGCAATCTGTCCGGCGGCAATCAGCAGAAGGTGGTCATCGCCAAATGGCTGTCGTCGGGTGTGAAGGTGCTGGTTTTGGACCACCCCACCCGCGGGATCGACGTGGGGGCGAAGGAGGAAATTTACAAGCGGATTCGTTTGTTGGCCGACTCGGGCCTGAGCCTCATCATCATGTGCGACACGCTCGAGGAGGACATTGGCCTGGGGAACCGGCTGATGATCATGAAGGACGGCAGGGTGACGCGGGAAGTCGATTGTCCCAAGGAAAAGAAGCCGACGCCGCAGGATATCATCGAGGCGATTGTGTGAGATTGCCGTGGTAAAATGGCGGTGGTAAAAGCGGTTCAATAAAATCCAGCCGAATGGCTGGTTGCGGGGTTCCAAAGGGGGCGCAATTAGCCCCCTTGTCGAAACGCGGTTATAGTTTTTAATGGACAATGGAATTGTCTCA
>JAVBQR010000032.1:0-26588 GCA_031548865.1 Planctomycetota bacterium
TCACGTCCGAAGACCGGGTCGATTTTCCCCTCCCGCGCCTTGGCGGTGAAGTCGTCGCAATAGAGCTTGATGAAGGAACCCTCGGAGGGAGCGCCGCCGGCGGCGGCTCCGGGTGGGGTCTGGGCGGCGGCCAGTTGGGCGGCCTGCGTTTCCAGGGAGTCGGCGGTGATGCGGTGGAAGTCCTTCAGGAGGAGCGCCCGGTCCAACTGGCCGAGGCTCGCTTCGAAGCCGCTGGAGGTGTAGCCGTTCGGGTCGGCCAGGAAAGCCAGGAGCAGGCTTCCGGTGCGGATGCGCTGTTCCCCCAGTTCGGCGGTCACCAAGAGATAGCCGTCCTGGAGGAGTTGCGTCAGGGCGGGGGAAAACACCGGGCGCCCGGTGTTCCCGGATTTGTACGAGGCGAGGGCCTGCTGCAGTTGGGCTATGACCCGGGCCGGTTCGACCCCGGCCGCCTCCAAGAGCGGCCGCCAGTCGCAGGAGGCGTCCTCGAGGCATTTCAGGAAGACGTGTTCGACGCCGACCTCGTAGTGCGAATTGGCGACGCACAGTCCGGCCGCGTTGTTGAGAATGGCGGTGACGATGCCGTTGGCTTTGCCAAGCAGCTGTTTGAGTCCGATTCTAAGCATGGCGGCGTTCTCCTTCTATGGCGGCGGCGCCGGTAAAATTCGCCTCCGCCCGGGTAAACTGGCCCGGGTAGACTGACCCGGGTTCGCGGAAGTCACTGTTACGCAGTATAATCCTTAGAGGCACAAGCCGCAATCCGGAAAAAGTTGTTGTCGCCGGAGTGGACGGCGGATATAAATGAAAGTTCCCGAATTGTTTTCTCCCAAGGGATGGACATCGAATCCGGTGATGAAATACCTCGACCTATTCAGACCAATCCTCGCCTTTGGAGCCCACGCCGCCCTGACGGCCGTTTCCAAAACCGAGCCGGTTTCCGCCAGCGAAGCCGCCGCGATTTTCGCGGAACTGGACCGCCTGGTGCAGAAGGCTTTCGTCAGTAAAACCGTGGCCAACGGCCTGGAGTTTGACGACGCCTGGTTCGCGGTCGCGGCGTGGCTGGACGAGAAGTTGGCGCCGCTCCGGGTCCTGGCCGGGGTGGATTCGTCGAAACGCCTGCAGCGGGTGTATTTCGACACCCTGAACGCGGGCGAGGAATTTTTCACCAGGCTGGAGAATCTTCTCCAGGTCCAGGTGACGTCCCCTACGCCGGAGCGGGCCGGAGTCCTGGACGTTTACGACGCCTGCCTGGATTTGGGTTTCCTCGGCCGGCACTACCGCGCCGAGGAGCGCCTGTGGCTGGACGAGTACCGCCGGCGGATCGCCGACGTGAACGCGCAGCTCCGGCCGGGCCGGTCCTTCGCCTCCGGTACGGCGTTATTGGCCCCGGAGGAGGGGGTCGAGGAGGAGGCGGGAAAGCCGGGGAGCATGTTCTGGATTTGGCTGATTCCGATTGTGGTGACGGTCGGCTTGTACTTGTTGTACCGGGCGCTCTTGTCCAGCATGTTCGCGCCGCTGTGAGGTTGGGCCGGGGAAAGCGAACCTGTCGGCTGGGGATAACTCGTATATACTGACCGCGGAAGTCGATTTTTTCGGAAAGTCCACCGGAAGGAAACATGCTGAAACTCCTCGGAAAACTGACCCGACTCTGCCTATACCTAATCGTCCTCGCCGTCGTCTTCGTCGCCTGCCGGCTCGCCGTCCTTTACCTCGGCTGGCCCGCCAACCGCACCCTCTCCGTCTTCGCAACCCTCCTCGCGCTCTACTTCCTCCTCCGCTGGGCGTACCGCCGCTTCCTCCGCTACCGCGAGGAAAAACACGCCGCCCGCGTCCTGGCCGCCGACGCCGCCATACAGGGCAACCAAAACGCCGATCCGCAACTTTCCGACCGCATACGCCAAACCTGGAAAAGCGGCCTCGCCTTCCTCGGCGCCTCGCGGCTGGGACGCTTCAACTTCACCTACGCCCTCCCGTGGTACATTTCCCTGTCGCTGGGGGACTCCGCCGACCAACGCATCATCCAGGAAGCGGCCGTCTCCGGAACCAGTCCCGAAAACGCCATCCGGGAACCGGAGTTCGCCTGGACCTTCGCCCGCAAAGCGGTCTGGCTCGCCCTCGACTTCCCCACCTACTCCCAACCGGACAGCCACTGGCCCCTCTTCCTCGCCGAACTCGCCCGCAACCGCGGCCGCGCCCCCATCGGCGGCGTAACCGTCATCCTCGACGCGGAAAAATTGGCCGCCCCCGACCAAAACGCCCCGCAACGCGACGCCGCCAAAGTCCGGGTCATGCTCGACCGCCTCATCCAGGTCACCGGCGCCCGCATTCCGGTCTACCTCCTCGTCAACCGTCTTGATCGCCTCTACGGCATGCGCTCCCTCGCGCAAAACCTGCCCCAGGCCATACTCGAACAACCCTTCGGCGCCTTCCGGCTGGATGACCGGGAAAACCCCGGGACGTTCGTGCACCGCGTCATCAATCAATCCGCCGACGCCATCACTCAAAACCTGTACCAGGTGAACCCGGCCGATCGCCTCGGCAACGCCTATCCCGGTGGCGGCGCGAACGCCGGCGGCAGCGCCCCGGTCGGCCCCGGTTCACCCGCCGCCGCCAAAACTATACCCCTGCCTGCCGCGAGCACGTTTCTCCACACCCCCGCGTCAAGGCTGCCCCTGAATTCCAGTCTCACCGCCGCCGCCGCGCTGTTTCCCCAAGCAGAGAACGCGGGCTGGCACGCCGACATCCCCCCCGGCGCCGCCGCCGCCATCCAGGCCCCCGAGGAAATCCTCCGCCTGGAGCCGGCCCTGACCCTCTTCTGCCGCGAAGCCTTCAGCGACAACCCCTATCAAGCCGTTCCCTTCCTGCGCGGCCTCTTCTTCGGTTCGACCGGACCGGAAGGCGCGACCATCAAACCGGCCATCGGCTCCCTGGTCGGCTTCCGTCCCGAGCCCGAAAGCGAAGCCCCCAAGCAGCCCTGGTTCTGGCGGGAACTGATCGAGGAGCGCATTCCCGCCGATCCGGTTCCGGTGAAAACGGTGCGGCAACGCCGCCACGCCCGCGCCGTCGGCGCCTACGCCGGTCTGGCGATATTCCTGTTGTCCACCGCCGCCATCTGCTGGTTGATGACCCATTCCTTCCTAGAACAACGCAAACTGCTCCGCGCCGTCCGCGACAAAACCGCCGCACCCGCGCGCGAGGAGGAACTCCTGCCGTATTTCAACCTGACCATGGGCGCGGAAGAGGTCAGGAATTCCTGGTGGCTCCCGCGCATGGGCATGCATGAAGGCGACCTGCTGGCGAAAACGCTCCAGGAACGCTTCTGCGACCAATACGCCGACCTGGAAATCCGCCCCGCCGTCGAATACTGGATAGATCGCATCCGCCGGGCCGCGGAATGGGACCGCCCCGCCGAAATCGGCGAAGCCCTGCTGTACCTGGGCGCTCTGCGCGAGTCCGAAAAAATGCGGACCATCACCCATCGCGGCGACGAGGAGGACGACCTTAACATCAACTCCCTCTTCAACGGAACCCGGGTGGAAACCCCCGAAGATCGCCGCATGTTCCACATGTACATGCACTGGTCGGATCACGACACCTGGCTGCTCGGCTCCGCCCGGCAGCTGGTCGATCTCGAACGCCACATCATCGATCACGCCATGGGCGGGGAAGTCATGCGCTGGCTCCCCGGCTGGGTGAACAGCCTGTCCGGGACGGAAGCGGTCGACGCGGCGGCGGTCTGGCAGCCGATACACCTCCCCCCGAACGAAGCCCGCGATCTGCAAATCGCCAAATCCTGGACCGCCGGCGGCTACGCCAACGCCCACCGGCTCCTCGAGCTGGTGCGTTACACATTGGACCACCCCCGGGAATGGGAAGCCAAGCGCGATGCCATCCTGCGCGACTACCGCATCGCCGCCCTCGAGGCGTGGATAGCCGCCGCCGGCTACCTGTGGCGGAATTATCCCGCGAACATCAAGGACGCGGCCGTCCCCTACCTCCTCCGCCAGGCGGGCGAGGGGAACGATCCGGCGACCCGATTCGTGAAGCTGGCGAACCGGCAACTGGTGCCCATCTTCGGCGGGGATGCGGTGCCCCCGGACATCGAATGGCTGCGGCTCGACCATCAACTGCACGAAGTCGCCGCCGTCGCCGCCAAGGCCATGCCCGTCCCCGGCGAGGATCAGCAGCCCAGCCTTATTGACGACTTGAAAAACCGCATCGGCGGCGTCGCCAAACGCATCGGCTCCGACGCCGGCATGCAGCTTATCGCCAGGGAAATCGGCATCTCGCGAGGCGGCAAACACGCCGACGCCCTGGCCGAATGGCAGCGCCTCGCGGTGAGCCTGACCCAGATTAACGACCTCTCCAACAACCGCGACGCCTTCCTGGACACGGTCCGTCAACAGTATATCCTGAACACGAATCCCGCCGCCGTCGCCCCGCCGGCCACGCCCGACGGCGCCGCCGCCGGCTCGGCCGCGACGCCGTTCCTGGTCGGCAAACGCGCGGCGGAAAATCTCGAGGTGCAGCTGTACGACCTCACCAACAGCATCGCCTGGCACAACCTGGCCCCGAAAGCCACCTACAATTTCGTCCGCTACCTCGCCACCCGCCGCGCCGCCGGCTACCTCGATTACCTGTGGCTGGAAAAAGTCTTCAATCCCTCGCTCATGGCCGCCGGCGGCGAAGACGAAAAAACCGCCCTCCTTTTCGGCCAGGGCGGCGCGGTCGACACCTTCATGGGCGCCACCGCCCAGGGCTTGTGGCGCTGGGAAAAAGGCGCCCTCGCCAATGCCGACTGGGAGGGGATTCCCTTCCGCTTCAGCAAGGATTTCCTCGACTACTGCGGCGCCATGGTCCAGCGGGGCCAGGTGAAGCGCCCGGAAAAAATCGCCCTCGGCTTCCGGGTCGACGCGGTGAGCGTGAACCCCGATGCGCGGGAGCGGCCCCAGACGGTCCTGTTCAACATGACCGAGGGCGGGGAAGATCAACGCCTCTCCTACCGGAATTATTTCGTCTCCACGACCTTCGAATGGAAGATGGACAAAAGCGCCACCGCCGGCATCCGCTTCGAATTCCCCTCGTTGACCCTGAGCAAAAATTACAGCGGCGACAAAGGTTTCGGGGAACTGATTCGGGCTCTGGACAAGGGCCCCCTCACCCTCACCCCCGCCGACTTCCCCGGCGACGCCGAAGCCATGCGCCGCCTCGGCATCAAGACGATTTCCCTGCGGGTGAGCCTGCAGAACCAGAAACCGCTCCTCCGGTTCATGTACGAAAAATTGCCGACCCTGCCCGCCAGCATCGTCATCCATGACGGCACGGGGACGGTCGAGGCGCCCGAAACGCCGGGCGAATCCGGCGCCGCGTCCCTGTTCGGCGGCGGGAAGGAGGCGGCAGGCGGGGAGGGGACAACAAAGCCAGCCAAGGGGGCGAAGTGACGGTTCACGGCGGGATTATTACCCGCCGCGGCGTTTCAGTTTGCGGTAGAGGGTGGCGGTGCTGATACCCAAGGCCACGGCGGCCAGACGCTTCCCTTCGGAGGATTCCCCGAAAACGCCGAGGGCCTGGTCGATGGCCCGCATTTCCAATTCCTCCAGGGGGACGATTTCCTTGGTGTTTTCCGGCGTCGTTTCCTCCTGCCTTCCCGGGGCGCCGATTTTCGCCTCGTTCTTGCCGCCGCGAATTTTTTCCGGCAGCGCCCGCTCGTCGAGTATCCCCCCGGTGTTCATGTTCACCAGGTACTCGATGTGATTCTCCAATTCCCGCACGTTCCCCGGCCAATCGTACTCCCCCAGCGCCCGCAGGACCGGCTCGGACATGATCATCCCCGGCTTTCCGAAGCGTTCGCAATAGCGGTTCAGAAAGTGGCCGGCCAGGACCGGGATGTCCTCCTTCCGTTCCCGCAGGGGCGGAATACTGATGGGGATGACGTTCAGGCGATAGTAGAGGTCTTCGCGGAAGGCCCGCTGGGCGATGAGGTCGGGGATCTTCTCGTTGCTGGCCGCGATGACGCGGATGTCGACGGAAACGTTTTTGTTCGACCCCAGCCGGCTGAAGCTGCGTTCCTGCAGGACGCGGAGGAGCTTGACCTGCAGGTAGAGGGGCATGGAGCCGATTTCGTCGAGAAACAGCACCCCCTGGTCCGCCAGTTCGAACTTGCCCATTCTCCCGCCCGGGTTGGCCCCGGTGAAGGCGCCGCCGACATAGCCGAAGAGTTCGCTTTCCAGGAGGGCGTCGGGGATGGCGCCGCAGTTCAGGGCGATGAAGGGCTTGTCCTTGCGGCGGCTGGCGGCATGGATGGCGCGGGCGAACATTTCCTTGCCGGTGCCGCTTTCGCCGGTGATGAGGACGGTGGAGGAAGTGGCGGCGATTTTGCGGATGCTTTCCTTGAGGTCGGACATGACCCTGGCGCCGCCGACGATGCCGGCCAGGCCGTCGTCGCGGTTCGGGCGGGAGATCATTTCGGCGATGCGCCGTTTCGACTCGAAAACCAGCGCCTGGCGGTACAGGGGGTCGTCGTGGGACAGGGCCACCAGTTCCCCCAGGACGATGCGGCTGATTTTGCGGTTGCGCGCGCTGCCGTCGCCGAAGACCAGCTCGAACTCGCCCATCCCCGAGGAACGGTCGCCGAGGTCGATGATTTGCACCGCCGGGGCGCTGCCGCCGGGCGGTAGGCCGAGTTCCTGCCGGGCGGCGTCGTTGACGAAGCTGATGCGGCGCTCGGCGTCGAGGACGACGACGCAGCTGGTGTTGGTGTTGGTGACCTTGAGGAGCATATCCATGCTGTGGCGCAGGTTGTCGGACGTTTCCTCGCGCTCGGCCACGAGGGCGATGCCGTTGGCGATTTGCCGGAAAAAGTAATCGTAGACGTCCCGGTTGGCGATGAGCCGTTCGCGGACCTCTTCCGTGAAGCAGACCAGGCCGATGATGCCGATGACCCTGCCGGTGGAGACGATGGGGGTGCAGAAGGTGAGCTTTTCCTTGCAGACGGATATTTGCGGACATTTGCGGCAGAGGCGGTTTTTCTTGGGATTGTCGACAAATACGGTTTCGTGGTGGGTGAGGGAATAGTTGTAGATTTGCCCGAAGTATTCGATATTCTCGCCGGTGCAGGAGGCGTAGCGCCCGGTGCCGGTGACCCGGATGCGGTCGGAGTCGATGACTTCGATGTCGGCGCCGGTGATGGAGGCGATGGCTTCGGTGAAATGGCTGAGGTAGGAGGCGATGGACTTCAGGGGGCTGGGCATGCAGCAATCCTTGTTTCTGCGAGAGGGGCGGAACCGGCGGCGGCGACGGCAATTCAACTTTCGCATTTTGCGACAGAAATGCAACTTATTTCTCAAAATGCTATAACATTTTGCATTTTGTCCAATCGTTCTTGCCACATTATCAGCCCCGACGGAAAGTTCGGCAAAATTCGGCTGGGTTGCCGTTGCGGATAAACGCCGGAGAATTCTATGGTTCCGGGGCCGGATACGCAAGAAGCTTTTCCCCGCCCGGCAAATGCCCCGGTTATCCTGGCAAATAGATTGCTTATTAATTTGCCGCGCGCCATCAGCCCGACCTAAACTTCTTGCCTTCAGCCACACATGCCTGGTGCGCGACCCAACCTTGACCTTTGACCAGGTGAAATAGAACCCCTTTCTAACGAAGCGGCTAATCTTTGGAGGAAGTCGGGCGGCGCTGTGCTCGATTTCTCCGAAAAGTCCGCAAAGGACGACGGTAATGAAAATCAGGAACCGCACGGAAATTGTCTCCCATGGCGACGCGGACAGTAGAAAAATCGTTCTCGACATCACCGAAAAAACGCTTGAGCAACTGGATTCTTACCAGCGCATAAAGAGAATCACCCGCCTTGACGGGAACATCCTGCATATTGGCGTCAAGCAGTGGGACCTGTCCAAGAAGAGAAACGTGTATATGCTTGGCGCCGGCAAGGCCTGCAACCACATGGCCATGGCCATTGACGAAATCCTCGGCGACAAGCTCACCAAGGGTATCGCCATCGTTAAAATACCCGAGAAAACCGATGTATTCCGCCGCAGCGAAGTTTATGTCGGCGGCCACCCGCTCCCCAACGCCGAAGGCTACCGCGCCTGTTTGGAAATGTTGAAGTTGGTCGACAACGCGGGGCCGGAGGATCTCTTCATCGTCCTCATCAGCGGCGGCAGTTCCGCCCTGATGAGTTGCCCAATAGAAGGCATTTCCCTCGATGACGAAATCGCCGTCACCGACGTCATGTTGAAGACCGGCGCCGACATCTACGAAATCAACGCCATCCGCCGGCACATTTCCCGCTTCAACGGCGGCATGCTCGCCAAGCGTATCCAGGCCCGCGGCGCCGAGCTGATCGGCTTCGGCATTTCGGACGGTATCGGCACTCCCGCCACCAAGGACATCGGCATCCCCTACGCCAACTACAAAGGCACGCCCATGGGCCCGGACCAAACCACCCTGGACGACGCCCGCCGGGTCATCCGCGATTACGGCGTAGCTGACCGTCTGCCCAAAAAGGTGGTCGATTACCTAATGAAGGTCGGCCCGGAAGGGGAGACGCCGAAAGCGTTTCCCAATAATACTTATTTTCTTGTCAATTCACTGCCGGATTCTTGCATTTACGCCAAGAAGATTGCCGAAGAAATGGGCTTGAACGCCCTCATCCTCACTTCCTACCTGGAAGGCGAAAGCCGCGACGTCGGCAAGGTTTTCGCTTCCATCGCCAGGGAAATACAAGCTTACGGAAACCCGATTGCCCCGCCTTGCGTGGTGTTGGCCTCCGGCGAAGCTTTTACCACCATTCTCGACAACAGCGCCATCAAGGGCCATGGCGGGCCGTCGCAGGAAGAGACGGTCTCCTTCGCCATCGCCGCCGAAAAGACCAAGGGCGCCTGTCTCCTTTCCATGGATTCCGAAGGCACCGACGGCACCACTCCCGTGGCCGGCGGCATCACCGATTCGAAAAGCTACGCCGCCGCCCGCGCCAAGCAGGTCGACCTCTACGCCGCCTTGCGTGGACACGCCAGCTACGAGGCTCTCGCCGCTTTGTCGGACACCGTCCAGACCGGGAACACCGGCACAAATCTATGCGACTTCAACATCATGTATGTGCCGAAGATTTAACCATCCGGTAACTGAAGTTTTCCAAATCTTGAACACTAGAAGGCAAGTTTATGTCGAAAATAAAGGAAGTCCGCGCCAGGCAGTTGATCGACTGCAAATGCCGGCCGATGGTGGAAGTGGACGTGCTCACAGACGACGGCTGGCTGGGCCGGGGGAGCTCCCCGACCGGAAGCTCGGTCGGAGCATTCGAGGCGGCGGTGGTCCGCGACGGCAACCCCGCCGAATACGACGGGCAGAGCGTCCACAAGGCGGTCGACCATGTGAGGAAAATCATCGGCCCCGCCTTGATCGGCATGGACGTGGCGGACCAGCGCGGCATCGACGCCCGGATGCTGGAGTTGGACGGCACCGAGAACAAGGCGAAATTGGGCGGGAACGCCATTTACAGCGTGTCCATCGCTTGCCTGCGCGCCGCCGCCGCCGCCCGGCGGATTCCGGTCTACAGCCTGATCGCCGGCCGCAACATCAGGACCGTGCCGGTGCCGTCCTTCAACATCGTGAACGGCGGCAAATATGGCTCGACCATTCTAGCCTTCAACGAATTCCTGGTCGTCCCCTACCGCGCCGCCAGCATCTACGAGGCGGTGGAAATCGGCAGCAAGTGTTTGGCCAAACTCGGGGAAGTTCTACGGAAACGCTTGAAAGGCGAACCCGCGGTCGGCCGCTCCTACGGTTGGGCCGCGCCGTCGGAGGATCCGGAAGTGGTACTCGGTTACATGCGGGAAATGCTCGAGGAAAATGGCTTGCTGGACAAGGTTGCCTTCGCCCTAGACTGCGCCTCCAGCGAGATGTACGACGCCGCAACCGCCACATATTATCTCAAGGGGAAAAGGATTTCCGCCCCGGACCTGATAGCCTACATGAAAACTCTCACGGAAAAATTCCCGCTGGTCTTTGTCGAGGATCTCCTGGACGAAAACGACTGGGAGAATTATCCCCGGGCGGTCCGTGAACTCACCCGCACCCTGATTATCGGCGACGACCTCACCGTCACCAATCTGCCGCGCCTCCGGCGGGCGGTCGAGACTAAGGCTGTCCAGGGCTTCATCCTGAAGCCGAACCAGGTCGGCAGCATCACCGAGGCCCTGGACGCGCACCGTTACGCCCGCGACAACGGCCTCATTTCCATTCCCTCCGGCCGCGCCGGCGGGGTGGTGGACGACATTGTCATGGATTTTTCGGTCGGCCTGGAGGTGCCTTTGCAGAAGAACGGCGCGCCGCGTTCCGGCGAACGCATCGACAAGCTTAATTTCCTCATGCGGGCCTGCGATCTAAACCCCGGCTGCAAACTTTACGACATTGGCGATCTGGTCCGCTTCTAGGGCGGTTACGGTATTTTGTTGTCCCCGCCCGATTTATCAAGCATGCGAATGCCGGTCCGGGCGCGGATTTCTTAATTAGAGGAAGGGCAGAAAATGTCTGGCAAAAAAAGCGAATTTCTTTATCTCTCGGAACCCGACATGATCAAGGCCGGAGTTCTCGATGTGAAGAAATGCGTGGATGTGGCGGAAGAAACATTCGTGCTCCTGAGTCTCGGCGACTACCTGATGGGCGGAAGCAACCATAACAGCCACGGCATGGGCATCGTCTTCCCCAAAGAAACCAAATTCCCGAACATGCCTGTCGCCGGCCCCGACCGGCGCTTCGTGGCCATGCCCGCCTACCTCGGCGGCCGCTTCGACTGCTGCGGCGTTAAGTGGTACGGCTCGAACCAGGCGAATCCGGCCAAGGGCCTGCCGCGCTCGGTCCTGACCGTCCAGCTTAATGACAAGGACACCGGCGAACCCCTCTGCCTGATGTCGGCGAATCTTCTTAGCGCCATGCGCACCGGCGCCGTCCCGGGAGTCGCCGCCCGCTATCTGGTCAGGAAGGACGCCTCGGTCGCCGCCGCCATCGGCTGCGGCCCCATCAACGAATCCTGCTTCGAATCTATCGCCTCGCAGGTTCCCGGCCTGAAGAAACTCTATTGTTACGACGTTTTCCAGGAAAAGTCCCAGGCCTTCGCGGCCGAATTCGAGAAAAAGCTCGGCATCAAGGGCGTCGCCGCCAATACCCTGGAGGAAGCTTTCGCCGAAGCGGATCTCGTCACCATCGCCGCGTCCCGCCTGAAGCCGTTGGTGCTGGACAACAAATGGCTGAAAAAGGGGACGACCATCCTCCTTTCCGGCCCGGCACGCGCCGACGACGCTTTTTGGATTGACAATAGAATCGTTTATGATAACACGCATCTCCATGAAGCCTATGTCGAGGAGGCGGTCGCCTCCGGGGACAAGGCGGGCTATTACGCCGGAGTCATCGGCGGGCAAATCTACACCCTGATCGACGCCGGGAAAATCCAGCCGTTGGCCAAGTCGGTCAGCATGGGGGACGTCATCCGCGGCACCGCCCCCAGACGCAGCAACGACAAGGAAAACATTATCTTCGTCGCCTGCGGCATGGCGGTCTTCGACGTATCCTGGGGCTATGAAGTTTACCGTACCGCCCTCGAGAACGGCATCGGCACCAAGCTTCTGCTTTGGGATGAACCTTACCTGAAATAATCCGCCGGCTGAGCTTCGGCCTTTGGCGTCCAGCAACCGCTTCACCCTGCCCTATCGGAGAACGCATGTCCCTGACCATCTTGATTGCGGCGTTTTTGTTTTTCATGGTTTGCGGATTGCCCATTGCCTTCAATCTTCTCATCAGCTCCCTGGCCTATATGCTGTGCCGGGGTTACGATCCGATGGTAATCGGCCAGAAGATGTACGAGGGGATGAGCAGTTTCTCGTTCCTGGCGGTGCCCTTCTTCGTCATGACCGGCCAATTGATGCTGAAGGGGCGGTTGCTGGAAACTTTAATCGACGTGGTCAACGTGCTCTTCGGTCGCTACAAGGGGGCGGTGGCCATTGTCACCATCGGGGCCAGCCTTTTGATGGGGGCCATCGTCGGTTTGGCGGTGGCTTCCGCCGCCGCCCTGGGGGTGTTCCTGATCCCGATGATGAAGCGGGAAGGCTACAAGCCCGCCTTCGCCGCGGCGGTCATGTCCTCGGCTTCGCTCCTGGGGCCGATCATGCCCCCGAGCGTCCTGATGATTATGTACTGCGTCGCGGTGGGCCGCACCTCCATCGCCGGGCTGTTCCTGGCCGCCGTGGTTCCCGCCATACTTATCGCGGTGGGACAGATGATTGTCGCGAACCGCATATCCGCCAAGCGGAATTACCCCTCCTATCCGCCGGTTTCCTGGGACCGGAAGGTCAGCGCCTTCAAGAAGGGGCTCCCGGCCCTGTTCTTGCCGGTCATCATTCTCGGCGGCATCTTCGGCGGCATCTTCACCATCACCGAAGCTTCGGCGGTGGCGGTTCTGTATAGCGGTTTTCTGGCGGTGGTCGTCAACCGGGCCATCTCCTGGCGCGACGTGCCGCAGATCATCCTGGAGTCGGCGCTGACCTCCGGACTGGTGCTGATCCTCGCCGGCGGCGGCAGTGTCATGGCCTGGGCCATCGCCAACGAGCGCATCCTCACCCACCTGATTGGCCCGCTGTCGCAGATTTCGCCGTGGCTGTTCCTGCTCATGGTCAACATCCTGCTGATTATTGTCGGCTGCTTCATGGACGACTACGCTTCGGTGGTCATTCTCGCGCCGCTCATCGCCCCCATCGCCTGGGCCTTGAACATCGAACCCCTGCACATCGCCTGCGTCATCTGCATCAACCTGGTGGTCGGGCTGGCCACGCCGCCTTTCGGCATCACCCTCTTCGTCACCAGTCCCATCGCCAAAGTGTCAATCGAGGAAACGGTACGGGAGGCCATTCCCTTCCTGGCGGTGACTATCGGGGTCCTCCTCCTCCTCACTTTCGTTCCCGAGATTTGCCTGTATTTGCCGCGTACCTTTGGTTATCTGTAGAATGTAGAATTATGTAGAACTCTGTAGAATTCTGTAGAACTCAAGGAGATCATGTATGAGAAAAACTCGCGTTGTTGGCATGTTGGCCGCCCTGGCTTTTTCCTTCGCCATGCTTGCCCCGTTCGCCGGAACCGCCGCCGCCGGGCAGAAGGTGGAAATCCGCATCTCCGCCTGCAATACCATGGATCACCCGCAGACCCTGGGGCTCCTCCTAATGAAGCAGTACATCGAGGACAAGACCGGCGGCGACGTGCAGGTGCACGTTTTCCCCAACAGCCAGTTGGGCGCCGAACTGGAATCGGTGGAACAGGTGCAGATGGGCACCCTGGAAATGGCCACCGCCTCCATCGCGCCGATGGTAACGTTCCAGGAGAAGTTCGCGGTCCTGGACATCCCCTTCCTCTTCGACAATTATCTCGAAGCCTGGGCGGTCCTCGATAGCAAGGTCGGCACGGATCTCCTCGGCTCCCTTAGCGACGCCGGACTCTACGGCCTGGCCTATATGGAAAACGGCTACCGGCAAACCACCAACAACAACCGTCCCATCAACACGGTGGCGGATTTCGGCGGACTGAAGATTCGCACCATGCAGTCCCCCCTGCATATCCTGAACTTCAAGACCCTCGGCGCCAACCCGACCCCGATTCCCTTCTCGGAAGTCTACATGGCCCTGTCGCAGAAAATCGCCGACGGCCAGGAAAACCCCCTCTCCAACATCTGGGACATGAAACTCACCGAAGTGCAGAAGTACACCTCCCTCACCGGCCACATCTACGACGCCATGCCGCTGGTGGCGAATTACAAGTGGTTCAAGTCGCTCCCCGGCGAATACCAGGACATCATCCAGACCGGCGCCACCCTCGGGCAAAACTACAGCCGTTACATCAACGCCTCCCGCGAGGACATGATTATCAAGAAGCTTCGCGAAAACGGCATGCAGGTCAACGAACTGACCCAGGACGCCAAGGACGAGATCAAGAAGCGCGCCCAGCCGGCCGTGGCCAACGAAGTCAAGAAAACCCTCGGCGCCAAGTTTGTCGATGATTTCCTGAGCGGCATCAAGAAGGTGAAGGAAGATATCGTCAAGGGCATGTAGTTTTGCGATGCCACTTTTGCGGGAACCGCTTCCGCAAAAGTGGCATGGATTCGGGTTAAACATTATTTGCGGTGCGGTTCCCGCAAGCCCAGCGCTGTGGAAGAAACGGTCAGCGAATTTTCCGCTCCCCGCCGGAGGAAAGGCGCACCATGTTTGATAGGATCGATAAGTGTTTGCGCGGAATAGGCTATGTGGTCCTGGCCGTGCTGGTTGTCTTTGCCTGCCTGATGTTGGGTATAACCTGGGTGCATATTTTTTGCCGCTATGCCCTGAACGATTCCTTGAGCTGGTCCGAAGAATTGTTGAAGTTCTTGGTGGTATGGTTCTGTCTCCTGAGCGCGACCTTCATTTCGCTACGGCGCGAGCATGTGCGCATTGTCATCTTCAAGCAGATGTTGCCGCGCGCTACCGAGAAAATGATGGATTACCTGGTCAGTTTTCTCATGTTCGCGATCGGGATTATGATGTTCTACATCGGCATCAGGCTGTCGCTTTGGGCAGGCGTCCGCAAGACGCCGGCCCTGCGGATTCCCTTCTTCTATCTGTATTCCTCGATTTACGTGGCGTTCGGTATCATCGCTCTCTACGAACTGCGGAACTTCCTGGTCGACATTTTCGCGCCGGGGAGGCCGCCGGCGCTGGTCGACCCGGCTCCGGCCCTGGATGCGCAGGCGGGCGAAGTAGTCATAGAAAAGGTTTGAGGAATCGGCCGCCCCGGTTCATACAAGCAAAAAGCGAAGTTTCTGGAAATTATTTTTCTACAAAAAAACCCCGACGCCGCGGCGCCGGGATTTTTTCGTTTGCAAAGCGAAGATCGCCTCATTCCACGTGGTGCCCGCCGGCGCGGTACAACAGATAAAAATCCGCCAGCGCCAACGTCAACATCGCCTCCAGCACCGGGACGGCCCGGACGCACACCGCCGGATCGTGGCGGCCGCCCACGCTTATTTCCCGGTTTTCCAGGTTCGCGTCGATAGTCTTTTGGCTGGAGCGGATGGACGGCGTCGGCTTGAAGGCGACCCGGAGGACGATTTCCGCGCCGGTCGAAATCCCGCCCAGGATGCCGCCGGCGTGGTTGCTTTGAAAAGCTTCGCCAATTTCTCCGGAGGAAGGCCGGCGCAGGGCGTCGTTGTTTTCGCTGCCGCAGAGGCGGGCGGCGTTGAAGCCTTCGCCAATCTCCACGCCTTTGGCCGCGTTCAGGCCCATAGCGTAGGCGGCGAGGCGGGCGTCGAGGCGATCGTACAGCGGTTCGCCGAGACCGGGCGGGACGTTTTCCGCCCGCGCTTCGACAATGCCGCCGAGGGAGTCGCCGCGTTCCCTTGCGGCACCGAGCGCCGCCGCCATTCCTTCCGCAGCCGCCGGGTCGGGGCAGAACAGGGGGCTGGCGTTGATGGCTTGGCTGTCCCAAGCGGCAAGGCGGGCGGTTATTCCGCCCAATTCGACCAGCGCCGCCTGGACGCGGATGCCGGCGGTGGCGGGGAAATGCCTCAGCATCCGCGCCGCCACCGCGCCGGCGGCGACCCGGGCGGCGGTTTCCCGCGCCGAGGAGCGGCCGCCGCCCCGGGGGTCGCGATTGCCGTATTTCATATGGTATGGCAAATCGGCATGACCGGGGCGGAACGTGTCGGCAAATTTTTGGTAATCGGCGGAACGCTGCCCGAGGTTTTCGATCATCAGAAGTATCGGGGCGCCGGTGGTTTTCCCCTGGTAAACCCCGGACAAAATCTTCACCGCGTCCGGCTCGTTTCTTGCCGTGACGTTGGCGTTTCCCCCCGGCCGGCGGCGGTCCAGGCTGGGCTGAATATCCGTTTCGGCGAGCGGGATGTTAGCGGGGCAACCGTCCACGACGCAGCCGATGCCGGGGCCGTGGCTTTCGCCCCAGGTGGTTACGGTAAGAATCCGGCCGAAGCTGTTATGGGACATGGCGGGCCTTCCGAAGGGCAGCTCTAAAAATGCTATTTTTAGAGCTGCCCCGAAGTGACGGGGATAACCAACATTTCATGGCGCTGGCGTTAGGCGTTGCGGGATCAACTTCACCAGCCCCTTTTTCCGTTCCGACGCCGGCGCAACCTCACCCTCGGCGTAGCCGAAACAGGCCGAGGCATAGACGGTATTCTCCGCCGGGACCCCGATTTCACTGAGAAATTCGCGGAACAGGGACTCGTTCGTGACGCAACCCAACTGGTTAATCCAGCAGCTGCCAATCCCCAAGGCGTGCGCGGCGATGAACATGTTCTCCACCAGTACCGCGCAGTCCTCGACCGGGCAGGCGGTCGCCGCCGGGTTCGCGGAAACAATGACGAACAGGGGCGCGTTCAGGAAATTCACCGTATACCTCGGACTCTTGGCCAGACCTTGATAATGCGCGACCCCGGCGCGAAGAATCGCCTCCTTCACTTCCTTGGTGATCCTCCCGATGACCTCCGGGTCCTCGACCGCCAAAAGATGCCAGGCCTGGGCGTTTTTCGCGCTGGGGGCGTACAGGCCGCATTTCAGGATCAGATCCCGATCGCTTTGGGGTATGGGGCGGCTTTGGTATTTACGCACCGATCGCCGCGATAAAATGGTTTCAATCACCGGATTCATGTTGTGCCTTTCCAGCTGAAGTTTTGCCAAGTGGCGATAAAACCGCCAATCGCCACTTGGCAAAAATCGTTTTAGTTTGCGTGCAAAGGTTTTTCATTTTACAAAATCTCCATTCGGCGGTTTGAATGGTGATTATGCAAAAGTTCATTATACTTTGATCCTCTTTTTACAAAAGGATTCACTATGCAGGCGTTTCTTTTCAAGCCGGCGCTTCGCCCGCGGCCCGGCGGGCAGGCGGCAGGCGCCGTTTTCCTGCTGCCTTTCCTGGCCGCTTTGCTTTTACCGCTTGGGGCGGGGCGGGCGATCGCTGTCGACATTCCGGCAAACGGCGCCGTCAGGCCGGCTCCTGCCTCCGGACGCCGCCACGTCGTCGCCGCCGTCTTCCCCAGCCGGCCCTTCGTCATGGCTTCCGGCGACGACTCCCGGCCCATCGGCCTCGCCGTCGACATTTGGGAAGAGATTGCCGGGGAACTGGGCTGGAAAACCGAGTACCGCTGGTTCCACCATCTCCCGGATCTCCTCGCCGCAGTGCGGGACGGGCAGGCCGACCTCGCCGTCCTCAACCTTGGCGCCTCGCACGAACGCGCCCAGTACCTGAAACTTTCCTATCCCTGGTACGATTCCGGCCTGCGCATTCTCGCCCCGAAAAAAGAGGGCTTTTCCCTGTGGTCGGCTTTGGCGAAGTACCGGCATTACCATTATTACCTGTGGATCGGGGCGATTTTCCTGGGCATTTCCCTAATCCTTTTCCTGCTGCGCCGGGCGAAGGATCCCGAGTTCACCAAGGATTGGAAAAGCGGCCTGTCGATATGCATCCTCAACGCGGTCGAGTCCGGGGTCGGGGGCAAAATGGAGCAGGAACACCTGGGCTGGCTGGGAAACCTCTTTTTCATCGTCTGGCTTCTTTTCGGGGTCGGGGCGTTGGCGTATTTCACCTCCAGCATGACCTCGGCCATGACCGCCGAAAGCTTCGAGCCGCTGGCCATTTCCAGCCTCGCCGATTTGCCCGGCAAACGCGTGGGGGTGATTGAAGGCAGCTCCGCCGACCTTTATGCCGCCGGCCTGGCGATGCCGGTGACGCGTTATCCCGAACTCGTCGACGCCGTGAACGCCCTCAAAGGCGACAAATTGGACGCGATCGTCGCCGACGCCCCCATGCTGGAATATTTCGTGGCGCAGGACCAGAAGAGCGGCTTGTCGGTGACGGGCGATTTGTTCCATCCGGAAAAATACTGCTTCGCCGCCGCCTACGGCCGCGCCGAATTGATGGACCAGGTTTCGGTGGAAATAATCCGCCTCCGTGAAACGCAGCGCCTGGACCACCTGCGCCGCGGCTATTTCGACGACACGGAGGATGAGGAACGAGAGGAGGATATGCCGTGGCTGAAAAAGGAATGACCCGGCGGGGTCGCTGTTCGCGGCTGGTCCGGCCCTTGGGCCTTTTTTCGGCCCTCGCTTTCGCCGCCTTGGCCTTCGCCGCATCGGCGGGACAACCGGGCCCGGACGCCGCCACTCCTGGCGCCGCCCCGGCACGCGCCGACAAACCGCCCCGCACCAAGGTCGGGCTTTTCCTGCAACCGCCCTTCGCCATGCGCGGGGACGACGGCAAGGCCGGGGGAATGGCGGTGGAGTTGTGGGAGGAGGTGGCGAAGGAACTGGGCTTGTTCAGCGAGTACCGCTGGTACGCGACGGTGCGGGAACTCCTGGAAGCGGTCGAGGCGGGGGAAATCGAGGTGGGGGTCGGGGACATTTCCGTTACCCACGACCGGGCCAAACGCTTCGCCTTTTCCTTCCCCTGGTTCGACGGCGGCATGCGCATCATGCGCCGGGCCGACCTCGAGCCGTCGTTCTGGAGCGAAGTGCTGCGGATGCGGCATTACCGGGTGTACGGGCTGTTTCTCCTGATTCTGTTGGCTTGGGCGCTGGTCATCCTGTGGCTGCACCGCAGGCGGGATCCGGGGTTTCCCCAGGACAACCTGACCGGTTTCACCCGCGCCCTCCTGGAGGCGACCTCGTCGGTCCGCTGCGGCGAAATCAACCAGACCTACCTGGGCTGGACGGGGCATCTCCTCTCGGTGGCGTGGATGCTGTGCGGCGTGGGGATGGTGGCGTACGTGACCTCGACCATGACCACGGCGATGACCCGCGCCAACATCGACATGGAGGGAATCTACGAATTGGGCGACCTGCCCGGCCGCCGGGTGGGCGTCTTACGGGACGGGGTGGCGATGGCGTACCTCCGCGAGATGCGGGTGACGGAAGTGCCGTGCGCGGATTTGGCCGACGCGACGAAGCGCCTCATGTCCGGCAAAATCGACGCCATGGTAACGGACGCTCCGGCGCTGGAATACTGGGTGGGGAAGGGCGGCGGAAAAGGCCGGGGACTCAAGGTGGTGGGGGAACTGTTCCATCCGGACAAGTACGCCTTCCTGGCCGGGACCGGCGAGGCGCGGTTCATGGACCGGGTGTCGGCGGAGCTGATTCGCTTGGATGAGTCCGGGGTGATCGCCGGGTTGAAAAAGAAATATTTCCAGGCAGCCGATGAATGACAGATATGTGTTTCTGTGGGAACCGCCTCCACAACAGTCGTGTGATCAAAAGGTTGCATGGTAAAGGGAATTGCGAGTGGTTTTTCGCCACCGCCCCTTGAGTCGCCGATAACCCTAACTTCATGCGGCATTTGCGGATGCAGTTCCCGCAAATGCCGCGTTGTAGAACTAGAACCCGCAGCCGAAAGTCACCCCTCCCTCCAGGGCTTGGTACCCAGCCCGGAAAAATTCCCCGCCGGCATAGGCGCCAATCTCGTACCGGTCCCGCACCGCCAGGGACGCCCCGGCCCGCACGGCCAGGGAATCGCGGCCGCCCCACCGTACCGTTCCACTGAAACCCGCATCGGGGAAGCCGGCGAAATTGGCGCGGTAGCGGTTGTGACCGGGCAACAGCTCGTGCCGCCATTCGGCGCCGAACCGGGTCTTGAGCGTGTTTCCGCCGCCGCTGTACATTTCCGAACGCACTTGAAGGCCGGCCGCCAGAGTCAAACTTTGCGCCGCCTCGCGGTGGATTTCCAAGGCCCCCGCCCCGCCCTTTTCTTCGATGTCCGAACGGAAATAGCCGTTATAGTCCAGGCCCGCCGCCGGACCGAATCGCCAGCAGCCGCTCTCCCATTCGTAACCGCCCCGGAAGGCGCCAAGCAAAGTGTAGGCGGCGAAGTTTTCGTCGTAACGCTGCGCGAAGGAGCCAATCCGCACCGAACGGTCCATGCGGGACAATTCCGCTCCCGCGTTTGCCAGGGCGGTCAGGCAGACCCCGTTCCCCGGCTGCCACAGGCCTTGCAGGCCGATGCTCAAGGCGTCCGTTTCGGCGCGGGAGGTGGCGGCGCTGTCGGTGTCGGTCCAGCGGTGGGCGTAGGCGGCGTGAAAACCGAAGGCGCCGTTGGGTACGAGCCAGTTCATGCCGCCGACCGCCCCGGCCCGGGTCGAGTCGTAGCCGAGGGAGTCATCGCGCGTCCTCTGCCGGGAGGTCCCGGCGTTGGGGGTCAGGAAAAACCGGCCGTTGCCGGCGGGGGAAGCCGGACGGCAAGGGTCTGTCCCCGACTCTGCATCGCCGCTCGCGACGCAAACGCCGGTCGCCGTCGCGGACCACAATTGCCCGAACACCGTTCCCGCCAGGGCGCGGGCGTCGTCCCAGGAGGCGGCGGCCAGGTTGGCGTAGGCTCCGGGCAGGAGTTCCGGCAGGGCGTCCCGCACTTCGCTTCCGTCCGGGGCGGAAAAGTCCAGGGCGACATAGAGGTCGGCGAGGCGGTCGTCCGCGTGGTCGGCCAGCCGGAAGAGGGCGGAACCGAGGGCGGCGCTGTTGTCGCCGGAAGCGTATTGGCGGTAGCTGTCGGGGTTGCGGCCGATCGAGAAGGAGGCGTTCTGGGCGTTCACGTCGTCCCCGGTCGTCAGGGTCGGGGAGGACAGGGCGGAGGCGTTCACCGAGGTGAAAACGCTCATGCTGTTCAGATCGTTGTTGCCGCCAAAGAGCATTTGCGGGGTGACTTCCAGCACCGTATTGTTGGCGTAAAAGTCGGCGAGCGGGGCCAGGTTGAGGCCGCCCCGGATGTCGGCGTTCCCGGTGATGATCAAGCTGTCGAAGCGGTCGGCATCGAACTGCATGTCCAGGGCGCCGCCCGCTTCCAGGATGAAATCGCCGTCGATGGCGATGGAGCCGATGCCGTCGTCGTCGCCGGGCGAGATGCTGCCGGCACAAACCAGGGCTTGGCCGGGGCCTTCGATGCGAATATTGTTTTTGCCTTTCAGGGTGGCGTTGTCGCCGACCCGCCATTTGTAGACGTTGGCGTTGCCGTTGTAGGTGAGGGTGCCGCCGTCCTGTTCGACGTCGAGGGAGTTCACGGCCGCGCCTTGATTTTTCACATAAGTGTTGTCGCTTTTCCAGACGATGTTCCCGTCCAGCCGCATGTTGCCGTTGCCATCGGCGTTACCGAAGGTCAGGGTGGTGGAGTAGTTCGTGCCGCCCTGGGAATTCCTGGCCCAGGCGGAAGTGACGTTCCCGCTCACCGCCGAGCCGTCCCGGAAATTGAGGGCGGCGACATGGGAGTCGCGTTCTATTTGAATGGCGGCCTGGCGTCCCTGCAGGGTTCCGCCGACGTTGAAGTCCCGCACCAGGGGGCCGCCGAGATCGCGGGAGGCGGTCAGGAGTTCGTGACGCTCCTGGATCGGCACCGCCTTGGTAACGCCCTCGCTGTCGACGAAGGTCGTTATGCCGCTATAATTCGGCATGTAGGAGGCGACCCGGTAGTCAGCGGCGATAATGCCGAAATGGGCGGCGATGCCGCCGGCTTCGCGGGCGCGCAAGGTTCCGTTCAGGTCTACCCGGTTGTCGCTGCCGTAGGAGACGAGGAGGCCGGTGCCGTTCTGGCTGTCGGCGGCGACGGTGACGCCGGCGGGAACGGCCAGGGTATTCCCCACGCCGTCGATGCGGATGCCGCCGCCGGCGTAGCCGCCGGCATGGATGTCCGCGGCTTGGGTCAGGTTCAGGTTGTTACGCATGACGTGCAGGCCGAGCCCAAGGATGGCGGAGTTCGGGTTGGCGGCCGAGCCGAAGCCGAGGGTGTTGGTTTGGCTGTCCCCGCCCACGCGGTAATAGTAGCTTTTGCCGAAGAAGTCGCTCCGATCCATCTCGTAGCCCAAATCCTGGAACATGGCCAGTTCCAATTCGCTGAAGGGCATGTTGCGGACGATGCCGTAGGACATGATGGACTGCATGAGGCCGGGGTGGCCGAGGGAGTTCCCGCCGTCGATGCCGGCGCCGCTGTCAGTCCAGGTGGAACCGCCCATGACCGGCATGCCGGCGCCGCCGGTCAGGGCGTCTACGTGTTCACCCCGGAACACCGGGTAGCGGTAGTTGGCCGGGGCGGTGTCCGACCCGAAAAACTGGAACACGTTCGCCTGGTTGCCGCTGTTCGCGTTGTTGGCGATCAGCATGCCGGTTTTTGCAGGTTTACCGAAGACGTCCCGGACATGGCTGTCCCAGGCGGTGATCTGGTTGTATTTTCCCCTACTGCCGTCCTTGTTGGTGGGTTCCATGTTGGTGATAATTCCGAGAGCGTGCCCCATCTCGTGGATGACGGTGGACATGATGCTGTTGTCGTTGAAGAGCAGGCGGGGCGGGGTGGGGTCATAGTCGATTTCGAAGGTGATGATGTTGTCGGCCAGACCCCGCGGCCAGGGGCTGGCGCGGCCGAGGACCAGGTTGTCGTAGACGGTGCCGTTCGGGGACACGCCCCAGCGCGCTTCGTCGTAGGGCGGGATGGTTGAGGTGGAGGTGGAAGTGGCGGAGCCGTCCGGGTTATGGTGAAAGACGAAGTAAATGCCGGCCGGGCCGTTCCCGGTGTTTTTGGCCAGGCGCTCGGCCCAATAGCGGAGGGAAAGGTCGGTCTGGCTTTTTTCCGAAGGGGTGAAGGAGCGGGTGGCGTCGTAGTCGTGATAATTGTCGTAGCCGGGATCGACATGCCCTTTCAGCGGATTGTCGCCCTGGTTTCCGTAGGTGAGGTTGAAAGGTCCGATATTCTCGCCATTGTTATCGCCGGCGGCGGCGCGGCCGGGGGAAGCGAGCGCTACCAGCCAGATCAGGCAGAAGCCGGCGGCCAAACCGGCGACGCGGGCGGACAGACACTGTGACATGACGGCGATCCTTAATTGAGAGGAAACGGGTTCGGCATTTGACCATCCTGAGCCGGACACTCAATATCAGGATCACTTTACGCAAATACGATTTTCGTTTCGAAAATTCTCCGCTTTTAACATTGAGCAAGAAGCCTAACGCACAGGAAAAAATTAAAGTTACTCCCGGGCCAAACTCGGTTATCATTGGCACCCGTCAGTCAGAATTTGTTCACGGGCATTTTATCCTGGATACCCCCATGACCATCAAAGAGATCGAACAGGCCCACGCCATTCTCCATAACGTCCTGCACGCCATTCCCCTCTCGTCCTCCGCCACTTTCTCCCGCCTGAGCGGCGCCGAACTTTATCTCAAATGCGAAAACCTCCAGAAAACCGGCTCCTTCAAGGTCAGGGGCGCCTTCAATAAAATTTCCCAGTTGGTTCGGGAGGGTAACACCCGCGCCGTGGTCGCGGCCAGCGCCGGCAACCACGCCCAGGGGGTCGCCTTTTCCGCAACCACCCTCGGGGTCGAGTCGACTATCGTCATGCCCCTCACCACCCCCATCGCCAAAATCCACGCCACCCGGAACTACGGCGCCCACATCGTCCTGCACGGGTCCTGTTACGACGACGCCTACGCCAAAGCCTGCGAAATCCAGCAGGAGACCGGGGCTGTTTTCGTGCACCCCTTCAACGACGCAGCGGTCATCGCCGGCCAGGGCACGGTCGCCATCGAGATTTTCCGGGATATGCCCACGGTGGACGTGGTGCTGGTGCCGGCCGGCGGCGGCGGGCTATTGGCGGGAATGGCCTATTACATCAAAAGCATCAACCCCCGGGTGAAAGTGATCGGCGTCCAGGCCGAGGGCGCCGACGCCCTGGTCCGTTCCTTCCAGGCCAATGAGCTGACCGCCACCGACAGCGTCCGCACCATCGCCGACGGTATCGCCGTCAAGGCGCCAGGCGATATAACCTTCGACCTCATCCGCCGCCACGTCGACGCCATGGTGACTGTCTCCGACGACGAAATCGCCGAGGCGATTCTCCTCCTGCTGGAACGGAACAAGATGGTGGTGGAGCCGGCCGGAGCCGTTACCCTGGCGGCGGCCATCAGTAAAAAGGTGCCGATTTCTTGCCTGCGGACGGTCGCGGTCCTCTCCGGCGGCAACATCGACGTCAGTTTTATCCACCGGATTGTGGAAAAGGGCCTGGTCACCCGGGGCCGGCAGATCCGCTTCAAGACCGTGATGCCCGACCTCCCCGGCAACCTCATGCACCTGGCGTCGATTATCGCCGATTGCCGCGCCAACATCCTCATGGTCCAGCATGACCGTCATACCAGCGGTATCGGCCTGAACGATGCGGTTCTGCATATGGATTGCGAAGTGGGCGGCAGGGAACACGGCGAAGAGTTGGTCCGCTGTATCGAGGCGGCGGGGTATGTGGTGACGCTGGAGTCGTAGGGACATTCGGGGACACGTAATGCATTTGCACAACGTGTCCCCGTAATCCGGCCTTTTGGCAAATCCTCAGTTCCCCCGGTAGTCCAAAGCCCGGCGGGACTCCCGCGCCGCACCGGGGCGGCTCTCCGGCCGATGGTCGCCTGACACCAGCTCCACCAGCCGGGCGACGATATAGTCTAGTGAGCCGGAATGGTCCCCTAGTTCCTGCGCCGCATCGCTGGAAAGCCCGGCCAGGGTGGTGTTCCGCTGGGTCGCCTTGTCGATCTGGGCCATCGCGGTATTCACCTGGTCCACCCCGTGCGCCTGTTCGTTCGAGGCGGTGGCGATTTCCCCGATCACCTTGTCGACCTTCATCGAGCCTTCCTCGATACCCTTGAAGATCGTCCCCAATTCGTCGGCGATGTCGCTGCCGTTCTTGACGCTTTCCACCGTGCCCTGGATGAGCTCGGTGGTGTCGCGGGCGGCTTGGGCGGAACGCTGCGAGAGGTTGCGGACTTCGTCGGCGACCACCGCGAAGCCCTTCCCCGCTTCGCCGGCCCGGGCCGCCTCGACCGCGGCGTTGAGGGCGAGGAGATTGGTTTGGAAGGCGATTTCCTCGATGGTTTTGACAATCTGGCTGACTTTGGCGGTTTTGTCGTTGATGTCGCCCATGGCCGTCGACATGCGGTTCATGCAGTCGGCGCATTTTTCCACCCGGTTCGCGGTGTCGCGGGTGATTTCGTTGGTGCGGCTGGCGTTTTCGGAATTCTGCCGGGTCATGGAAGCCATTTGTTCGAGGGCGGTGGAGGTTTGGCCCAGGTGCGAGGCCTGGGTGGCCGATCCTTCCGCCAATTCCCGGTTCGCCTCGCCGATGCGCTCGGAGGCGTGGGACACCTGGTTGGATATTTGGTCAAGCTCGCCGGTCAGGCCGTCCAGGGGGCCGATGACGCTTTTGGCGATGCTGTAGACCAGGAGAATCAGCAGGAGCAGGGCGACGACGCCGAGGATGATGGTGTTGTTGCGTAGCGACAGCGCTTCCGAGAACACCACCTTGTCGGGGAAAACCGCGCCGAGCGCCCAGGCGGTTTTGGCTTTTTCGAAACCGACCGGAACCAGGGTGACGTAGGCGCGCTCCTTCTTGCCCTCGCTGCCGGAGGCGACGCGCCATTGTTTGGCTTTCTGACCGCTTTTCACCGCCGCCATCAGGTCGCCGGAACCGATGTCGGCCAGGGTTTTCCCGATGAGGGAAAGATCGGGGTGGGCCATGATCATGCCTTCGGCAGACACAAGGAAGGCGTAGCCGCTGCCCATCGGCTTGATCTGGGCCAGTTGCCGGCTGAGGTTTTCCAGGATGATGTCGGCGCCGGCCATGCCGACGGCGCCGCCGGGACCCATAATCGGAATGCAGAAGGTGGTTTCGAGGACCGAGGTTTTAACCCCGTTTTTCTCGATTTCGAAGGGGTAGGGTTCAAGCACCTCGGGTTTCTTGGAGTCGATGCATTTGCGGTAATAATCCTTGTTGTCATAGCCGGGGGTCGGGGCTTTGGCGGTGATTTTATTGGGGTCGTTCAGATCCCGCTCCACGGTGACGGCGTAACGGCCGGACTCGCCCCACAGGCCGCGGTTGACGAAATCCTGGTCCCGGCCGTCGAGGCCGTTGGGTTGAAACATGCAGTAGATATTGAACAAGCCGGGATTTTTCCGCATGAAGTGCATCTGGATTTCCTTCAGCTGCTCCCGGTCGACCTTGGCGCCGGAGCTGATCAGCGCTTCGGCGCTGTCGGTGAAGCCTTCCAGGGCCGAGAACAGGTCGCGCATTTGTCCGGCGACGTCGGATTCGATGCGGTCGGTCAACTCGTCGGCGTATTCGATGGCGTTTTCCTGGGTGGTTTTCTGCACCCGGCTGTTGACATAGGCGACCAGAACCGCCAAAACGATAAAAACCCCGGCGCCAATAAGGATCATCATGCGCTTGGCTAGTCCCATATTCCTGAACATACCCCCTCCCCTTTCCCGGCAAGCGATCGGCCGTTTCTGGACACTTTTCCGTTATGCACAATAATGTGGTAGATTAAACGATGACACCAGGAAAGTAAACAACAATCCCGCCGGGCTTGTAAATAAATAACACCTTAATGGTAAACAAGATAGGTTGGCAAAAATCTGAAGCGGCGGCGCAAGGAGGTCCTTGCCGCCCCCCCGTCCACCCGTGACGCGCTATGATAAAATGCCGCCCGTCCAATCCGCCCGCGGGTCACCCCCAATGCGCCAGTCCCTCCGACACCAGGCCAGCGAGG
>JAVBQR010000048.1:0-11453 GCA_031548865.1 Planctomycetota bacterium
CTGGACGTTCATGAGGGTGATGCCGGTGAAGGAATACCAGATGGCGGTGAAGAAGGGGTAGAGAATACCGATGGTGAGGATCAGGGCCGGCGCGATGATGAGGTACGGCAGCATACGGTCGAGGAGCGGTTTACGCGAATATTTACTCAGTTCTAAGTCACTGGCGGTAGTCATGAATTAGGTCCTTTTCCACCCAAATATATAGAATACAAAGTGAATTATGGCCAAGTCGGAGAGGAATCGGGACGGTTTTTTAATAAAAACAGTTCGATTAGAGGGTCGAATAAAAAGAAAAGAAAAACATCGATTCGTTTGCCAGGTTGTGGTGCATCAGGGCGCAACAAAGCGGTGGGTCAGTGTGGTTTTACGCTACGGCGTAGGAGAGGAGGTGTTACCTCGGCGTATGATGTGTTAGTAATATCTATCAGATTATTTATTTTTGTCAAGTTTCATTTTCTAAAATTTTCTATTTTTTCCTTTTGTTTTGCGGATAACTTTTTAATCGTGCTTTTTACTTTTGATTGCTTATTTTTTTTGCCAACCAGCAGGGCTTTGCGCATCCTGCCCGGCGCTACACTTCGAATCGGCGCGATCGTATGCTCGCGAGTTTTTCCGCCGCTACCGGGTTTGAGGAACAGGGCTGCCCGGCGGTGCAAGATATACCGGTCGCGGAATGAAATAGCGGTAAAAACCATTGATGGCGTGATTGCCCAATCACTCGGTATTAAGTATAATGGAGGCACGAGTTGGAGGCGCCAAAGACGAATCGAGGTTCGGCAATTTTGGACAGGCGGACAAGCGGTGGCTTCGGTGGAGCGTCCCATACTGGATATACACCTGCACCTCGCGGCGGTGAATTCGGCCGATACGGAGGGCGGGTGGTTGCCGCTCCGGCGCAGGCGCAGTCTGGGTTTTCGTCTTCTTCGCAGTCTAGCGGGATTGCCATCCTGGGACGCGGCGAATATCGATGCCGAATTCCGCCGGCTGGTCGCCAGCCTGGCAAACGAGGCCGACTCCCTCGCCCGGGCCGATGGCTTTCCCGGCTTCGCCGCCGTCGCCCTGGCGTTCGACCGTGCCCATAACCGCGATGGGCAGCCTCTCGACACCATAAGCGACTTCTACGTTCCCGATGCCTACGCCTCCCGTGTCGCCGCCGAATCATCCCGCCTGCTGGTTGGCGTCTCCATCCATCCCTATCGCGCCGACGCCCTGGACGCCCTGCGGCAGGCGGCGGAGCGGGGTGCGGTCCTGGTGAAGTGGCTCCCGACCTCGCAAGAAATCGATCCCGCCGATCCCAGGAGCGCCGAGTTCGCCGCCGAGTGCCGCAAGCTGGGGCTGCCCCTTCTCGTCCACACCGGCGTCGAGGCCCTGACCCGGGACGCCAATCCCCGCTGGAACAATCCCCGTTCCCTCGAGCCGCTCCTGAAAACCGGCGTAACGCTGGTGGCGGCGCATGCAGGCCTGCGCTCGCGGCCGTACGGGCCTTGTTATTTTCCCGACTGGGTCGCCATGCTTCCGGATTGGCCCAATCTGTACGGCGACACCGCCGCCTTGTCCCTCCTTCGGCCTCGTAAGCTGCTTCGCGCTCTTGGGTCTAGGCTGGTGGCGGATCGCCTGGTGAACGGCAGCGACTGGCCGGTGCCAAATTGGCCGCTCTGGTACTGGCCCGGCTTGCGGGGGGAAGAGATTCTCCGGTTGTGGCGCATCCGCAATCCGCTCTGGCGGGACGTCGCCACAAAACGCGCGGCAGGGTTGCCGGCGGAAATGTTTACCAGGGGCTGGGAGGTGTTGGGAAGGGGAGGGCGTTCATGACCTGGGAATTTCAGGGACTGGATAGAATAACGCTGAAGTAAGCACTAGGTGAAAGCGCAAGGATTATGGGGACATGAAATTTAATTGCCCAAACCGCCGGGCAATTAAACATCATGTCCCCGGTATTCAGGCGTAATTCCCCTACCGCCGTAGCGCCGTATCGTACATGGCCAGGACGTTGGCGAGCGGTGTGTCTGGCTGGATGTGGTGCGAGCTTGCCATGATGTAACCGCCGCCCCCGCCCAAGATTCGCGACACCTCCCGCACCGTCGCCGCGACCTGCTCCGGAGTGCCTTTCGGCAGTAGTTCAATAATGTCGATGCCGCCGTGGAAAGCCAGCCGCGCGCCGTGGTTTTTCTTCAGCTTGGCCGGTTCCATGCCGACCGTGTTCGGCTGGAGCGGATTCAGGACGTCAATCCCGACTTCGTCAATCAGCCGGTTGATAATCTGCCCGAGGTCGCCGTCCGAGTGGTACATCACCTTCTTGCCGTGTTTCCTGGCCACGTCGCAGAGGCGGCGGTGGCAGGGTAGGATGAACTCCTCCCACATCGCCTCGGAAATCATCAGCCCGTTGTTCCCGGCCACGTCGTCGTAGAAATACACCATGTCCACGGCCTCGCCGGCGGCGGCCAGGGCCCGGTCCGAAGTCTCGGCGACGAGGTCCGTCAGCCGGCCGAGCATATAGGCGGCCATGTCCGGCTCCGCCGCCAGATCCATCATGAAGTTGTCCATGCCCCGGAGCTGCCAGGCGATTTCAAAAACCGACCCCATACGGTAACGGAGATGCGGATCGCTTCCGGCTTGGCGCAGGGCGGCGACCGCCGCCGGCATGCCGGAGAAGTCCCACCAATCGGGGTCGGGCCAGGGGTGATCCCGCAATTCGTCTACCGTCTCGGCTGCGGCGAGGACTGGGACGTTCTCCTCGTACTCGCCGCTGGCGTTACGCTGTCTACGGAACAGGCGGCCGAAGACGTCGCGGGCATCGCCCCCGTCCTGCACCAGCCGCCACATCCGGGCCGGGGTGGAACGGCTGCGGACATCCCACCATTCGACCCGACCCCGATAGGGGAGGCTCCCCGGCGGCGGCGCCACGAACTGGTCGTAAGACAGCACCCGGCAATCCACCTCCAGCCGGCGGAGAACCTCTTCCCAGGCGGGATCGAAAAACAACCTGTCGTCCGGCTTGGCGGGAGCGATGCCGAAATGCTCCAGGAGCTTTTCCCAAATTTCCGTGGTGGCTAAAAAATCCACCGGCAGGCGATCCGGTTGGACGTGCCGGACGGCAGCGTTAACTCTTTCCCGCGAGGTCATGGCCGGTCCTTTTTCTTGTCCTGTTTCTTGTTCTGTTTCTTGTCCTGGTAGGCCGCGCGCTCGCCGTAATAGTCCGGCACGATGCAGCCCGGTTTCTTGAACCATTCCGGCGCGTCGATGCCTGAGACCAGGATGACGTTCCCCCACGGTTCCAGGGCTCCGGTGCGGACGATGTATTTGGCCTTGGCCGGGTATTCGGCGATCAGCTGGGCGTGGGGGATGGTTTCCACCTTGCAGCGGTCGCTCACGGCCGACACGCGCTTGAAGTGTTCGGGATTATATTTCCCCTGTTCCTCGGCCACGATGCAGCGTTCGTGGATGAAGTCGCTCATGATCAGGTCAAGCGTCTCGACAATACCGGGTTTGTCGGCTTCGATTGCCAGGTCTATCCGCTGCTCCTGCCGGGGAATGGGGAAACCGGCGTCGGCGACGATCATGATGTCGCCGTGCCCCATGTCGGCGATGGCTTGGTTCAGGGCCTTGTTGAGAATCCTGCTTTTTTTCATCGAAACTCCTTTATGCTTTGACTTGCCGACGGTAGGGAATGGACTCGACTACCCCCTTCACAGTCACCGACAGCCCGGCGGCGCAATTGGCGAAACGAACCGCTTCGGGCAGTTCCCTTCCTTCACCGAGCGCCACCGCCAAGGCGGAACTGAAAGTGTCCCCGGCGCCGGTGGAGTCGACCGGTTCCACCTTGATGCCGGGCACCAGTTCGTCGACGGTTCCGGATTTGATATAGGCCCCCTTTTCCCCCAGCGTGACTACGGCGGCAGCGCCGTAGGCGGCGTGCAGCCGATGCGCGAGTTCCCGCCCGTCCGTGACGGACTGGAGGCCGAGCATGGCAGCCGCTTCCGTTTCGTTCGGAGTCAGGTAGGTGACCTTCTTCACCACCGCGTCCGGCAGGCGTGAAAACGGCGCCGGATTGAGGATGACCGGCACCCCTGCCGCGTGCGCCACTTCGATGGCCCGCGCCACCGCCTCCAGGTTCATTTCCAGCTGCACCAGGAGGAGGTCCGAATTAGCGATGGCGTCACGCATGGCGTCGACGTCCGCTGGGAGAAAATGCTCGTTCGCGCCGAGACCGATGACGATTTCGTTTTCGCCGGAGGCCGAGACGTAAATGAGGCCGACGCCGGTCGCGTCCCGGTCGGTCCGTTTCACGAAACGGCGGTCGATACCTTCCTTGTCGTGCATGGCCAGGGCGTTGTCGCCGAAGGAGTCGTTCCCGACGCAACTGCCGAAGACGGCGCGTCCGCCCAAGCGGGCGACGCCGATGGCCTGGTTAGAACCTTTGCCGCCGTGCAGGAGGCGGAAATTGTGCCCTTTCACCGTCTGGCCGGAGACGGGAAATTCCTGGCATTCTATGGTCATGCCGACGGCATAACTGCCGACGACGGTGACGACTGCCTGTTTTTCGCTCATATGTTCACCTTGCTGAAGTTTCGTAAAGCGGCGATTGAACCGCCAATCGCCGCTTTGCGAAAATCTTGTTCGCCTGTGTTTCAACGGTACACTCACGCCGGATTTGCGGAAGCGGTTCCCGCAAATCCGGTGTTGTAGGTTCAACCAATCGGCTCGCCCGCTTCCAGCTTCTTCAGGAATTCGTCGATGTTTTTCTCATTGACCAGCAGGATGCCGGTGTCCACGCTCTTCATCGGGGCCTTGTTGCGGATGAACTCGACCAGCGCCTTGACCGGGAGGAAACCTTGCATATAGGGGTTTTGGCTGAGGGCGGCGTTGGTGGCGCCGGCCTTGATGTTGTCGAGGGTCTCGGGGACCAGGTCGTGGCCGACGTGCTTGATGAGGCCTTTCTTGTTCAGGCGGATGAGCGCCCGGCCGGTGGCGGGAGTGGTGGCGGCGTCGAGGGAGGCGATGCCGGCCAGGTCCGGGTTGGCGATGATGGCGTTTTCGATGGCGGCGTATTGGGACTGCTCTTCCCAGCCGGTGGAGATGGTGTTGATGATGCTGATGCCGGGGATTTTCTTCATGCCTTCACGGACGCCCTTTTCGCGGTCCTGCGACCAGGAGGCGGCGGCTTCGCCGGTGATGATGAGGATTTTCCCCTTGCCGCCCATATAGCCGGACAGGTTCTCGGCCTGCACTTCCCCGGACTTCACCAAATCCTGGCCGTAGAAGGCGGCCCGCTTCGAGCCGTCGGCGTCCGAGTTGAAGGTGACGGTGGGAATGCCGGCGGCGACCGCCTTGTCGATCATCGGGTTCAGGGCTTCGCCGTTGACGTTGGAGATGGCCAGGCCGTCCACTTTCTTGGTGATGCAGTTTTCGATGATTGCCACCTGCTCGTCGACCTTGATGCCGATGGGGCCGACGAATTCCACGTCCGCGCCGAGTTCCTTGCCGGCCGACAGGGCGCCCAGCTTGATGACCTGGCCGAACTCGATGCCGGTGTCGTGGTAGACGACGGATATCCGCGGCTTGTCCTGGGCCTGGACCGCGAACGCGAACAGGACGGCACATGCCGCCAACCAAATTTTTCTCATGTTTCTCTCCTCTCGAAGCAAAGCGAAAAAAGGCCGAAATTACCGCACGCGAAATATTCGATACAGACCCACAAACCGCGCCGGCAGGCCGTCACAGGGCGTGCCGGAGGATCCTCTCCTTGGTGATGTCTTCCCCCGCCAGTTCCGCCTCCATCCGCCCGTGGCGCATGACCAGGACCCGGTCGCATTCCGCCACGATCTCGGCGATTTCGGAGGAGATGATGAGGACCGACAGCCCCTTGTCCCGGAGGTCCCGGAGAATCCGGAAAATTTCCGCCTTCGCCCCGACGTCGATGCCCCGGGTCGGCTCGTCCACGAGGAGGATGCGGGGCCGGGTCGCCAGCCATTTGGCGATGATGACTTTCTGCTGATTGCCGCCTGACAGTTCGGAAATTTTCTTGTGGGGGGACGCCATCTTGATGTTGAGGCTGCGCCGCGATTCGCCGCAGACCGAGCGCATTAGGCGTTTCTTCAGGAAACCGAGCGGCCCGGAAATGTCCGGGGCATTCGCCGAATTGATGTTTTCCAAAATGGACATGTCGGGGAAAATGCCGGCGTCGCGGCGGTTTTCCGGCACCATGGCAAAGCCGCGGCGGATGGCGGAGGCGGGAGTGCGGCGGCCAAGCGCTTCGCCGAAGGCGACGACCTCCCCGCCGGATTCCCGCGCCAGCCCGAAGATCGTCTCCAGGAGTTCGGTACGTCCCGCGCCCTGGAGCCCGTAGACACCGAGAATTTCCTTCTCCTTCAGTTCGAACGAAACGTCCCGGAACCAGCCCTCGCGGGACAGGTTCCGCACCTCCAGGACGGCGGGGCGGTCGGCGGAGGTCGGGGAAGAGGCGGCGCGGCCGGCCATCTCACCCGCCAGTTCCCGCCCGGCGATGAGGTTGATGATCCGATCCGGCGACACTTCGCCCCGGGCGAAGGTGCCGTGGAAGGAGCCGTCGCGGAGGACCGAAATGTAATCGGAAATGCTGAAGACCTCTTCCATGCGGTGGGAGATGTAGATGATGGTGACGCCCTTCGCCTTGAGGGCGCGGATGTTTTCGAAGAGGCGATCCGACTCGCGGTGGGTCAGGGCCGAGGTCGGCTCGTCCATGATTATGATCTCGGCGTCGAGGCTGATGGCTTTGGCGATTTCCACCACCTGCTGGTTGGCGACGCTGAGCCGGCCGACCAAGGCGCCGGGGTCGAGTTCCGAGCCCATGCCTTCGAGGATGACCCGGGCGCGGTCCCGCATGGCGCGCCAGTCCACTTTGCCTTTCCCTACTTCCCGCTCGCGGCCGAGGAAAATGTTTTCGGTGATAGTGAGATTGGGGCAGAGGCGGAGCTCCTGGTAGACGACGCCAATCCCCATTTTCCTGGCCGCGTGCTGGCTGCGGATGTGCACGCGTTCGTTCTTCAGGCGGACTTCGCCGGAGTCCGGTTGGTAGAGCCCGCCGAGGATATTCATAAGGGTCGACTTGCCCGCCCCGTTTTCGCCCACCAGCGCGTGCACCGTTCCCTTCTCGATGGTAAGTGAAACCCCCTTCAGCGCCTGGACGCCGGGGAAGTTCTTGACGATGTCGACAAACTCAACTATCGGGCTCATTCCTTCCGCGCCTTTCGCGTCCACATGTCCACCGCCACCGCGAGGATGATGACGACGCCGATGATGGTCATTTGCCAGAAGGGGGAGACCCCCATGAGGACGATGCCGTTATTCAGGACGCCCATAATCAGGACGCCGATGATGGTGCCGATGATGGTGCCTTCGCCGCCGGATAGGGTCGTGCCGCCGATGATGACGGCGGCGATGGCGTTGAGTTCCATACCTTGGCCGGTGGTGCCTTGGACGTTACCGAGGAAGGCGATGTTAAGCTGCCCGGCCACGGCGGCCAGGAAGCCGACGATGGCGAAGGCGCAGATCTTGATTAGTTTTTCGTCGATTCCCGAAGCCTTGGCCGCCGCCTTGCTGCCGCCGACCGCCCGCATGCGGAAGCCTAGGAGCGTGTGATTGTAAACCAGGTAGACGATAAAGGCGGCGATGAGAAACACCAGGCACATGACGGGCAGGTCGAAAATTTTCCCCTGGCCCAGGAAAATGAAGTCGGCGAGATGCGGATCCTTGACCGTGCGGGGGGACAGGTTCACCACCCGGCCGCCGCTGACGATGAGGGCGAGGCCGCGGGCGATGTTCATCATGCCGAGGGTGACGATCATTGCCGGGATACGCACGTAAGTGGTGAATATGCCGTTCAACGCCCCGAAAACCACTCCGGCCAGACAGCCGAGGAGCATGGCCAGGAAAACCGGCACGCCGTTAATCATCATCACCCCGGTGAGCATGGCGGAAGCGCCATAAATCGAACCGACCGACAGGTCGATTTCGCCGCAGACGATGACCAGGGTCATGCCCATGGCGATGATACCGAGGAGCGAAATCTGGCGCAGGATATTGATGAAGTTGTCCAGGTTGAAGAAGTAGTCGGACAGCGTGGAAAACAGCCCGATCAGGAGCAATAACGCCACCGCCACCCCCGCTTCACGGAGACGAAACAGTCCGCCCAGTCGCCAGCCGGACGCGCCGGCCCCATCCGCTTTGTCCGCCATGCCCTAGTCCTCGCTTCCCGCGCCCGAAGGAACAGGCGCAAACAGCCGCACGTACCTCGATATTCGCAGTAGTAAAACGTTTTACTTAGACGACAAAAAAATATTCCTGCCCTTCGGGAACACGCTCAAATCCTCCCCACGCTTTCTTTCACGATCAGCTTGGGCGCGAATACATAACGGCTGACCGCCTCCGGCTTGCCGGCGATACGGGCCAGGAGCATCTCGGCCGAACGTCTGCCCATCTGGTAGGCGGGGATTTCAATGCTGGTGATGGCAGGCCGAAACACCTCCGGAAAGGGGGCGTTGTCAAAGCCGATAATGGAAACCTGCTCCGGTACCTTCAGCCCCAGTTCCCCGAGCCTCTGATAGGCGCCCAGAGCCATTAGGTCGTTGGAAGCGAAGAGGGCGGTGAACTGCCCGGCGCGCTCGGTCAACAGGATGTCAATCGCCCGGTAACCGCCGCTGTAACGGTAGTCGCCTTCCACCTGCAAGCGGTCCTCCGCCGCGATACCATGTGCCGCCAGGGCTGCCAGATAGCCGTCCCGCCGCAGCCGGGCGTTGGCCGTGGTGGCCGGGCCGGAAATGAAGGCGATGCGCCGGTGCCCTTGGGCGATAAGGTACTCGGTGGCCAGGCGCGCCCCGCCCAGATTGTCGAAATAGACGCCGGGGATGCCGGGTAATTCGTCCAGATAGCGCTCGATCAGGCAGAAAGGGTAATTCTTCGCCAACAAGGTGGCGAAGACGGGATTGTATTCTATGCGGTTCTGGGTGGTGAAAAGCATGCCGTCGGCGACCCGGCCGCGGAGTAGACTGACGTAATTATTCTCTTTTTCCAGGCTGCCGTCGGTGTTACAGAGAAAGCAACCGTAGGAGATGCCATTGCAGACATCCTCCACCCCTCTGGCGAGGTCGGAAAAGAAGGGGTTGCGGACATCCGGAACGACCAGGCCGATGGTATGGGATTTGCGGGTCACCATGCTCCTGGCCACTGGGCTTGGCGAAAAGTGGTGTTTTTCCACCGCCGCATGGATTCTTTCGATGGTGGTGGCGCCGATGCTGCCGCATTTGCCGTTGATGACCTTGGAGACGGTGGTGATGGAGACGCCGCATAACTTGGCAATATCTTTGATGGTGAGGTCGGAGCCCGGCATGGAGGTCCCTTGGGTATCCGCTAGTAAAACGTTTTCCTAGCTTAAAATATGCGCTTTTCTGAAATTGTCAAGTTATTTACCGAAGTTTTCGGATTACGGGGACACGAAATTTAATTATCCAAACTGCCGGATAAATAAACATCATGTCCCCGTAATCCTATCGCGATGACGCCAGTGGCGTTTCGTTACCTGTCGACCCGCGCGCCGCCGCCGCCGACCAGCTTTTTCACTTCCGCCAAACTGGCCATGGAAGTATCGCCGGGTGTGGTCATGGCCAACGCCCCGTGCGCCGCACCGTATTCGACACATTGTTGCGGCGGCAAACCGGCCAGGAAGCCGTAAATCAAACCCGAAGCGAAGGAATCGCCCCCGCCCACGCGATCGAAAATTTCCAGGCGTTCGTACTGCCGGGCCTGGTAAAACTCGCCGTCATGCCAGAGAATCGCCGACCAGTCGTTCAGCGAGGCGGTACGCACCTGCCGCAGCGTGTTCGCCACCGCCTTGAAGTTGGGGTAGCTTTCCAGAACCCGGGCCAGCATTTTCTTGAAATTGGCCGGGTCGATGGCGGAAATGTTGGCGTCCAGGCCTTCGACCTCGAAGCCTAGGGCGTGGGTGAAATCCTCCTCGTTGCCGATCATGACGTCGACGTATTTGGCAATTTCGCGGTTCACTTCCAGGGCGCGCTTGGGCCCGCCAATGGATTTCCACAAGCTCGGCCGGTAGTTCAAATCGTAACTGGTGACGACGCCGTGCTCCTTGGCCTTTTGCATCGCCTCCACCGCCACTTCCGGCGTGGTATCGGACAAGGCGGCGAAAATGCCGCCGCAATGGAACCACCGTGCGCCTTCGCGGGCAAAAATCTGGTCCCAGTCGATATCGCCGCGGCGAAGTTGCGAAACCGCCGTATTGGCGCGGTCGGATATTCCCACCGCCCCCCGCACACCGAAGCCGCGTTCGGTGAAGTTGAGGCCGTTCCTGGCCGCCTTGCCCAAGCCGTCGAAGGGCACCCACTTGACGTGGCTGAGATCCACTCCGCCCTGCAGCATCAAATCCTCGACCAGTCGCCCGACCTCGTTGTCGACCAGGGCGGTGACGGCCGCCGTAGCCAAACCGAAACAGCGGCGGAGACCCCGCGCCACATTGTATTCGCCTCCTCCTTCGGAGGCGCGAAAAGTCCGGGCGGTCTTGATCCGGTATTCGCCCGGGTCCAGCCGGAGCATCACCTCGCCCAACGACACCTCGTCCCACCGGCAGGAGCCGGCCGCGCGGATATTGAGCGCGCAGTTGTTATGCATGCGTTTCTCCTCAATTAGCGATCGGTATGGATAGGGAAACATGCTTTGGTTTCATCGCCAAGCCATTCTACGGCGGTTTGGGGAAATAGGCCAGCTAATGTTGGAAAGACCACCTCCGCCCTTCCGCGAACTCGCCATTGCCCGACGGACGCCGGAATGATATACTCGTCACGAGTGGAGTTTTGTTAATAGAAAAACCTTGGAAAATCATGAAAAAACGATTTTGCGGAGTGGCGATTGGCGGCTGAATCGCCACTCCGCAAAACTTCAGGACAAACCCTTGACATCCCCGCGAACCTCGATCGTTTCCCGTTTCCAATCCTCGCTTGCCTCCGGAGCCCCGATTGTCGGCGTCGCCACCGGCTCCGGCATAGCCGCCAAACACGCCCTGGCGGGCGGGGCGGATTTCCTGATGGTCCCCAACGCCGGAAAATTCCGCGCCTACGGCATACCTTCGCCGGCGGCGTTTCTGCCGGTCGCCAGCGCCAACCGCATGTCCCTGGAATGCGCGTCGCGGGAAATACTTCCCCGCTCCGGCGGCAACCCGGTGCTGGTCTCGGTATGCGCCACCGACCCGCAGTTGAACGCGGCGGAACTGGTAGCCAAAATCGTCGACCTCGGTTTCGCCGGGGTGAACAACTTTCCCTCGGTCGGGTTTGTGGATGGCCGGCTCAGGGAAACGCTTGAAAAATCCGGGCTGTCGTTTCAACGGGAAATCGATTTCCTGGCCGAGGCCGGCGCTGCCGGCTTGTTCACCCTCGGCTTCGCCTTCAATGCCGCCGAAGCCGAGCGCC